>JAGGYC010000008.1 GCA_021162745.1 Desulfuromonas sp. | reverse complement strand
CTTGACCCAAGCCAGCCATTACCTTGGTAATGGCAGCGGTCAGTGTGGTCTTACCATGGTCAACGTGACCGATTGTACCGATGTTGACATGGGGCTTTGTTCTTTCAAATTTTTCTTTTGCCATGACGTTATTCCTCTCGTTTATCTAATCTTTACGCTTTACGATAACAACTATGTTGGCAAACAAGAATCCTTCCGAAAGTCCATCCGAATGCAAAAACAGAACATATGGAGCCCACAACCGGATTTGAACCGGTGACCTCTTCCTTACCAAGGAAGTGCTCTACCTACTGAGCTATGTGGGCCTACACACTTTGTTCTGATTTTAATGGAGCGGGAAACGAGACTCGAACTCGCGACCCTCAGCTTGGAAGGCTGATGCTCTAGCCAACTGAGCTACTCCCGCCCAAAATCCGGACATTTACACCATAGACTAGTCCGACCCTCTTTCGCAGTACCCGCATAAAGCTCCTGCAACAAGAAGATCGTGTTCGTCCGATATGAAATTGTGGTGGAGGGGGGAGGATTCGAACCTCCGAAGTCTACGACGTCAGATTTACAGTCTGATCCCTTTGGCCACTCGGGAACCCCTCCAGGGGACTTTCTAAAAGGCCTGCGCCCTATTGTTTTTTTTAATGGAGCTGGCGATAGGAATTGAACCCACAACATCCTCATTACAAGTGAGGTGCTCTACCTATTGAGCTACGCCAGCACAGAGTCGCAATCTATACTCCACCCAGACGGGTTTTGCAACCACTTTCTCAATAAAAAAAATGGTTGTTACGACAAGCGAGGAGATTTATAGATGATTCTCCATATCATGTCAACAGCTTTTAGCGATTTTTATTGTTTTACCTTGAGCCGACTACGAACCACCTCAAACAGGGCCACACCGGTCGCAACAGAAACATTCAACGACTCAATCTTGCCCGGCATTGGAATCGACAACAAACCATCGCACATTTTACGCACCAGAGGCCTAACCCCCTTACCTTCGCTGCCGGCAACCAGGGCCAGCTCCCCGGACAGATCGGCATCAAACAAACATTGGCTCTCTTCTCCGGCCAGGCCATACACCCAGACCCCGGCCGACTTAATCTCCTCGATGGCCCGGGCAAGGTTGGTCACCTGACACAGGGCAATATGGGCAATAGACCCCGCCGCAGCTTTTTCGACCACAGCCGTCACCGGACAAGATCTATCCTTAGCAAAAATCACCGCCTGACATCCCGCTGCCGCAGCCGAACGGATCAGAGCACCAAAATTATGTGGATCCGTGACACCATCGAGAACAAGAAAAAACGCCCCCCTGCCCGCATGACGCTGTAGCAGCTCCGCCAACCCCACATTTTCACGCTCAGCGACTTGAGCAACAACGCCTTGATGTCCAACTGGGCCAACCAGCTTCTCCAGCCCAGCACGATCTGTTCGCTTCACGCTGATACCACCGGCCTCAGCCGTTGACAACAGCGTCTTAAGTCGCTGATTGTCAGCATTGCGCAGCACCCAGAACGAACGGATCTTGCAATTCTGAGCCAAGGCTTCACTTACGGCATTCAAACCATACAAATAGCTGCTCACGCGCTAACCTCTGACATTTCTGCAACAATAGCTCGCGCTACAGCGACAGGGTCTTCGGCCCTGGAGATCGGTCGACCGACCACCAAGAAATCGGCACCGACCGCAATAGCCTTTGCCGGCGTCATCACCCGCTGCTGATCATCCAGCGCAGCGTTTGCCGGACGGACCCCCGGCGTCACGACGATAAAATCGTCACCACATGCCTGACGGATCAATGGTAACTCCTGGGCTGAGGCAACCACACCACTCAAGCCAGACTGCTGGCTCAAGCGTGCCAACAACGGCACCATCTCGACAACGGGACGATCAATCCCCACAGCACGCAAATCACTCTCACTGGAAGAGGTCAGGATCGTCACCGCCAGCATAATCGGCACTTCAAACCCTTCAGCCTCAGCGGCAGCACGCACCTCTTCAACCATGGTTCTCATCATGGTCGCGCCACCTAGAGCATGAACATTGAACATTTGCACGCCGAGGCGTGCCGCTTCTACGCACGCTTTGGCAACGGTGTTCGGAATATCGTGATATTTCAGGTCGAGGAAAACGCCACCGCCCTGTTCTCGAATCATCTGCACCACTTGAGGCCCGCAACGCGTAAACAGCTGCTTGCCGACTTTGAACATTCCCACCTCAGCAGACAATAGCTCAACCCAGTGCCGGGCTTCGTCAAAACTGTCGACATCAAGTGCAAAGATCAGCCGCTCTTTCATTATCTCCTACCTCCTGCAAACCAGATTTGAATTCGGCCAACATACGGCAAATCCGATCCCGGCCCATCATTATATCAGTTAAATCGTGAAATACGACCCACAGAGCGCACCAGCGTACTAACCGAGCAAACGTTTGGCACGAGCCGTTATCTCCTGAACGCGCCGAATCAAATCCGCACTTCCCTGGGCTCCCAGAGCCAGACGAGCGCCCATACATTCCATGTAAACCAATTCATTCAAACCTTCGACCAACAGTTTCATCTGGTCGATCTCCTCAAGGCCCAACAGGTTTTTTACAACTTGGCGACCATTGAGGGTTCCATCGGGTTGCAAACAAACACCGCGAAAGACATAATTGAGAGGATGAGGGACCTCACGCATGAATTGATTCGCATCGGCAACAAAGCCCGGTGCCTTATCACCCACACAATCATACAACAAACGCAGCACAGCATTAAAGATCTCAAACAGCTCGCTGATGGGGCCATCCAGCGGCTCCTCTTTGGCACCGGCGATATCAACCATCCTCTTTTCGGCCAGTTGATATAATACTCGCAGACCATCAAACTCCGACAGGCCACTTCGCACCAGCAACTGACCAACCGTTGCCGGTGTCGAATAGATCAGACTAACAACCTTTTTTTCCTCCTCGACCAGATCGGCTGGAGACCGGCCGCTGTAGGACAAAACGGCGTCAAGTGATCGCAATCGACGCATATACAGTGCTTTTTCATCGATGCGGCGCAACCCTTCCATGATCAGGTTTTGGGTACTCATCGACAGCCGGACGATATCATCACGCTGCAAATCGCCGGACGCAAAATAACAACTGCCCTCTTGGCAGACGAACAGATTGTAAACAATCTTTTCAACCTGACTGCGCGTCGCCAGCCACAGATCGCGAGCGGCAACAAGATTTTTCCGCACCAGGACCTGACTCAGTATCGCATCGGGTTCAAGACTACTACGGACGTCATTAAGGGCCTTGCGCTCCAGTTTCCCGATCTCACAAAGGACCTCACCAATATCCTCTTCATAGCGCTGACTGGTGGCAAAGATAATCTCCCCATCCTGGAAGAACACCTGGCGCTCACCATCGGGCAAATCGAGATAAAGGATCCCGGTCTGGCGAAACATGTTGAAAAACGACAACACATCGGCAATACCAACGGCACCAAGGGATGCCGACAAACAGGGCTGACGCTGCCCCTCGACGGCCAACAGCACATGCTGCGGAGAGGACGAAGCGATAACCAAATCACTTCCGTCCAACGCCGCGATCACCCGTCGGGGAAGACTTACACAGCCACTGTCGTCTAACGCCACGCGATACACTGGTTACTCCGCCAGTTCGCGCTTGACTTCGTCGATCAACCAGGCCGCCGTATCGGCAACAGCCATCATCTGCCGTTCGCCGTCCTTGCGCTTCTGTACCTCAAAAGCATCCTCCTTAAGGGCCCGATTGCCAACGGTCACCCGAATGGGAATGCCGATCAGCTCCGCATCCTTAAACTTGCTGCCCGGACGCTCATCACGATCATCCAGCAGCACTTCAATCCCAGCTCGTAGCAGTTGGTCATAAAGTTGGCCACCGGCTTCACGCACCTGCTCGTCCTTGGGGTTAAGCAAGGTGATGATCACTTGGAACGGAGCAATCGGCATCGGGAAAATGATGCCGCTATCGTCGTAATTCTGTTCAATGGCCGCCGCTACCGTGCGACCGATACCGATGCCGTAACACCCCATCACCAGGGGAACATCTTTGCCGTTGGCGTTGAGTACCTTCGCGCCAAGGGCTTGGGAATACTTGGTGCCCAGCTTGAACACATGGCCCACCTCGATACCACGCCAGCTCTGCAGGGTTCCATCACAGCGCGGGCAACCGTCGCCAGCAACCGCCTGACGCAGGTCGGCGAACTCGCTGACCTGAAAATCACGGCCGACATTCGCCCCCAGATAGTGGGCATCGGCCTGGTTGGCGCCGATAACGCTGTCAGCCATGGTCCGCACCTCGTTATCAGCGAGAATGCGGCAGCTCAAATCGACAGGGCCGGCAAAACCACTCGGCGCTCCGGTCAATTGCTGAACCGCTTCTTCGCTGAGCATGGTCACTTCGAGACAGTCGAGCAAGCGGCACAATTTAATTTCATTGAGCTCACGATCACCGCGCAACAGAACAGCCAGCTGTTCGCCGCCATCGGTCTCCACCAACAGGGTCTTGATCAGGCGACTTTGCGGCAGTTCCAGAAACTGGGCCACTTCAGCAATGGTTTTACGCTGCGGGGTACCGACAAGCTGCAGCTCGGCAGTCGGCTCCGGCACCGTCTGACGATCCATACGCATCTGCGCTTTTTCGACATTGGCCGCATACTCACAGCTATCGCAGGAGACAATGGCATCCTCGCCCGCCTCGGCCAACACCATGAATTCATGGGATGATGAACCACCGATGTTGCCGGTATCGGCCTCGACGGCTCGAAAGTCCAAGCCACAGCGTTTAAAAATACGCTGATAGGCCTGATACATCTTGTCATAAGAGCTATCCGCGCTGACATCATCGATATCAAAGGAATAGGCGTCCTTCATGATAAACTCACGGCCACGCATCAGGCCAAAACGGGGCCGGATCTCATCGCGAAACTTACCCTGGATCTGATAGAGATTGAGAGGCAGCTGACGATAGGAACGCACTGTGCCGCGCACCACATCGGTGATCACCTCTTCATGGGTCGGACTGAGGCAAAATTCGCTATTCTTGCGATCCCGCAGGCGCAGCAGCTCTTTACCGTACTGTTCCCAGCGTCCCGATTCCTGCCACAACTCTGCCGGCAGCACCATCGGCATCAACAACTCCATGGCACCGGCGCGATCCATCTCCTCACGAACAATTTGTTCAACCTTGCGCACCGAGCGCAAACCCAACGGCAGGTAGGTATAGATTCCGGCAGCAACCTTACGGATCATCCCTGAACGCAGCATCAACCGATGGCTGACAATCTCGGCATCAGCAGGGGTTTCCTTGAGGGTGGGCAACAAATACTCGGTTAAACGCATAATTTTCCGTCCTTATATGTCAACAGTAAGAGGTTTTTTCAATAGAGTATAAATACGTTCGCACGCTAGCTTATTTCAGGGTAAAATGCAAGCGGAGCCACCGGCTTCAATGCTATTCTACGAATGTCGCGTGCCCGCCGCTTTGCCACGCTAAACCACCTTGCCCTGGAACAGAAGACTGACATGAATGAGACGCTGACCATCACCAACTTTGCCCAACACGTTGCTTCCGGTACCCCCCTTGTGGCCATCACCACGGACAACGAACAACGCTCCACACAACTGATCCAAAATGCTGCCCGAGCCATCAAGGGGATGGAGATGCCCAAGGTGTGGTCCTGCACTGAGGGTTTTGCCGGTGTCGATGACAGTCTCGACCCGATCAAGGCCGTGCGCTGGGCCCTTGCCCAACAGGGCCATGCCATCTACATCTTTGTCGATATGCACTGGTACTGGAACGACAACCCGCAATTGCAACGACTGCTAATTGATTTTGCCCAGCAACGTAGCGCCACGCGTAGAAGCCTGGTCTTTCTCGCCCCGAAGATGGTCGTCCCCGAACCCTTGCGTAATTACTTTGTCCAGCTTCGCCATCCGCTGCCCAACGGCAACGAATTATCGGCCTACCTCGAAGCCGGTCGCGCCAAGGACCCGTTTCTCGACCAACTGCTTCAGCAGGATGACGCCCTGCGCAAAATGGTGATCGCCGCCCAGGGTCTAGACCTGTTACGCCTTGAACGGGCGCTGCGCATGGCCAGAACCACCAAAGGGGACAACCTCGACGATGTGGTAGATGCCCTGCATCTGGACAAAAAACAGGCGTTACAGCAGAGCGGTATCATCGAATTTATCGAAAACGATCTGCGACCAGATCAGGTCGGTGGCATGGAGAATCTCAAGCATTGGATGGCCCGACGCGAAAAAGCCTTCGGTACCATCGAGTTGAGTCAGGGGGAAAACCTCCCCAGCGGCGTACTGCTGATGGGGATCAGCGGCTGCGGCAAGAGTCTGTTCGTCAAGGCCATCGCCTCGCGCTGGAGCCTGCCCCTGCTGCGGCTGGATATGGCCACCATCTATGGCGGCAGCCACGGCTCCCCGGAACGCAGCTTGCACCAAGCCTGCCAGCTGGCGGAAGCAATGTCACCCTGCGTACTGTGGATCGATGAGATTGAATCGGGCATCTCCGAGCAGGGTTTTAAATCGGGCGGGGGATCTGCGTCACGGGTGCTCGGCTATTTTTTGACCTGGATGCAGGAGAAAAAGAGTCCGGTGTTTGTTGCCGCAACGGCCAACGCCATCGAAACATTGCCCGCCGAGGTGCTGCGCAAGGGGCGCTTTGACGAGATCTTCTATATCGCCCTGCCCGGCCTGGAGGAACGTAAAGAAATTTTTCGCATCCATCTGCACAAGCAGGGGCTCGACGAACAGTCGTTTGATCCCGACACCCTGGCCCATTCCAGCAAAGGCTTTTCCGGTGCCGAGATTGAACAGGCGGTGGCCAGCGCCAAATTTGAAGCCCTGGCGGAACAACGACCAATGACCGCTAAAGACCTGATGGAAGCAATCGGCAAAACAGTGCCGATCTCGGTAACCATGGCCGAACAGATCAAAAAGATTGAGGCCTGGGCCTTTAAACGGGCCGTTCCCGCCAGCAGCCAGAACGAACGGTGAATCCAACACGAAAGGTGAGCGGTACTAATCGCTCACCTCTTCAGCCATCTGCTCGGCTTCCGCCACCAAGGCATCGGCCAGCTCGGCCTGCGGCAAGCGCCGGACAATCTCCCCTTTGCGGAACAGCAATCCCATCTCTTTTCCACCGGCAATGCCCAAATCAGCCTCACGCGCCTCGCCGGGGCCGTTGACGACGCAACCCATCACGGCGATGGTCAACGGTACGGTCAGGTGTTGTAGACGCTGCTCCACCTCTTCAGCCACGCTGATCAAGTCGATCTGGCAGCGGCCACAGGTGGGACAACTGACAAACACCGGCCCGCGCTGCCGCAGCTCCATCGCCTTGAGAATCTCCCAGCCTACCCGCACCTCTTCCAGCGGATCGCCGGTTAAAGAAACACGCAAGGTATCGCCGATACCATCGTAGAGCAGCGCCCCCAAACCAACAGCACTCTTGATGGTTCCGGCCCAGGTGGTACCGGCCTCGGTAATGCCGACATGCAGCGGATAGTCCACCTGCCCGGCCAGCAGGCGGTAAGCCGCCACCGTGCGGCGCACATCGGAAGCTTTCAGGCTGACTTTAAGTTGATCGAACCCCAGCTCTTCCAGAATACGGATATGCCCCAGGGCACTCTCCACCATCGCCTCCGGCGTGGCATGACCGTACTTCTCCAGCAGCTCTTTTTCCAGCGAACCACCGTTGACGCCGATGCGGATCGGCACCTGACGCTCGGCGCAGGCCTTGACCACTTCGGCCACTTTCCACTGTTCACCAATATTGCCCGGATTGATCCGCAAACAAGCCACACCGCTATCCAGAGCCTGTAGTGCCAGGCGGTAATCAAAATGGATATCAGCGATCAACGGGATCGGACACTGCTTAACAATCGGCGCCAATGCCGCCGCCGCCTCTGCATCCGGCACTGCGCAACGGATGATCTCGCACCCTACAGCGACGAGCTCCGTAATCTGACCAACGGTAGCCGCAACATCGCGAGTATCGGTATTACACATGGATTGAACCGATATGGGCGCATCGCCGCCGACCTGGACATCACCAACTTGAACAAAACGGGAAACCCGCCGGGTATTTTCTATCATCTTTACCTCCACCTAGCAGCCTGTCGGACATAGCAAGAATCTACTGCGAAATCATCTAATCGGCTCATATTTCCGTACATTTTCGACAAATAGTCCAGCTATCCGCTCTCAAATGTCCAAAAATCTGATCTCGAACAGCTAATTTCTCGCTACGATTCGCCAAGTCCGACAGGCTGCTTAGAATACTGTGTGCATCTAGCCACAGCGCACCGACAGCGTCAAGGCGCAAAGATAGCATTGACACCACTTCGCCGAGCGGTTACTGTCGCTCAAAATCAATTTAACTATGGATTAAATATGAAAAAACCCGGCTCACGCCCCGCAAAAAAACGCCCAACGCCCCCCGCAGTCACCACCACCGTCACCATTGACAGCCTCAATGACGATGGCGTTGGCGTTGGACGCCATGAAAAAAAAGAGATTCTGATCGCCAACACCCTCCCCGGTGAAGAAGTTAAAGCGGTCATAGAACACGAGGGACAGACCCGCTGTATCGGCCGCTTGACCAAAGTGCTGAAAAAGAGTGTTCAACGGGTGATCCCCGGCTGCTCACTGGCCCCGCAGTGCCCCGGCTGCCCACTGATCCATCTGGCCTACCCCCATCAACTGGAGTACAAGCAACAGTTGATTGCCGGTGCCATCAGTCACTACCCCTCCGTCCAGAATCTGGAACCCGACACCATCTGGGCGGCACCGCAAACATTCGGCTACCGAACCACCGCCAAACTGGCCATATCCAAACATCACGGCAAAGCCTCTGTCGGCCTGTATAAGCGTGGCACCCACGATGTGATCGATATCGGCCAGTGCCCACAGCACCATCCGCTGATCAACAAGGTGG
>JAGGYC010000085.1 GCA_021162745.1 Desulfuromonas sp. | reverse complement strand
CATCGGCGATGCCGTCATTGCCACGGACACCCAGGGCAATATCACCCGCATGAATCCTGTCGCTGAAAGGTTGACGGGCTGGAGCGTTATGCAAGGCAAAGGCAGGCCGTTAACGGATGTGTTTCATGTTGTCAACGCCACAACCCATAGCGAAGCGGATAATCCGGTTCAACAGGTTCTTAAAAGCGGCAAAACCGTTGAGTTTGCCAACCACACCATGCTTATCGCCAAAGGTGGTAACGAATACCAGATCGCTGATTCTGCGGCACCTATCCACGATATCGCCGGCACCATCACCGGCGTGGTGCTGGTTTTTCGCGATGTGACCAAGGAATATCATGTCAGGGAACAATTACAGCGCAGCGAAAAAAAGTATCGGACATTCTTTGAAAACTCGATGGATGCCATGGTTATCAATAAAAATGGTTTATTTATCGACTGCAATAATGCGGCGGTGAATTTATTAAATTACAGCAGTATCGATGAGTTATTGAAAAAAACACCGGCACAAATATCGCCGGAATTTCAACCAGACGGCACAGAGTCAAAAATCAAAGCAGCCGAAATGATCAAAATCACCCTAACAAAGGGGAGTCATCTCTTTGAATGGAACCACCTGAGTAAAAATGGCGATATCGTCCCCGTTGAAATTTCTGCCACTATGATACCAACGGAAAATGGGCCAATCGTCCATGGTGTAATGCGCGACATCTCTGCCCGCCAGCAAGCGGTGCAACAACTCAAGCACCTGGCCCACCACCATCCCCTGACCGGACTGCCCAACCGCTTGCTGCTGGGCGCTCGCCTTGAACACTCCATTCAATACGCTAAACGGGAAAACAACCATGGCGCCGTGTTGTTTCTCGATCTGGATAATTTCAAAAAAATCAACGACAGCCTCGGCCACAGTGCCGGTGACGAGATACTCAAAACGGTGGCTGAGCGCCTGCAGGAACATAGTCGCGAAGTAGACACCGTCGCCCATTTGAGCGGCGATGAATTTGTCATCATTTTGCAGAGTATCCGCACGGTTCAAAATGCGATATCCAGAGCCCAGCAGATCATCAACAGCATGCAACAGCCTTTTATGGTCGGTAGTTACGAACTATTTACCAGTTGCAGTATCGGTATTGTGGAATTTGACGGTAGCGGTGACAACATGGAAGATCTGCTCAAAAACGCCGATGCCGCCATGTATGAGGCGAAAGAAAAGGGCAAAAACCGCTATCAACTTTATTCCGCCCAGCTGACGGAATCGGCCATGGAAAAAGTACTGCTGGAAGCCCAACTGCGTCGGGCACTGGAACGAGGCGAATTGGTGGTCCATTACCAGCCTCAGGTCACCCTGCCCGAAGGGAAAATTGTTGCCGTAGAAGCGCTGATGCGCTGGCAACACCCCGAGATGGGATTGGTGCCGCCGGACAAATTTATCCCCTTAAGTGAAGAGACCGGACTCATCATCCCCATGGGGGAATGGATACTGAAGACCGCCTGTGAGCAACTGGTCACATGGCGGCGGCAGGGCATTGATATCCACCGGGTCGCCGTTAACCTTTCAGGAAAACAGATCCAACTCGACACCTTGCCACAGACGGTACAAAAAGTGCTCCAGCAAACAGGTTGTCCCGCCTATGCACTGGAGCTGGAGATCACCGAAGGGTTTATCATGCGCCATCCAGAACAATCGATTGCGGTATTGCAGCAGATACAGGCGCTGGGGGTTGAGTTATCGGTCGATGATTTCGGCACCGGCCACTCTTCCCTCAATTATCTGAAGAGGCTACCGATTAATCGGCTGAAAATTGATCGCTCATTTGTCTGGGATATCGGTGAAAACGATAATGGTGAAATCCTCACCAGAACGATTATCGCCATGGGCCACAGCTTGAATTTACAGATTACCGCTGAAGGGATCGAAACCGATAGACAGAGGACATTTCTCGAAGATTTAAATTGCAATGAAGCTCAGGGCTACCTGTTCAGCAAGCCATTGCCTGCCGTTGAAGTCACGAAGCTGCTTCAGCGCAAGGTGTGATTCAATCCCACGATAACGACTAATGGCCCCACGGAAACGCGATCGCTCCCCATGAAATCCTTTCCCAGTGCCATCCATATCGATTTCCACCTGATTGGCGGCCACCCACACAGCTAAATAGCCCTCCACCGGTCGAGTACAGCCAACGCCCCCCCGCCATCGCCCCATTCTATTATCCAGTTAAAAAAGATGCCGCGTTCAGTTTTTCCAGTTGTACAAACAGCTCTGCACACGATAGACTATTGAACAATCGACTCCATCATCTCTTGAGGGTGCCATGTCCCGACCAACCTTGCGTGAATCAAAAATCATCCAATCAATCATCGCCATGTTAAAAAAACGCCCCGGTCTTGATGCTGAATTTATCGCCGATGATACGCCGCCGCCCTTCAGCGGTAGTCTGCGTCTGTTTGGTGACTGGGGCAGCATCTGTCGTCCGGTGTGCCTGGCCTGGCGTATCACCCCCCAGCAGGCACAGTTGTTGTTTTTTCAGTTGCAGACTCTCAGCGATCAGCAACCATCATCACCATTACTGTTGGCGGACTACGTGCCCGAAAGCCTGGCCACACTGTTGCAGCAACACAACCTCGACTACCTCGACAGTATTGGTAACGGCACCCTCTATGCTCCACCACTGTTTTACGAGGTCAGCGGTCGACGTAAGAAAGCCCCTAAACTACTGCCCAACCGCAGTCAGCAATCGTCCGGGGCCAAAATCATCTATCAGCTGCTCAAAGACCCGCAGCTCTGCGACCAACCGTATCGGACCATCGCCCAGCGCGCCGCCGTCGCCCTCGGGGCCGTCGGCCCAGTGATCAAAGAGTTACAGGCCAAGCAGCTATTGGTTGACGATGGTCACGATCGGCGCTATATCAGCAACCACACCGCCTTGCGTCAACTGTGGGAAACCGGCTATATCAGTCGACTACGCCCCAAGCTGGCGGTAGATCGTTGTGTCTTGAGCCCGCCATGGCACCTTGAGAACCTGCCGCTACTCATCAAGGAACAACGCCTCGAAGAGCAGGTGCTGATCGGTGGCGAGCTGGCCGCCTCTTTTTATTGTGAAAATGTCCGTCCACAATCGGCCACTCTGCATCTTCCGCCTCGCACAGCCCTCAAGCAGATGCTACAATTACGCCTGACACCCTGCGCCAACGGGCCGATCACCGTCATCCGCCAGTTTGCCGACAACAACGCCTTCGCCCAGCACTCACCGGAAGGACTGCAACTCGCCGATCCGCGACTGGTGCGCTGCGAACTGCTCTATGCAGACAATCCGCAATTTGACACGCTGATCGACACCCTGGAGCAGCTCTATCTCCTCACTGAAGAACAGGTGCCCGTCAGCTAATGCGGCGCGCGCCATTTAAACCAAGGACAACCATGAAACAGCTCATCCTCTTTTTAGCCACCAACGCCGGTCTCGGTTATGCGCCGGTGGCCTCCGGCACCTTCGGTACCCTGATGGGTATTCCGTTATTCTACCTGCTGGCCCCCCTCTCACCAGCCCTGTTTGCCCTGAGCTGGCTGGCGATTCTGCTGCTGTCGTTCTGGAGTGCCAACCGGGCCGGTAAGATCTTTGGCGTCACCGACGATGGCCGCATCGTCATCGATGAACTGATCGGCTACCTGACCACGGTGGCGCTGCTGCCCTTCAACTGGCCGACGGCGATTGCCGCTTTTTTACTGTTCCGGTTGTTCGACATTTTTAAGATCTGGCCGGCATCCTGGTTTGACACCAAGGTCAAAAACGGCTTTGGCGTCGTCATGGATGATGTAATGGCGGGCGTCTATGCGGCGCTGTGCCTGCGCCTGCTGATGAAGCTGCTCCCCAATTTATTTTAACCCCATTGAGTAAACGAGGCCGACGATGAAAATTGCTGTTATCACAATCGGAGATGAACTGCTCAATGGCGATGTGGTGGACACCAACACCGCTGATATCGCCCGTGCGTTGCGTAGCGAAGGCTATGTGGTAGATCAGGCAATCACCCTGACCGACAATCCGCAGCAGATTGCCGCAACCCTCCAGCATCTCAACCAGCAGAACATCCTCGCCCTGGTCTGCGGCGGCCTTGGCCCCACCCGCGATGATGTCACCGCCCGCGCTGCCGCCCAAGGTTTTCATCTTTCCCTGACCCTCAGCGATCTGGCTCTCAAGCAGATTGAAGCTTATTTTCAACGCGCCGGAAAACCGTTCCCGCCCGGCAACGAAAAGCAGGCGCTGATTCCACACAAAGCCATGGTGATGGAAAACCGCTGCGGCACGGCTCCGGGGTTCATCATCACCCACAACAACTGTCCGGCGTTTTTCATGCCGGGGGTTCCGCATGAAATGCGCGAGATGTTTCAGCAGCACGTCATCCCTTGGCTACGTCACAACCTGAAACCCAGCCTGTATTGTGCCGAACGGATACTCAAGGTGTTTGGCCTGCCGGAAAGCGACATCGAACGGCAACTGCCTGCCGACATCTTACCGCCGGAGGTGCAGTTATCATTTCGCCTCGAATACCCGTTGGTGCTGGTCAAGATCAACAGTTCGGGCAACGACGAATCAGCCCTTGACCAAGCGGAACAACTGGTGCGTCAACGTCTTGGCCGGTTTATCGTTGCTCAGGGGGATGAAACCCTGCCCGATGTGGTCACACGCGATTTGATTGGCGCCGAAAAAACCCTGTCGCTAGCAGAATCCTGCACCGGTGGCCTGATCGCCAAACTCCTCACCGACCAACCCGGCAGTTCGGCGTTTCTTGAGCGCGGCATCGTCAGCTACGCCAACTCGGCCAAACACGATTGTCTGGGGGTCTCCAACCAATTGCTGCTGAAAAAAGGAGCCGTCAGTGCCGAGTGCGCCCGTGCCATGGCCAACGGCATCCGCCAGCGGGCTAAAACAGATCTGGCCTTGGCGGTCACCGGCATTGCCGGGCCGGGTGGCGGCAGTGCCGACAAACCGTGCGGCACGGTATTTATCGCCCTGGCAACCCATAACGCAACCGACGTACATGAATACCACTTCAGCGGCGACCGTCAACAGGTACGCATCAAGACCGCCTACACCGCCATCGACTGGCTGCGACGCACCCTCAATGCTTAACGATTATCGGCGTACAACAACCAACTAATGGTTGAAAAAGCACTCTTTTTCATGCTATCGATTAGTGTTTGAATAAAAACCTTAATCAATGAATCCCCCTCTGGGTGGCGAGACAAGAACCACACGCACACCGGAGTTTCACCCGCACTCTTCCACAGGAGAACGCAGCATAATGGCGACAGACAACCGGAAACAAGCAATTGACTTGGCCATGGGGCAGATCGAAAAACAGTTTGGCAAGGGCAGCATCATGCGGCTGGGTGAAGACAATATCATGCGTGACATCGCCACCATCCCGACCGGATCCCTCGGCCTGGATGTCGCGCTCGGCATAGGTGGTGTTCCCCGTGGCCGGATTATCGAAATCTATGGCCCCGAATCCTCGGGTAAAACGACCCTGGCTCTGCACATTATTGCCGAAGCACAAAAAACCGGTGGCATCGCCGCGTTTGTCGATGCCGAACACGCCATTGACATCAACTACGCACGCAAACTGGGGGTTAAAGCCGATGATCTGCTGATGTCGCAACCGGACACCGGCGAGCAGGCCCTGGAGATTGTCGAAGTGCTGGTACGCAGCGGCGCCATCGACATACTGGTGGTCGACTCCGTCGCCGCCCTGGTTCCCCGTGCTGAAATCGAAGGGGAAATGGGTGATTCCCACATGGGTCTGCAGGCGCGCCTCATGTCCCAGGCATTGCGGAAACTGACCGGCACCATCAGCAAATCCAACTGCTGCGTCATCTTCATCAACCAGATCCGCATGAAGATCGGTGTCATGTTCGGCAACCCTGAAACCACCACCGGCGGTAACGCCCTCAAGTTCTACTCCTCGGTACGGATGGATATCCGCAAGATCGCCACCCTCAAGCAGGGCCAGGATGTAATCGGCAACCGCACGCGAGTGAAAGTGGTCAAAAACAAGACCGCACCACCGTTTAAGGAGGCCGAATTTGACATCATGTACGGCGAAGGGATCTCCAAGGTCGGCGAGCTGGTCGATTTAGGGGTCGCCAACGACATTGTCAACAAGAGCGGTGCCTGGTTCTCCTACGGCGACGAGCGAATCGGTCAGGGTCGCGAGAATTCCAAGCAGTACCTCAAAGAGCATCCAGAGACAGCCGACGTCATCGAGCAACAGGTACTTGAGCTCTACGGCCTGTCCAGTGTAGAAGAATCTGAGACCCAGGAGTAACGCCATGGAATTAAATGACATTCTCGGTATGGCGCTCAAGGCCAATGCCTCGGACGTGCATCTGAAGGTCGGCTTGCCGCCTGTATATCGTATTGACGGTTCCCTGCGTCCGCTGCCCAAGGCACCACGCCTGTCGCCGGAAGATATTCGCAAAATGGCCTACGCCATGATGAACGAAAAGCAGCGTGAACGGTTTGAACGGACCAACGAGGTCGATCTCGCCTATGGCGTGCCGGGAATGGGTCGTTTCCGTGTCAATATGTTTACCCAGCGCGGCTCGATCTCGATGATTCTGCGTGCCATTCCGTTCAACATCCAGACATTGGAAGAGTTGCAACTACCGGAGGTGATCAAAAAACTGACCACCGAACAACGCGGGCTGATCCTGGTTACCGGCACCACCGGTTCCGGTAAATCCACCACCCTGGCCAGCATGATCGACTGCATCAATGCCAATCGCACCGCCCATATCATCACCATTGAGGACCCCATCGAGTTTTTGCACCGCGACAAGAAAAGCATCATCAACCAGCGCGAAGTGGGGGTGGATACCGAAAACTTTGCCAATGCGCTGAAGTCAGCCCTGCGGCAGGATCCCGATGTCATCCTGGTCGGCGAGATGCGTGATTTTGAAACCATCGAAACAGCGCTGACGGCGGCGGAAACCGGCCACCTGGTGCTATCCACCCTGCATACCGTTGATGCCCAGGAAAGTATCAACCGTATCGTCGGTGCCTTCCCCCCCTTCCAGCAGCGCCAGATCCGCCTGCAACTGGCATCGATCCTCAAAGGGGTGGTTTCCCAGCGCCTGGTGCCACGCGCCGATGGCAAGGGTCGGGTACCGGCCATAGAAGTGATGGTCTCCACCGCCCGGGTCCGCGAGCTGATCGACGACAAAGAGAAGACCAAGATGCTGCGTGACACCATCCAGCAGGGTTTCGACAGCTACGGCATGCAGACCTTCGACCAGTCACTGATGGGGCTGCTGAAAAACAACTTAATCACCTTTGAAGAGGCCATGCGTCAGAGCACCAACCCGGATGACTTCAAACTCAAGATGTCCGGTATCTCCTCCACCTCCGATCTGAGCTGGGATCAATTCAATCCCCAGGACGAAAACAAAGAGGGGAAATAGTCGTTTTGGACAGATCACCCGGGAGGCTGTCCGAGGACAGAAGGGGGTCTCCTAACGCCTATGCCCTGGCTCTGCGTTGGTTGACCCTGCGTTCGCGCAGCGAAGCCGATCTGCGCCAACGCTTGCGGCGCAAGGACTGTGATGACGACGACATTGAACAGGCATTGCATCGCTGCCGCGAACTCGGCTATATTGATGACCAGCGTTATGCCACTGAACGCGCCAGCCAGTTGATGCGTAATGGCCGTGCCGTCGGTGTACGGTTGATGCAGGAGCTGAAAAAAGACGGCGTCACCGAACAGCAAGCAGCACAGGCCATTGACCAGTGCCGCCATGATTATAACGAACATCAGCTGTTAGCTGAACTGGTGGAGCGACGCTACGCCCAGCTGGACTTCAGCAATCTGGACCAGCGTCAGAAACGTCGCATTGTTAATTTTTTGCAGCGCCGGGGGTTTCCCCTCGCCATGATTTTGAACCATCTCAAGGAAAAAGGACTCGCATGTTAAGCGCCAACGAAATTAGAGCACGTTTTATCCAGTATTTCGAAAAGCAGGGGCATCAGGCCGTGCCGTCATCATCACTGGTTCCGCACAATGACCCTACCCTGCTGTTCACCAACGCCGGCATGAATCAGTTTAAAGACCTGTTTCTCGGTGCTGAAACTCGCGACTACGTCCGTGCCACCTCCTCACAAAAGTGTGTACGCGCCGGCGGCAAGCATAACGACCTGGAAAACGTTGGTCGTACCGCCCGCCACCACACCTTTTTTGAGATGCTCGGCAATTTTTCGTTTGGTGACTACTTCAAAAAAGACGCTATCCGCTTTGGCTGGGAATTTCTGACCGTCGAGATGAAGCTACCCGTCGAGCACCTGTGGGTATCGGTGTTTGAAGATGACGATGAGGCCTTCAACATCTGGCGTGATGAGATGGGGGTGCGTGAAGAGCGGATCCTCCGTCTCGGCGAAAAAGATAACTTCTGGGCCATGGGTGACACCGGTCCCTGCGGGCCATGCAGCGAAATTCACATTGATCAGGGTGAAGAGATGAGCTGCGGCCCCGACTGCGCCCTTGGCGTCTGCGACTGCGACCGTTTTCTGGAGCTATGGAACCTGGTGTTCATGCAGTACGAGCGCGATGCCGATGGCACCCTGACCCCCTTGCCCAAGCCATCCATCGATACCGGCATGGGTCTGGAGCGGATCACCGCCGTCGTTCAGGGGGTAAAGAGCAACTACGACACCGACCTGTTCCGTGCCATCATTGGCAACATTGCCCAACTGGCGGGTAAAACCTACGGTGACAACGAAGAGACGGATGTCTCCATGCGCGTCATGGCCGACCACAGCCGTGCTACCGCCTTTCTGATCGCCGACGGCATCCTGCCTAGCAACGAAGGACGCGGTTACGTGCTGCGCCGTATCATGCGCCGTGCCGCTCGTCACGCCAAGATGATCGGTTTTGCCGAGCCGGTGCTGTTCAAGACCGCCCGCTTCGTCATGGAATTGATGATGGATGCTTATCCGGAGCTCGAAGAGCGCCTTGATTACGTCGCCAAAGTGGTCAAAAACGAAGAGGAGCGCTTTATCCAGACCCTCGACAACGGCCTGCGCATCCTCAACGACGAGATCGACACCTTAAAACAACAGGGCAAAAACATCATCCCCGGCGAAACCGTGTTCCGCCTCTACGACACCTTCGGCTTCCCCGTCGATCTCACCGCCGACATTGTCGAAACACAGCAGTTCAGCCTCGACGAAGAGGGCTTCAGCCAGTGCATGGAAAAACAGCGACAACAAGCGCGCGAAAACTGGAAGGGCTCCGGCGAAGAGGGCATTTCGGCCATCTACAAGCAATTGGCCGAACAAGGGATGAGCTGCGAATTCACCGGCTACGATAAACTGAACGATTTCGGTACCGTGACCGCCCTGATCAAAGACGGCGAACTGGTCGACAGCGCCAGCGTCGGCGACAAGGTGGAGATCATCACCTCGACCACTCCATTCTACGGTGAGTCGGGTGGCCAAAGCGGCGACAGTGGCAGCCTGACCAGCGACGGCGTTAAAGCGACGATCAGCGACACCCTCAAGCCGTTGCCGGGGCTGCACGTCCACGTTGCCACCATCGACCACGGCACCCTGAACTGTGGCGACGCGGCGGAATTGCACGTCGATGCTAAAACGCGCCGGGCCTGTGCCATCAACCACAGTGCCACCCACGTGTTGCAGGCGGTATTGTGTGATGTCCTCGGCGACCATGTTAAACAGGCCGGTTCCCAAGTCACCCCGGATCGCCTACGCTTCGACTTTATCCACTTTTCGGCCATGACCGATGACGAGATCAAAACCGTCGAAAACGAGGTCAACCGTCGCATCCGCGACAATGCCGAGATCCGCACCGAGGTGATGGATACCGATGCCGCCGTTGAAGCCGGCGCCACGGCGCTGTTCGGTGAAAAATACGGCGACAGTGTCCGCGTAGTCCGGATGGGCGAATTCAGCATGGAACTGTGCGGAGGCACCCACGCTCAGGCCACCGGCAACATCGGCCTGTTCAAGATTGTTCAGGAGGCCGGCATTGCTGCCGGTGTACGCCGTATTGAAGCCGTCACCGGCGCCAAAGCGGTCAGCGCCGTGCAAAAGCAGGAGCAGATGATCGACAATCTGGCCGCACTGGTCAAGAGCGATCGCAGCCAGCTGGAAACGCGGCTGAAAAAGCTGATGGAACAGCAAAAAGAGATGGAGCGTGAGATCACCACCCTACAGGATCGCCTCGGTGCCGACCGCGCCGGTCAACTGATTCAACAAGTGCAGACCATCGGCGACACCAAGCTGCTGTCAGTACGGATCGACAACCTCGACGGCAAACAACTGCGTGAGCAGGCCGACAAGCTGCGCGATCAGCTTGAATCCGGGGTACTGGTACTCGGCAGCGTTAACGACGGCAAGGTCGCCCTGCTTGTCGCCGTCACCAAGGATCTGACCTCGCAACTCAAAGCAGGCAACCTGATTAAGCCGCTGGCTGAAATCGTCGGCGGCCGCGGTGGTGGTCGTCCCGATATGGCTCAAGCCGGTGGATCGAAACCCGACCAGCTCAATGCAGCCATTGAAGCCGCAACGGCGGTTGTTACAGAGGCCCTTTAAGAAAGCGGAGATAAAGATGACTCAGGCGATTATTCGCACGGCAGAGCAGGAGGAATACAGCCCCGCCGACAACACGTTGTTTTTTTTGCGGGACGTGGTCACCGCCAAGATCAACCCACAGCTGTCATTGCATCGCGGACGCATTGAACCCGGCGGCGAGATCTGTTGTAGCCGGGATCAGATGGAGACCATCTATATTCTGTCCGGTGATGTACTGTGTACCATGGGTGGTCAGGAAACCACCCTCGGTGCCGGTCACTGTATCGTTGTTTCCCCCGATGTGGATCGCAGCTTGAAAAACAGCGGCGAGCAACCGGTGGAACTACTGATTGCGGTAACCCCACCACGCTGCTAGCCTAGGCTAAATTGTTGGGTAAATGCCCCCGTTTGTCGCCACCGAACGTAATGCTTTCGTAAGTCGGCCTAACGAAGCGTAACCCGACAAATGTTGAGTTGAAACTCGTTAAAACCGTAAAGTCGAGTTCGCGGGTTTCGTCCCGTAGCCGACACACTTTCTTTGCAAACCCCCAAAGAAAGTGTACAAAGAAATGGCTTTAAAAACCGGCCCTCCGGGGGTCGCAGACCCACTTACGATGTGTCGTTTTCCGTTATGCTTCACCTTGGCGGCAAGTCGATCTTGAGACCGACTAAGTTGATTCTTTTACATGGCCGAGGCATTGAATAATTTGGTTATTTATTCGATATCTACTTTTTCCGTGGCACCGCTATGCAGAACCCTGTTGGTGCGACACTGTTGTTTGTCCGTTATTCCAGCAGCCTCTTGAGACGTCAACAACCCGAATAATCCATAAACAGCCCTGTCACTGCGATGGGGCTGTTTTTTCTTTTTGCCTCTGCCGGGTTCAGGTGGTATAAAAGTAGTCTTTACCAAAACACAATAAATAGCGCATCAAAGCGGAATCCGACGCGATTTTGAAACCCATGGCGGGCATTTAGACAACAAAAGTACAACAAAATTGACGCCGATTTTTTGCAATCGGCTCAGACAAGGATACGATCATGTTTCGTGGCACAACCATCGTCTGCGTTCGCACCCAGGATCAGGTCACTTTGGCCGGTGATGGCCAGGTCACCCTTGGCCATACAGTGATGAAGCACGGAGCGTGCAAGATTCGCCGCATGCACAACGACCGAATCATCGCCGGATTTGCCGGCAGCACCGCCGACGCCTTCACGCTGTTTGAAAAGTTTGAAGCCAAACTGCAGGAATTTCGCGGTCAGCTGGCGCGCAGCGCTGTAGCATTGGCCAAAGACTGGCGCAGCGACCGGGTATTGCGCAAACTTGAAGCTCTGCTGATTGTCGCCGACAACGAACAGACCCTGGTGATCTCCGGGGCCGGTGATGTGATCGAAACCGATGACGGCATTGCCGCCATCGGCTCCGGCGGCGCCTATGCCCAGGCAGCAGCCCGCGCCCTGCTGCGCAATACCGAGATGTCGTCCGATCAAATCGCCGAGCAGGCGTTGAAAATAGCTGCTGAGATCTGTATCTACACCAATGATCACATCAGCATGGAAACGTTAACATGAACACTATTCAGCAAAAGGGCTTGTACCACCCATTCCAAGGGCCGCATAAACCAATCCATGGGGCTTAACTGTCGCCATCCAGGCGACAGATACCCTTTCCATGGGAGGCATAAGCCCTTACGGAATAATGCTGAATCATTGCACTTATAACAGGATCAACATCATGACCAACTTTACTCCGCGTGAAATCGTATCGGAGCTCGATCGCTACATTATCGGCCAAAACGGTGCCAAGCGTGCCGTTGCCGTCGCCCTGCGTAATCGCTGGCGCCGCCAACAGGTATCCGCCGAGCTGCGTGACGAAATCTCACCAAAAAACATCATCATGATCGGTGCCACCGGCGTCGGCAAAACCGAAATCGCCCGCCGCCTGGCCAAACTGGCCCAGGCCCCCTTCATCAAAGTGGAAGCAAGCAAATTCACCGAGGTCGGCTATGTCGGTCGCGATGTCGAGAGTATGGTGCGTGATCTGGTCGAACTAGCCATCATCATGGTGCGCGAAGAGGAAGCGAAGAAAGTCCGCATCAAAGCCGAAGAGCAGGCGGAAGAGAAGCTGCTCGACCTGCTTCTGCCCGGCGAGCGCGACCGTCTTGACGACGATGAGGAATACAATGATGCCGGCGATGGAGCACCTCGCAGCATCGGCAGTAAAGAGCTGACACGCACCCGCGACAAGTTGCGCCGCCTGCTGCGCATGGGCGCGCTGGACGAACGCTTTGTCGAGCTGGAAACCGAAGAGATGAACATTCCGGCCATGGAGGTACTCACGCCACCCGGTGCCGAGGATATGGGTCTGAACATCAAGGAGATGTTCGGCAACATGTTCCCGAAAAAAACCAAACGGCGACGGATTAAAGTCGGTGAGGCGCGCCAAATCCTCATTGATCAGGAAGCGGAAAAACTGGTGGACATGGACAACGTTCAGCAACTGGCCCGTGAACTGACCGAACAGAGCGGCATCATCTTTATCGATGAGATCGACAAGGTGGCCAGCCGTGACGGCGGTCAGGGTTCCGAGGTCTCCCGCGAGGGGGTACAGCGCGACATCCTCCCCATTGTCGAAGGCAGTACCGTCAACACCAAGTACGGCCCGGTGAAGACCGATCACATCCTGTTCATCGCCGCCGGCGCCTTTCACGTCGCCAAGCCGTCGGATCTGATCCCGGAACTTCAGGGTCGTTTCCCGATCCGCGTCGAGCTGGACAGCCTCGGTGAGGCCGACTTTGTCCGTATCCTCACCGAACCGAGAAACGCCTTGGTCAACCAGTACCAGGCGCTGATGAAGACCGAAAAGCTCGAACTGGTCTTCAGTGACGATGCCATCGCCGAAATTGCCCGCACCGCTGCCCAAGTCAACGAACAGGCCGAAAACATCGGTGCCCGACGTCTGCACACCATCATGGAGAAATTGCTGGAACAAATCTCCTTTGATGCCCCGGAGATGAGTGAGCAAGCGGTGAAGATCGATGCCCAACAGGTGAAGAGCAGCCTGGAGGAGATTGTCGGCAACGAAGATCTGTCACGCTTTATTTTATAATTGTAACTATTCAACCGACACGCTGGCGACGCCCATTCCAAGGGCCGCATAAACCAATCCATGGGGCTTAACTGTCGCCATCCGGGCGACAGATACCCTTTCCATAGGTGTCGCCGGCTTGTCTACAGTTCTGCTAAATAGTTACAACGAAACGAGGACAAGTCATGCAACAGTTGATCAATAAAGCCAATGTACTGATGGAAGCGCTCCCCTACATCCAGCGTTTCAGCAATAAAACCATCGTCATCAAATACGGCGGCAACGCCATGGTCGAAGAACACCTCAAAGAGGGCTTTGCCAACGATATCATCCTCCTTAAGCTGATCGGCATCAACCCGGTCATCGTCCACGGCGGCGGCCCGCAGATCGGCAAGGTACTGGAGGAGATGGGGCGTAAAACCGATTTCATTCAGGGGATGCGCGTCACCGATTCGGAAACCATGAATGTGGTGGAGATGGTGCTCGGCGGCAAGGTCAACAAGGAGATCGTCGGCAACATCAACCACTTTGGCGGCAAAGCGGTCGGTCTGTCCGGTAAGGACGGCAACCTGATCACTGCCAAAAAGATGGAGATGAAGCGGATCAATCCCGACACCCTGACACCGGAGATTATCGACGTCGGCATGGTGGGTGAAGTTCTGACCATCAACCCTGATGTCCTCACCGCCCTGGAGGAGAGCAGCTTTATTCCGGTCATTGCTCCCGTCGGCGTCGGCATCAATGGTGAGACCTATAATATCAATGCTGATCTGGTCGCCGGACGCGTTGCCGGTGCCCTTGGGGCCGAAAAATTGATCCTCCTCACCGACATCGAAGGGGTCAAGGACAAACAGGGGAGGCTGATCTCCACCATTGACATTGATGAAGTTGCCGGTTTAATTGACGATGAAACCATCAGCGGCGGCATGATCCCTAAAGTCAACTGCTGTGTTGACGCCGTTAAAGAGGGGGTTAGAAAGACCCACATTATCGACGGTCGGATGGAACA
Source organism: Desulfuromonas sp. (assembly GCA_021162745.1). GTDB lineage: Bacteria > Desulfobacterota > Desulfuromonadia > Desulfuromonadales > Desulfuromonadaceae > Desulfuromonas. The sequence continues at coordinate 13,310 of JAGGYC010000085.1, read as the reverse complement.
TGCCTGCCTGTTGGAAATTTTCACCGACCAGGGGATTGGTACGGCGGTAGCGAGGTTCGAATCATGAGTACAATCAACGACAACAGCACATCACAAAGCTGGATTGAACGGGGCAACAAGCACGTCGCCACCACCTATGGCCGCTACCCGCTGGTTGCCGTCAAGGGGGAGGGCTGCTGGTTGTGGGATGCCGACGGTAAAAAATACCTCGACTTTCTCGCCGGTGTCGCCGTCAACAACCTCGGCCACTGCCACCCCAAGGTGGTCAAGGCCCTGCAACAACAGGCGGAGACCCTGATCCACTGTTCCAACTTTTATCACATCCCCAGCCAGATCGAGCTGGCTGAACTGATCTGTAACCACTCGTTTGGTGACCGGGTATTCTTCTGCAACTCCGGCGTTGAAGCCAACGAGGCGGCACTAAAACTGGCGCGTAAATACAGTTCGGACAATTTCAATGTCGATCGTTATGAGGTGATCACCGCCTTGGCCTCGTTCCACGGCCGCAGCTATGCCGGAATCAGCGCCACCGGCCAGGACGGCATCCGTAAAGGGTTCGGCCCGGTGGTTCCCGGCTTCGTCTATGTTCCTTTCGGCGAGGTGGAAGCGATTAAAAACGCCATCACACCCGAAACATGCGCCATCATGCTGGAACCGGTGCAAGGGGAAGGGGGAATCCATGTTGCCCCTACAGGCTATCTGCAGGCGGTACGCGAGCTGTGTGATGAGCACAAAATACTGTTGATTTTTGACGAGGTCCAGGTCGGCTGTGGGCGCACCGGCAAGCTGTTTGCTCATCAGCACGACAACGTTGCCCCGGACATCATGACCCTGGCCAAAGCCCTGGCCGGTGGTCCCCCCATCGGTGCCATGGTTGCCACTGAAAAAGTGTCTGCCAGCTTCGGTCCCGGCACCCACGGTTCCACCTTCGGCGGCAATCCGCTGATGGCGACCACAGCGGTTGCCGCCTTGCGTACCCTGCTCGACGACGGTGTCCTGGACAACTGCGTGGCCATGGGCGACTACCTGCGCAGCAAACTTGAACAACTCAGCACACGTTACCCCTTTGCCGGTGAAGTGCGAGGTCGCGGTCTGATTCTCGGCCTGCAACTGGGGATCCCCGGCGCCGACATCGTCAAACAAGCGTTGCAGCAGGGGCTGTTGATCAACTGCACCGCAGGGAACGTACTCCGCTTTGTGCCGCCGTTAATCGTCAGCCGCGATGAGATCGACCAAGCGATGGAGATCCTTGAACTGCTGTTTAAGGAAGGCTAGATGAAATTAACCAAGGAAGCAAAAATCGGAAGCGTTATAATTATCGCAATGCTGATCGCTGCGTTTCTCTGGGTAGTTCTGCACAAAAAAGAAACCAAATACCATGCGCCGTACAAATACTACTCCGGTGACAAACCGGATTACCGTCCGCAGAAAAAAAGCGGCAGAAACAAATATTTTCCTGCTGATGAGCAATTCAAGTAACGTTACGTTCAAGAGCTACTATTCAAAGAGCTGCTAAAGGAGCCTTTACACAATGAAATCTGATTTTTTATGTCTGTCTGATTGGACAGCATCGGAACTGGATGCCATCTTTACTCTGACCAGAGAGTTGAAAGAGAAACAGAAACAGGGGATCGCCCACCCGCTACTGGCAGGGAAAACCCTGGGGATGATCTTCGAGAAGAGCTCCACCCGCACCCGCATCTCATTTGAAGTAGGGATGTACCAACTCGGTGGACATGCCCTGTTCCTCTCCTCGGGAACCACACAAATTGGCCGTGGTGAGCCGATCAAGGACACCGCACGCGTCATGTCGCGCTATGTCGATGGCATCATGATCCGCACCTATTCCCAGAGCGACATTTCGGAGCTGGCTGAATACGCCGACATCCCGGTGATCAACGCCCTCACCGACAGTTACCATCCCTGCCAGGTAATGGCCGATCTGTTCACGGTGCTGGAACACAAGGACAGCTATGCCGATCAGGTTTACTGCTGGATTGGCGACGGCAACAACATGGCCAACTCGTGGATCAACGCCGCTGCCGTATTCGGCTTTGAACTGCGCGTTGCCACCCCACGAGGCTACGAAGCCGATTCGCGAATCGTTGAACGAGCCCAGCAGCGCGGCGCGAAGATCCTTTTCACCAACGATCCCCTCGAAGCCGCTGCCGGTGCCGATGTGCTCAACACCGATGTCTGGGCCAGCATGGGACAGGAAGAGGAGCAGGCACGGCGCGAAGCGGATTTCGTCGGTTTCCAGCTCAACAGTGAAGTCGTTGCCGCAGCAAAAGCTGACTGCCTGGTGCTGCACTGTCTGCCCGCCCACCGTGGCGAGGAGATCAGCGATGAGGTGATCGAAGGGCCGAACTCGGTGGTATTTGACGAAGCAGAAAACCGCCTGCATATCCAAAAGGCGATCATGGCGACATTGATGGCCAAGGGGTAAGCGATGCTGATCCAATGTCCCCACTGCCCGTTCAGCAAACAGGTCCCTGATGACACTCTACCTCCATTGCCGAGCAAGGTCACCTGTCCGCAATGTTCACAGAGTTTCACTCTGGAGGCTCCTGCGGAAGAGAAACCTTCCACGCCGCTCGCAGAGCAACAGAGCGAGTCGGTCGCCGATCAGGAAAGCGAGGCGACAGCCTCGACGCCACCGCCACCTCCTCCTGTAGATATCCCCGTACAGGAGCCGGTTGCCGCAGCAGGCGAGGAAAATAACGAGCCCGCCGGATTCTGGATACGGGTATTGGCCGCCCTGCTCGACAGTATGCTGTGCAACATACTGGTGTTTGCCATGGTCTTTTCGCTAAGCATGGTACTGGAAATTTCCGACTACGGCATCAATCAGCAGATTGAACTATTGATGGGGGCCATGAGCATTGTAATCAGCATTTTTTACTATGTGTTCTTCACCGGCTACTGCGGCCAGACCCCCGGTAAAATGGCGATGCGGGTCAAGGTGATCCACAACGATGGTTTCGATGTCGGCTACGGCCAGGCATTTATCCGCGAAATCATCGGCAAAGCGCTATCGGGCGCACTGTTTTGCATCGGTTATCTGATGGTAGCCATGCGTAGCGACAAACGGGGCTTGCATGATCTGCTGGCCCGCACTAAAGTCATTAAAATTTAAATTCTAACCCGTTGGCGGTGAATTCACCGTCACCGTTTTTTGTGTCACAAGGAGACGCTCATGCAAAAACAAGGGACTGTAAAAAAGGCTGTCCTCGCCTATTCCGGTGGTCTGGACACCTCCATCATCCTCAAGTGGCTGGTGGAAGAATATGAATGTGAAGTTATTGCGTTCGCCGCTGACCTGGGCCAGGGCGAAGAACTCGATTTTATCCCTGAAAAAGCCAAGAACACCGGGGCCAGCAAATGCTTTGTTGAAGATCTGCGCGAAGAGTTTGTGCGTGATTTTGTCTTCCCCATGTTCCGCGCCAACGCCATCTACGAAGGTCGTTACTTTCTCGGAACCTCCATCGCCCGGCCGCTGATCGCCAAGAAGCAGATGGAGATCGCTCTGGCCGAAGGGGCTGACTCCGTCTCCCACGGCGCTACTGGTAAAGGCAACGATCAGGTGCGTTTCGAGCTCGCCTACTACCATTTTGACCCCAGTGTCAAGGTGATTGCGCCGTGGCGCGAGTGGGATCTCAACAGCCGTACCGCCCTCGAAGCCTATGCCAAAAAGCACGACATTCCGGTACCAACCAGCAAGAAGTTCCCATGGAGTAGTGACCGCAACCTGCTGCACATCTCCTTCGAAGGCGATATCCTGGAGGACCCATGGGCCGAAGCACCGGAAGAGATGTACATGCTCTCCACCCGTCCCGAGGACGCACCAGATCAAGCCGAGTTTGTTGAGATCGAGTTTAAGAACGGTGACCCCATCGCCGTCAACGGTGAGCAACTGTCACCGGCCAACCTGCTGGCCAAGCTCAACGAGCTGGGCGGCAAGCACGGCATCGGTCGCGTTGATCTGATGGAAAACCGCTACGTCGGCATGAAGAGCCGTGGCGTCTATGAAACTCCGGGCGGCACCATCCTCGAAGAAGCGCACCGCGGTGTCGAGTCGATCACCATGGACCGCGAGGTGATGCACCTGCGTGATTCGCTGATCCCACGCTACGCCGAGATGGTCTACAACGGCTACTGGTTTGCGCCGGAGCGCGAAGCGCTACAGGCATTGATCGACGACACCCAGAAGACCGTCAACGGTATGGCCCGCGTCAAACTATACAAAGGCCACTGCCGCGTTGTTGGCCGTAAGTCAGACACCGACAGCCTGTTCAACGTCGAGTTCGCTACCTTTGAGGCCGATGAGGTCTACAACCAGGCCGATGCTGAGGGCTTCATCAAGCTCAACGCTCTGCGTCTGCGCATCCGCAGTATGATGAACAAAAAGTAGCCCGATAATTAGTAGTAAACCCGGGACTGTCCCCAGCAACAAAATAGAGGCTGTCCCGGGTGTTTACGGCCTATGGAATTGTAGCCGTTCACACCGCAAAAGTTTGGGACAACCCCCTTAAAGACCTCAAACCCACGGGGACAGTCCCGATTTTGCTTGCCAGGAGAGATTGCTATGGACTATCCCCTGCAAAAACAGATCAAGACCTCCGTTGTCGCCGGCATTGTCGATACCGAACAGCGAATCCTGTTGACCAAACGCAACATCCCCCCCTTCAATGGCCAATGGGTGATGCCCGGCGGCAAAATCGATCACGGTGAAACCATTCACACCGCCTTGAAACGGGAGGTGGAAGAAGAGGTGGGGCTGGATGTTGCCGTCAATGAACTGATTGACGTCTACGAGCACGTCTGTGTCGGTGAGCGTCAGGCCCACTACATCATCCTCTACTATCGGGCAACACCGCTGAGCTTCGAGTTGAACATCAATCCCGGCGAGCTCAGCGAGGCCGTATGGTTTTCTCCGCAGCAGCTACTGGAGCTGGATGTTCCTCCCGGCAGTCGGCATATCCTGGCTCTGCTTTATCCTGAACTACCCTGGCAGCATCTGGAACTACCCGGCGATGATGCCGATTGCGAAATTCCCGGTGCCGACCCTGTGGCTCCGTTACAGTGACCGTTACAATGGTAAAGATTCAGCTGACAAGCTGGCAACGCCCATTCCAAGGGACGTCGTCTGTATGCTGTGTGGCATCCATGGGTTCTTAACTGTCGCCATCCGGGAGCCAGATACCCTTTCCATGGGCGTCACCAACTTATCTACAGCTATGCTAAATAGTTACTTACAATGAGAGTAATCCATGTTTCAGATTGTTGATAAAACCGTCACTCTGGCATTCCCGCGCGGTCACCATCTGCACTGCATGGTCAGCCAGATCCCCAACCAGATCCGCTTCGCCGGTGAGAAAGATCCACACGCCATCACTGCGGACAAATGGGCACAGCTGCAGTCGGTCCTGCAACTGGTCGCGGCAGGTGAAGGCAATCTGAAAAACCTCCATTTTCTATTGTTCCCCGAGGCAACACTGCCATGCCGTCACCTCGATGACGCGTTGCAACTGATCGACACAACATTCAGCAACAACACCGTGACCATGCTCGGCATGGAGCACATGAAGTTGCACCAGTTCAAAACCGTGGTGAAACGCTTTGGCGACGATAATGCCGAACTGCTGCAATCGATCATCAACGATCAGGACAGCGCCGATATTGATAATTTGCTTGTCAACTGGGCGGTGGTGACAATCAAAGAGTCCCATGGCCGACTGCGGGTGTTTCTACAGGCCAAAAGCCATCCCTTTGCCGGTGAAGAGAGCCTTGACGAGCGGGATCTCTACCACGGCAAGATTTTCCCGCTGTTTCTCAGCCAGCCGACCGGTTTTAATTTTATGGCGATGATCTGTTTCGACTATATCTACCGCACCATTTATCAGTCGAACATCAACACCGTTATCCAACGTGCCAACGAACTGTTTTTCAGCACCCGGCAACACCTCGATTTCCTGGCGGTTCTCGAGTGCAATCCCAAGCCGGAACATGCGACCTTCCGCGATGTGCTCAACGGATTTTACGGCGAATATCTGGCGGCAGCTCCCGGCGTGCGTGAGACCATCACCGTCTTCTGCAACAGTTCGCACCGAACCCGTGAATCATTGCCCAAGGTCAGCGACAACGATACCTTCGGCTATTCATCGGTGGTGATCAACAAAACACACAAAATGGCCACCAGGAAGATGGTGGAATTCAGCATCGATCATTTTTCCAATCTGCCGGTGTGTCGCTTGCGTTTCAGCGCTGCTGACCGGCTATATTACTTTAATTTACCGGTATTCCATGAGTTTGACCCACGCACAACACGGATGCCGTTAAAGGTCCACAGCATTTTTGAACCCACAGCGCAGAACGGCTGGCAGCGTATCAACTCCTGCCCCGGCACTGCCTTATCCCATTTGTAAGGAGCACGACATGAGTGAAAAACTCTGGGGAGGACGTTTCACCCAGCCCACCGATAAATTTGTTGAAGAATTCACCGCCTCCATCGACTTCGACCAACGGATGTACCGCTACGACATCCAGGGTTCCATGGCCCATGCCAAAATGCTCGGTCGCCAGGGGATCATCGGCGTTGACGAAGCACAACAAATCTGTGACGGTCTGCAACAGATTCTGGCAGATATCGAAGCGGATAAAATCGAGTTCTCCATCGCCCTCGAAGATATCCACATGAATATCGAATCGCGACTGATTGAACGGATCGGCAGTGTCGGCGGCAAGCTGCACACCGGTCGCTCCCGTAACGATCAGGTGGCGTTGGATATCCGTCTCTACCTGCGTGACGAGATGAAGACCATTCTCGACTATCTCGACAAACTGCAGGAAGCGCTGCTCAATCAGGCCGAAGCCAACCTCACCACCATCATGCCCGGCTACACCCACCTGCAAACGGCGCAACCGGTGCTGTTCGCCCATCACATGCTGGCCTACTACGAGATGTTTGTACGTGACAGCAGCCGCATGAGTGACTGCCTGAAGCGGATGAACGTGCTGCCGCTGGGTGCCGGTGCCCTGGCCGGCACCACCTTCCCCATCGATCGCGAATCGGTCGCGGCCGATCTTGGCTTCGACGGCGTCACCCGCAACAGCCTCGATTCGGTCTCCGACCGCGACTTTGCCCTCGAATTCTGCGCCACCTCGGCAACATTGATGATGCACCTGTCACGACTGAGCGAAGAGCTCGTGCTGTGGTCGAGCGCCGACTTTGACTTTATCGAACTCACCGATGCCTTCTGCACCGGCAGCTCCATCATGCCGCAGAAGAAGAACCCTGACGTCCCTGAGCTGGTACGTGGCAAGACCGGTCGCGTCTACGGCAACCTGATCAGCCTGCTCACCCTGATGAAGGCGCTACCACTGGCCTACAATAAGGATATGCAGGAAGATAAAGAGCCGCTGTTCGATACCATCGATACGGTTAAAGGCAGCTTGAAGATCTTCGCCGACATGATCGCCGAGATGAACGTCAAGGCGGAGAACATGCGCATTGCTGCTGCGCGTGGTTTTTCTACCGCTACCGATGTGGCCGACTACTGTGTCACCAAGGGAATTCCGTTCCGCGATGCCCACGAAATTGTCGGCAAGACCGTACGCTACTGCATCGAAAACAACAAAGATATCCCGGAACTGACCATCGATGAATTCAAGCAGTTCAGTTCACTGATTGAGGATGACATCTACAACTTTGTCACCCTCGACGCCTCGGTCAATGCCCGCCGCGCCACCGGCGGCACCGCCCGCAACGCCGTTGAAAGCGAAATCACCCGTGCCCGTCAGCAACGCCGGGAGAACGTGTGATGAAATCACTACAGATTCTACTCTGTGCCCTGCTGGTGAGTGTACTGCTCGCCGTTAGCGGTTGCGGCAATGTGGGACCGGTCAAGCCATTGCAAAAAGCATTGCCCCAGGCGGTCGACAATGTCAGCCTGCAACAAAAAGGCAACGCCCTGCTGTTGTCCTGGGATATCCCGACCCAAAACCAAGACGGCAGTCCGCTGGAAGATCTGGAGGGCTTTGCTATCTACAAGTCCGACTACGATCTGGCTAAGGCCTGCCCGGAATGTCGACCACCGAAAAACCTGCTGCGCCAGGTTGATCTGGCCTACTATCGCAGCAGTAACCGCGACAGTAACCGTATCCATCTGTGGGACAGTGCTGTCGAAGAGGACAGCGGCTACCGCTACAAGATCGTCCCCTACACCAAAGGTGGTCATAATGGGGAGAGCGTCCTGTTGCACCGGCCATGCTTTACCGCCCCCTTCCCACCGGCGGAACTCAGTGGTGAAGGCCTGGACAAGCAGGTGCGGTTAAACTGGCTGGCTGCCGACGAGGAGCGCCAGGGTGCAGAGTTGCTCGGTTACAATCTCTATCGTCGCAGCGGCACTGAATACTTTGCCGCCAAGCCGCTTAATACCGAGCTGATCACCGCACTAAACTACGATGATTTCCAGGTAAAAAATGGCACCGAATACAGCTATGCGTTACGCACGGTGATCCGCATCGGTGAACAACAACTGGAGAGTTCACTATCGGCAATGGTCACGGTTCAGCCAGTACGACCATAACAGTGTTGTCAGCAACACTGAACACTGAAAAATGAAGGTGGCTAAGCCATCAACTTTACATTGCCCGGCAGTTATGATATCAGGTTGTTTTTATGCTTATTTACTCAATGGTTATGAGTTTGTCTGGAGGAGGACAATATGATTAGAGGATCAATGGTTGCCATCATCACACCGTTCAACACTGATGGCTCCGTCAATGAAGAAAAATTCCGCGAGCTGGTTGAATTTCAGCTCGAAAACGGCACCGATGTCATCGTTCCCTGTGGCACCACCGGTGAATCGGCAACCCTGAACTACGAAGAACATGACCTAGTGGTTCGTTCCTGTATCGAACAGGTCAATGGCCGTGTTCCCGTCGTCGCCGGTACCGGCTCCAACTCAACCGCCGAAGCCGTTGAAATGAGCCTGCACGCCAAAGAGATGGGCGCTGACGGTCTGTTGCTGGTCAGCCCATATTACAATAAACCTTCCCAGGAAGGTCTATATCAACACTACAAGACCATTGCCGACGCAGTCGCCCTGCCCCAGGTACTGTACAATGTACCGGGTCGCACCGGCATGAACATGGTGGCTGAAACCACCATCCGCCTAGCTGAAATCAGCAACATTGTTGCCGTCAAGGAAGCCTCGGGCGATGTCACCCAAGCCAGCGAGATCATCAACAAGGCCGGCGACAAAATCGACGTGCTGTCCGGCGACGATTTCCTCACCCTGCCACTGATGGCATGCGGTGCCAAGGGGATCATCTCCGTCACCGCCAATATCATGCCCAAAGAGGTCAAAGCGATGGTTACCGCCATTGGTGAAGGCCGCTGGGACGATGCCCGCGCCATGCACCTGAAGATGCTCGACATCCACAACGCCATGTTCATCGAGTCCAACCCGGTACCGGTTAAAACGGCGTTGTCGCTGATGGGCAAATGTGGTGTGACCGTGCGTCAGCCGCTGGCGGATCTGCAACCTGCCAGCCTTGAACAACTGAAATCGGTAATGTCAGGCTACAACCTGATCTAAGCCTGTCGGGTTACGCTTCGCTAACCAGACCTACAAAGCTCCACCATCAGCTGAAAGATTTATCCACTCTGCATATCCGGGGTCGTTCGCGGCCCCGGATATGCTTGTATTCACTCCGCGTTGAAAGGGAGTCTTATGTTGAAAATCGCCGTAACCGGTGCCGCCGGTCGGATGGGAAGTTATCTGATCAAAGCGGTCACTGAGGCCGAAGGGATTGAGCTGAGCGCTGCAATTGAGCGTCCCGGCCACCCGATGGTTGGCCAGGATGCCGGATTGATCGCAGGGTGCGGTGCCCTAGAGGTACTTATCAACGATCAGCTTGAGCAAGCTCTGACTGACGCCGATATTCTCATCGATTTCACCTTTCCCGAGGTCACCCTGGCCAACGCCGAAGTCTGCGCCAAGCAGGATACAAAGATGGTGATCGGCTCGACGGGGTTTACCCCTGAGCAGCGCCAACAGCTGGCGGATACCACCAGCAATATCGCCGTAATGCTGGCCCCCAATATGAGTGTCGGTGTCAACGCCTGCTTCAAGCTGCTTAAGGAAGCTGCCAACATCCTCGGCGACGGCTTTGACGTTGAAGTGGTTGAACTGCATCACAACAAGAAAAAGGATTCGCCATCGGGCACAGCGGTGCGGATGGGCGAAGTGGTTGCTGACGCCTTGGGCCGCGACTACAACAAGGTGGCTAATTACCACCGCGAAGGGATGTGCGGCGAGCGCAGCCATGAAGAGATCGGCATGCAAACCGTGCGCGGTGGTGACATCGTCGGCGAGCACACCGTATACTTCATCGGCATGGGTGAGCGAATTGAGATCACCCACCGCGCCATGAGCCGCGAAATGTTTGCCCGCGGCGCTGCCCGTGCATGCCAATGGCTTAAAGGGAAAACGCCCGGCATGTACGATATGCAGGACGTCCTGGACCTGAAGTAATTCCACCATCGGGAGGGTGAGATGAAGCGCTTGCAGATCTTGCTGCTGACAGCCACCGTTCTGGCATTGGGCGGCTGCGAAACCTACCATGGCTTGACGCGCGATCTACACCGCGCCGAGCAGTGGCTCGACACGCAGTCAGAGCAGCTTGGAGGCTCACAGCTACAAGAGGCCAAAGGGCCAACCCATCACCGTTAAACTTTGAAAGGCGAGACGACAACAACCGTCGATGCCCTGACTTTATTTACTTTTCACTTTTTAGAACCTCGGAGGACCATTTACATGGCACGTTTAAACGATAACTACCTCAAGCTGCAAGCCGGCTACCTGTTCCCTGAGATCAGCCGCCGCGTCACAGCATTTGTCGATGACCACCCCAACGACAAAGTGATCCGTCTCGGCATCGGCGATGTCACCAAGCCACTGGTTCCAGCTGTACTCAAGGCTTTCCATGACGGCGTTGACGATATGGCCCAGGGTAGCTCGTTCCACGGTTACGGCCCCGAGCAGGGCTACAGCTGGTTGGCTCAAACCATCATCGACAAAGCCTATAAGCCCCTCGGTGTCGAGCTGAAAACCTCGGAAGTGTTTATCTCCGACGGTTCCAAGTGCGACAGCGCCAACATCCTCGACATCTTCGACCTCAGCTGCAAGGTCGCTATCGGCGATCCGGTCTACCCGGTCTACAATGACACCAACGTCATGGTCGGTCGTACCGGTCAGGCCAATGAACAGGGCTATTACGAAGGCATTGTCTACATGCCATGCACCGAGGAAAACGGTTTCGCCCCAGCGTACCCCACCGAGAATGTAGATATCATCTATCTGTGCTACCCCAACAACCCCACCGGTACCACCGCCACCAAGGAACAGCTAAAAGGTTGGGTGGATTACGCCCTGGCCAACGACGCTGTGATCCTGTTCGACGCAGCCTACGAGGCGTTCATCACCGAGCCGGGGATCCCCCACTCCATCTACGAGATCGAAGGGGCCAAGCAATGTGCCATCGAATTCCGCAGCTTCTCCAAAACCGCCGGTTTCACCGGTGTCCGCTGCGGCCTCACCGTGGTTCCCGAAGATCTGATGGGCACCACCGAAAACGGTAACAAGGTCTCCTTCAACCAGCTGTGGAACCGTCGTCAGGGCACCAAGTTCAACGGTGTATCCTACCCGGTACAAAAAGCCGCCGCCGCCGTCTACTCCGACGAAGGCTGGGCACAGGTCAAAGAGATCATCGACTACTACATGGCCAACGCCAAGATCATCCGCGAAGGTCTGGAAGCAGCCGGTATCACCTGCTACGGCGGCGTCAACGCCCCCTACATCTGGCTCAAGACCCCGGAAGGGATGACCAGCTGGGACTTCTTCGACAAACTGCTCAACGAGTGCTTCGTCGTCGGCACCCCCGGCAGCGGCTTCGGCCCCAGCGGCGAAGGCTACTTCCGCCTCAGCGCCTTCGGCGAGCGTGAGAACGTTGAAGAAGCGGTCAAGCGAATTGTTGCAAAGTGGGGTAAGTAAACCCACAAGCCACTACGCAAAACGGGGCGGTCAAATGACCGCCCCGTTTTTGTTTCAACGTTCTGACATGGTGTCATAACTGCAAATCATCACTTATGACTTGAATTCAGGCAATACTGATATTTTACATTATATCTAAATCTGTTATTCAATTGTGAAGTTAGGGTCGACAAATGTACATCCGTTGAATTCTCCTGATTCGTAGCTCTTATGCCAATTATCCGGTATCGGCATTTTTTTATAAAGCTCTATCCGTCTGGCCTCAAGCAGGAGGCGCGGTTTATCCATGAAGTCAGCAGCACAGTATATTTTTTTTCCTACAATCTGACTCATGGTATCCAGCCAGTTGAGACCTTCTTCAAAACGCAACAGGTGATGGTCCAGTATGAGCGTATTTACATTTTTGGCCAACTGGAGACCGTTCTCCCAGGCTCTTTGCCGTTGTAATTCAGTCAGATTTTGCAGATAGAGAGGTGGCCCGGAGGCGAAAACAATATCCGGCTCCCAGTTAAGAATGGTCTCAATTGTAGTATTGTTCAGCAGTTGTATATCAGAGGCATGAACAAATATTTGTTCTCCCAAGTTGATTCGCGTCATCATAACGGTACCGAATTTGCTTTCTGCTTGCCCATGCGACACTGGATCGGAAAAGCTCAGAAGTGATTCCGAGCATCCTGGCGCGGTCTTCATGTTTGTTGCCAACAGTTCCGTGAGATCATCCACACGATGCTGCATCCTGGAGGAAAGTCCTTCTCTGGAGTGAGCCCAGATACGTAACGTTCGGAAACGATCAGGAAGTTGCTCAAATGAAAGTTGGTACGGATTTGCCCGGAGCAGGGGCACATGATCGCCATGAAAGTGACTGAAAACAACATCGGTGGCGGTTTTCATTGCTGTAAGAATATGCCGCCTGATTTTTCTGCCTATATATATTTGATATGGATGAGGAAGTAAGCCGTGCCGTCTATAGCCCAAAGCTATCCCGGGATCAATAAGGATTTTACGTTCCCCGACTGTTACAAGACAACACATGCCGCGCACTCCTAAGGATTCTGTTCCTATGATTTCAATGGTCATAGAATGATTAACTCCTCAATAAAAAGCGGAGAGTACGTTTTTTTGCGATTACCTGAATTCAAGTCATAAGTGCATGACCCCAACATTGCTTAACATTAATTCCAGTAATTTCTTCGAACACCTCGTATGGTGTTTTAAAATTTAAACATTTTCTTGGTCTATCATTGAGCTTAT
>JAGGYC010000087.1 GCA_021162745.1 Desulfuromonas sp. | reverse complement strand
CGCGACGTGATGACGGATCCCAATGATGCGGCCATTGCGACAACGATCATTGACCTGGCGCGCAACATGAATCTGAAGGTTGTCGCCGAGGGGATCGAACAGGAGGAGCAGCGGCAGTTCTTGCAACAGCGAGGCTGTGGTTACGGTCAGGGCTATCTGTTCAGCCGACCGACGGATAGTGCCAGCTTTGAAACATTGTTGAAGTAACCTCCTTGAATTATCGCCGATTATTCAAGCCTCGCTGTGCGGGGCTTTTTTTGTAAGGGACAACATGACGCCATTGTTCAATCCATTGCTCAATGACTATCTGCAGCTGCTTGGCGAGGTGGATCGCTGGTATCAGCGCTGTAGTGATGAGCACAGTGAACAGCTCGCCTGCCATGTCGGCTGCTGTGGTTGTTGTCGGGGGTTGTTTGATATTACCCTGCTCGATGCTGCGTTGTTGCAACAGGGCTTTCGCCAGCTGCCGGGAGATCGTCAACAACAGGTGTTGGAACGTTGCCACCATCGTCTCCACAACCTTCAACAGCGCTGGCCTGGGTTGGATGCGCCCTATATTCTCAACCGGCTGGCTGACGATAGCTGGCAGTCCATGCCGGAAGACGATGAGACCCCCTGTCCGCTCCTCGATGAGGACGGCTGCTGCCTGGTCTATGCCCATCGTCCAATGACCTGCCGGTTGCATGGCGTGCCCAATGTCGATCTGGATGGCGAGGTGTTTTCCGACAGCTGTTGTACCTTGAATTTCAGCCAATCCTCTGAGGCGGTGACTGAAGTGACACCGGCGCCGTTTCGGCATATCTTCCAGCGCGAAGGGGAGCTGATTCGACGTTTCAACCAGCAGTTAACCGGCGACGCCCTCACTGAACTGGATACCTTTATTCCCACCGCCCTGTTGATCGATTTTAGCGATCCGCGTCTGTTGTCTTCATGAGGGTCGTTTCCTGCCAAGTGCCGGTAGTGTCTTGTCGTCAGCTGTTTTTGTAATTAATCGATTTAAAATTTAAATTAGAAAAGTTGTGTATTGAGCTTTGTGAGTGTATGTTCCCCTCCGCAGAATTAATTCATCGTCATGGAGGATGCGTTTATGCTTCGACGCATAGAAAATCTTAAGGACAATGCTGCACGTTTTGCTCAGCATTGTGTCAAGCAGGGGTCAATCTCTGCCATGGTTGCCTCGGCACAAAATGGCATTGATTATAATGCCTGTGAACGTTGGGGGCTTACCGGGGAAGAATGGCAGGATGCTATCTTTGCTGCGCTGGAAGAGTTTCGGGATCGTCGGTGATGAGATGGAACCGTGTTAATCGCTATTGGTGAGCTCGCCCAGACAGACCCTGATGGTATGTTTGACCAGGGTGGTTGTTAAGGGGATTTTTCCATCGTCAAGCTCCTGACCATTCATTTTGATCCAGGCAATGCCGTGCTGCACCCCCGACGGATTGTCGATTTTCATGTCATAGACCGTTTCTCCATGGTGATAGGTCACGGAGAAACTGGACCAGTCGTTGGGGATCACCGGATCGATCTGTAGGTGGCTGGGGAAGCGTTTCAATCCCAATACCTCTTCAATCCAGGCTCGATACATCCACGCTGCTGAACCGGTGTACCAGCTCCAGCCGCCCATGCCGATTTTTCCAGGCAAGCGGTAGACGTCGGCTGCGATAACGTAAGGTTCAAGCCGATATCGTTCCGCCTCTTCTCTGTCGTTGGCGTGGTGGATCGGTGTCATGGTCTGCAGCATTCTGACGGCGCGATTTCCATCCCCTTTTTGCGCCATGGCCATGGCCAGCCACAGGGCTGCATGGGTGTATTGTCCGCCATTTTCCCGTACCCCCGGTGGATAGCCCTTGATATAGCCCGGTGACGGGGTGGATTTGTCAAAAGGTGGGGTGAACAGCAGGATCACCCCTTCCGCTTCGCGGACCAGATGATTCCAGGCCGCGTCAAGAGCCTGTTCGGCTCTGTCGGCAGTGGCGGCACCGGACAACCATGCCCAGGATTGGGGCAACGAGTCGATCCGGGCTTCGAGACTGGTGGCTGAGCCGAGCAATGTTCCATCGTCGAAGGTGCCGCGTCGATACCACTCACCGTCCCAGGCGTGTTTTTCAATTTGTTCAATCAGCTGCTTGCGCTGTTGTTGATAGCGAGAGGCGCTCTGTGGTTGGTCCATTAATCGCGCCAGTTCAGCCATCCCCTCCAGTACTGCTGTCAAAAACCAGCCGAGCCAGACACTTTCCCCTCGTCCTTCACTGCCCACAAGATTCATCCCGTCGTTCCAGTCGCCGCTGCCGATAAGTGGCAGTCCGTTGGGTCCCTGGGTCAAGCCATGCTTGACGGCCCGTTGACAGTGTTCAAACAGGGTGGCGTAGTCGAAGGTGGTCTCCGGAACAGAGAATACTTCATGCTGATCATTATTTAACGCTGGTGCATTGAGAAACGGGGTTGTCTCGTGCAGCAGGGCGAGGTCGCCGGTGACGCGAATATATTGGCAGACGACGTAGGGTAGCCAGAGTAGATCATCGCTGATTTTTGATCGGATGCCGGCCCCGCTGGGGGGGTGCCACCAGTGCTGAACATCCCCCTCTTCGAATTGGTGGCCAGCCGCCAGAACGATCTGTTCACGGGCAAGATGCGGGGCGGTGTACAACAAGGCCATGGCATCCTGCAGCTGATCGCGAAATCCAAATGCGCCGCCCGACTGATAAAAGGCAGAGCGTCCCCATATTCGGCAGCTTAAATTCTGGTAAGGAAGCCAACGGTTGACCAGGAGATCAGTGGCTTCATCGGGGGTGTGGATCTCTATTTTGCCGAGAAGGTTGTCCCACCATTGCCGGGTTTGGTTAAGGGTTCGTTCCACCGTGTTATTGCTACGGTAGTCGTGCAATAGCTGGTGAATCTGCGGTACCGTTTCGCACTGACCGAGCATACAGACAATGACTTTGTTTTCGCCAGGAGCGAGTGTTATCGAGGTCTGCAGGGCTGCGCATGGGTCGATGCCGGCACCGGTATGTTTCGGCAAGTGCTGCAGGGTCATGGCTGCGGGATGCGCCAGTGAACCGTTGCGACCGATGAACATGGTGCGGTCACCGCAATAGGTGGCGGCATCAGGACTGATCGCCGCAAAGGCGATCCGTCCACCATAGTCCGGGTGGTAGCGGTTTCTGGCGAACAGAGCCTGGGCATCGTTGTCCCAGTGGGTGATCACGTGCATGTTGGATGTCTCATGGTTTTCTCCCAGCACCCATTCCACGTAGTAGGTGATCGAAAGCTCGCGGCGATGGGGGGAATCGTTGAACAGCTGCAGTTGCTGGATCTTGACGGGTGCCCCCCCCCGGTCATCGACGGGGACAAAAACCGTCAGGCTCTGGTTGATTCCCTGGCTGTTGTGCTCAAAGATGGAGTATCCGGCACCGTGGCGGCAACGGTAGGCGGTGTCTTCACGCACCGGCGATGCTGTTGGTGTCCAGAATTGACCTGTTTCCTCATCGCGAATATAGATCGCTTCCGCTGCCGGATCGATGACGGGGTCATTGGACCATGGGGTCAGGCGATTACGTTGACTGTTGCCATACCAGGTGAAACCGGTTCCGCGTTCACTAACCATGGTGCCGAAGGTCGGGTTGGCCATGACGTTGACCCAGGGGGCCGGTGTATTGAATTCCGATTCCAGGGTGATCACATATTCGCGGCCATCACGGCTAAAACCACCGAAGCCGTTGTTGAATTTCAGTTCAAGCTCCGCTAGCGGGGTCGATGGGATGCGGAGATTAGTGGAAGGGATCAACGGATTTGGCAGCAGTGTTTTTTTGCTCGACGCACCCAGTTGCTTGGTCAGGGTGCCGCGGGTTGCGACCAGAAAAAAACGCGCTACGGCTTTAAATAGTCGCAGATCCTCTTCCGGAATTTGGGATACGTTGCGTAAAAAGATTTTTCCGGGGTTGTCAGATCCTGAGAAGATCGGTCGGGACTGGATCAGTTGTTCCAATTGCCCTTGCAGGGGCTGGTCATAACTTTCTTCTTCTTCATTGATGATCACCAGATCCGCTGTCAGACCATGCATTCGCCAGTAGGCGTGGGCTTGGAGCAATTGTATCACCAGACCGATATCACGCTGTTCCCGGATGGTGACCAAAGCGATGGGCCAATCGCCCGAGATAGCATAAGGCCAGAGCCCTGATTGACCTTTGTGGTTTTCCTCCAGTCGCTTGGCTGAGGCACGCAGTAAATTGTTGGGAAAAAGCAGGTGGCTGGCCAACTGCTGAAAACGGCGTGCTTCATCGGGTTGGATATGCAGCATCCGTAACTGTTGCTGGGCGGCGACCCAGGCGAAGTCCATGCTCCAATCAATGGCATGGGGTTCGCTGTATTTTTCCATCAGATGGAGCAGCTGTTCTTTTGATTCGCCTGCCGCCAGAATCAGAGTGGCTTGAACCCGGTCTCCCGGTTCCAGCGTTAACTCTTCGCGTAGGCAGAGAACCGGATCAAGGACAAAACCTTCGCTGTTGCTCAGCGGCTGGTTGCAACCGCAGGCATTCATCAGGCTATTGCCGCGGCCGATGAAACGGCGACGATCCGTTTCGAACTGCCAGGGGGTTGTCGTGCCGGGGGTAACGGTGATCCGATGGGCAACGTGCAGTTCGGCATCGTTGTCGCTACGTGGTCTGCGGCGGGCCAGCAGCACCCGTTGTTCCTCCAGCGCCGAAGTTTCTATGAACAGTTTGTTGAATGCCGGATGTTGCAGGTCGACACTGTGTTGGGCCATGCTCAGCTCCAGGTAACTGGTCAGTACGATGGTACGGATCCTGTCGGAACTGTTGATCAGGGTGATGCGGCGGATTTCAACATCATCCTGGGGAGAGACGGTGATTTCCATTTCACTGTGAAGACCATCGAAGCTACGGTGAAATGTCGCCCGATCCGAAGTGAAATGGGCACAGTAGCCGGTTGTTTTTCCCCCCGTCGGATGATAGGTGGGTGACCAGCATTGCCGGCTTTGAGGTTCAAAAAGAAAGCAACTGATCCCCCCGTTGTCACAGGTATGATCCGCCCGCCAGCGGGTCAGTTCGTAATCGTGCCATTTGCTGTAGCCACTGCCGGCGTTGGTTATCATCACTCCATAACGGCCATTGCACAGCAATTGGGTTCGGGGGTGGTCGGTATGGGGGGTGTCGAACATGCTGGAGGTCGGTACCGTCTGTTCCAGACTCAGTGGGGCCGGTGTCGTTTTCTGGGTGGCAATATAGTGTAACGGAGGCAGAATCGGAATCCGTTCCTGTAACAGCGGTTCAAACGCCCGTACCCGCGGGTCGGCATGGAACCGGCGCTGGAACGGGTTGTCATGGAGAAAGTTTGTCAGGGCCAGAAATGCCATCCCCTGGTGATGAGCCATGTAGGCTTTAACGATTACCCCCTGCTCTTTGTCGGGGTGGGAACGGCGACTGAAATCGATGGCTTCGTAGTAGCCGTAATCGTTCAACAGACCGTAACTGTTCAACCGCCGCAGGTTGACCAGGGTCTCCTGCGGAGCCATGTTTATCGCCATCATGGTCGCATAGGGTGCGACGACCAGTTGTTCTTCAATAATCCGCTTCAGTCCGAGTTCAGGAACGCCAAAGGCTTTGTACTGATAGGTTTTGTTGAGGTCGAGATCGCCGTAGGCGGATTCGGAAATTCCCCAGGGAACCCGCCGCTTCCCGGCGTAGTCGATCTGGATCTGCACCGTCTGCCGCGCTGCCTTGTCGAGCAGCGAATTCTGGTAAGAGTGCTGAAACAGCTGCGGCATCAGGTACTCGAACATGGTGCCGGTCCAGCTGAGCAGAACCCGCTTGCGGGCGATGGCCCCATAGGGGCGTCTCATGGAAAACCAGTGCTCAATGGGGATGTCACCACGGGCGATGGAAACAAAGCTGCCCAGTCGTGCTTCGCTGGCCAGCAGGTCGTAACAGGAGTTGTCCAATTGACCGACAGAGACGTTGTAGCCGACGGAGAACAGTTTTCTTACCGGATCGTAAAGAAAAGCCATGTTGATGTCATCGCTCAGAGCGCGGATCTCATCCAGCAGGACTTCACTGGCGGTAACCGTTTGTCGGGCGTTTTTGTGGGCGTTGTCAAAACTGCGGATCACCCTGTCAGCCCAGTCATGCAGCGGTGACTGCCGTTGTTCAAGTTGTGGTTTCAGTGCCCTGAGGTGGGAGAGTGTGGCCACCTTTTCATGGGCCAGGTCATGCAGCGTTGGCGGGTGGGTCAGTTCATGCCGGATGGCATGAACCGTCAACAGCCCCAGCTCGCTGAGCTGTTCCTCCGATTTTTCCGCCAGGATTTCGATCCAGTGAAGGTAATCGTCTGCCAGAGATCTCCAGGCTGCCGCCTGTTCCACCATCTGTGATTCCCACGTGGATTGAGCAGAGGGGGGGGGAGCGGTTGAGGTTTGCATGTCCGACGGCATTTGTTGTGTTGAAAGCTCGTCGATAAGAGCGCGGAGCAGATAGAGAGCGTCAGCAATCTGCCATGGGGGTGTTTCACACATCTTAAGGGACTGATCCAGCTGTTCGGATGTGCTGGAGTCTGAACCCTCCTGTTGCAGCTGCAAGGTGTCGTAGAGGCCGTCAAATGCCTTTTTATCCAGCAGTGGCGCATGAACTATTTCGTTGATCCCCTGCTCAAGAGCCACGAGGGTTCCCAGAAGGTTGCCACTATCGACACTGGAGACGTAGCGTGGTTCCAGCGGTTTAAGGGTTTCGATATCGTACCAGTTGAGCAGGTGACCACGGAAACGTTCCAGCCGCTTGAGGGTGTTCATGGTTTGCGTCAGGGAGACAATCACCTGGTCCGGGGTCTGATAACCGCAGTCATAGGCCGCCATGCTGCTGGCCATCCACAGCCCGATATTTGTCGGGCTGGTTCGCATGGCCAGTTGATTGGTGTGGGAAACCTGATAGTTGTCCGGGGGTAGCCATGAGGTTGATTCAGTGACAAAGTCTGAAAAGTAGCGCCAGGTACGGCGGGTGATCCGACGCAGGAACTGCCGATCCTTGGTTGTGATTACAGCTTGGTGGAATGTTTTTGGTTGCAGACTTAACAGCCATCCCACCAGGGGGCAGAACAGCCACAACCCCAACCATGGAATCGCAATATGGATTGTTCCCGGCGAAAAGCTCAGCACAGCGTATCCGGTTATCAAACTGAACAGGCTGACCGTGGCCAGGGTGAGAATAAACAGGGACTGGCGATGGGATTGATGCCACAGGGTGGACTGTGGGGTCCACTCCAGCAGATGCCGTTTGGAGATCAGGCGCCGGTAGCCCACTTTGACGATCGCGTTGCCATTGAGTGCCGCCTGATGGGGCAGCAGTACCGCTTCCACCAGTGCGCGGACGATGTCATGTAACAGTTTGCCGCCGTTGAAATTGCGCAGTCCCTTGCGGGTGGTAGCCAGTGTGAGGTGGTGTGCGATGGGGTGAAACAGCAACTGGCAGGCAACCAGGGTAGAAACTATCCAGCCCAGCGTCGCCGAGAGAGACCAGCTGAGCAATAACAGCGTCAGGTTGGCAATGGGTAACAGACTGCGACGCAAATTGTCAAAGATCTTCCAGCGGTCAAACCGGCAGAGTGGGTTCGGTCCCTTTTGGTCATTGCTTAGTGGCACCCAGGGTAACAACCAGTCGATAATCTGCCAGTCTCCACGAATCCAGCGATGGGCACGGCGGGTATAGCTCTGATAACTATGGGGGAAATCATCATAGAGGACAATGTCACTGGCCAGTCCCACACGGACGTGGGCTCCTTCAATCAGGTCATGGCTCAGAATCCGATCTTCGGGGAAATTACTCCCCAGAATACGGGTGAAGGCGCGGACATCGTAGATCCCCTTGCCGTGATATGTTCCTTCCCCGCGCAGATCCTGGTAGACATCGGAAACCGCCTGGGTGTAGGGATCAATACCGACGGCATCGGCAAACAGACGGCTGAATAACGTGGCGCTGGTACTGGACAGGGTCGGATTCATCCGTGGCTGGATGATGGTGTAGGTGCCGGCAATGATCTGTCCGTTACTGTCAAAGCGAGGTTGGTTCAGCGGATGCGCCAGCGTTTCCACCATGCGCCGTGCCGTGCCATGGGGAAGTTGGGTGTCACTGTCGAGGGTGATGACAAAGCGGATCTGCGTGAGGTGATTGGGATCGCCGACATAAACCAGCGGCGGAGCCTGCGCGGGGCGGGTACCGTTAAGAAAATGGTTCAATTCCTCCAGTTTGCCCCGCTTACGTTCCCAGCCGATATATTTCTGCTCAGTAGCGCTCCAGCGTCGTTCACGATGAAATAAAAAGAATCGCTCTTCATTGTAACGTTGATTCAATGCCGTGATGCCATCGCGAATCCGCGGTAGCAGGAGTTGGTCGTCACTGATTTGAGGTTCATCGTCATCGGTATAATCGCTGAACAAGCTGAACAGCAGATTTTTTTCCTTGTTGGCCAGATAGCGAATCTCCAATTTTTCCAGCTCTTCATCAATGGTCTGTTCATTTCCCAGCATCATCGGTACGACGACCAGGGTTTTGAACTGGGAAGGGATGCCGCTGTGTTCAAAATCCATTTTCGGCAATGAGTGTGGCGGCAGTATGCGGGTGATGAGGTAGTTGACGATTTCCAATGCCAGTTGACTGGTCGGAAACAGGAGCAGGCTGAATGCGGCAATTTCGCCCAGCGTGGAGGTCTGGGTGGAAAAGGGTGCAAAGCCCAGTGAAATAATGGCCGTTGTCAGTATGATGAGGGCGAAAAAGTAGACCCACGAGCTTTGTTTGAATATCCACTCCCGTATGTGGGATTGGAGTTTATCGCGGCATTGCAACTGTTGTCGTAACTGTTGTTTTTTATCGCCGATCAGATAGCTGCCGACATGGTTTAAGTGCTCTTCATCGTCGGCATTGCCGGCTGCCGTGGTGGCTATTTCGATCGCTTGTTGGGCCACCTCAACTTCGCTTCTCCCTGAGCATCTGGCCAGGGTCTCTGTTGTGTTGCGACAGCGGTCTCGTGTGGCAAAGTCCATTTTTGCATAGATCTGTGCCGGATCTTTGGCCAGCACGTTTTCCACGCAACTCAGTTGCTCGAACAGTTCCCGCCAGTCGAGCAGATCCAGCTGTCTGAGACTGCCGAATGCGTTGGCACTTTCAAGTTGTTCCTTGGTCAGGCGATTCTGTTTTTTTAACGTAATATCATGTAGTGGAGTGTCCAGGGTCCGTTCCAACCATTGTTGAACCGGAACCAGCGCTGCCGTTTCATCGTGAAGATAGCTGATCAGTTGAACCCCGAAGTAGGGGCTTGGGGCAGGGGTTGATGTTGTCAGCTCCGCCAGCACAGGAAAGAGTTGATCCGGGTCACGCCGATTTGTGGTAATGAGGCGATTCGACCAGAATGCCGCCAGCTGCCGTTCCCTGAGGTCGGACAGGGTGGTAACCGCCAGATTCTGCACACTTTCAATCAGGGCAATCCGCAACATCTGCGGGATGGCCCATAACTCACCGATGGAGAGAGGGCGCAGCGTCTGATATGCCTCGATAAAGGCGATAATGTTTTCCTGATCCAGCCGCAGCTCGGTATGGAAGACCAGCTCCTTGGCCAGACCGTAACAGCTGGGCAGGTGGTGGTAGGGGGTATTGTCGAGGATTGGTAACTGACGATAGAAACGGTCCGGCATGTTGAGCAACACATCGCGCGAGTTGCCTTCTATGATGTATTCATTATCGAGAATCCATTCGGCTACCGGGGTGGTGGCTTGTTCGAGTAGGCTGGCCGACAACAGATCTTTACACACCTGTTGAATCCATAACCGTGCCCCTTTGAGTCGACAGATCAAGGCGGTGTTGCGCGAACTGGGAGCACTGACCTGTTGCTCTCTAGCCAGCTTTACGGCATGTTTTCGCAGCTGAGCCTGGGTGAGCAACGTGCCGCTGCTGCGAACAGTTTTTCGCTTTTCCCGTACTGGATGGATGACGAAAAAGGTTGGGTGGTTTTCCCCATGGCCGCTGAGTAGATTGAATGGAAGAGTCAGTTTGTGGACTGGTGCACGTAACAGCAGGACTGCTTCCTGAGATGTCAGCAGTCGCGCGTGCTGTAAAAGCTCGTCTCGCGAGATTCCATAGCGTGAGCGCGGCAGAAGACTAATTCCGCAGATCAAACCGATGGTGGCGCCTACCAGTGCCGGCAACAGGAATCCCCACAGTGGCTGTTGTGGATTGATGCCGCTGTTGAACAGTTGTCCCCCCAGTAGCCCCACGAGTGCACCTGTCATGGTGGCAAGGATGGCCGCTAATATTTGATAACCGCGAAACGGATTCTTCAGGTGGAGTGTTCCGTTGTTGTCTTTGTAAGCCAGGGCGGTACGGCGGAAACCCCGGTGGGCCAATTCGTGCATGGCGGTTCGGGCTTGTTTTTTGGCCGTGAAGTGACTGATCAGTATACCGGAATCCATAAGTGCTTTTACTCGATTAGAGGGTGATGATTATTTGAGCTTAGCGTGAAGTTTGTGGTGCGGGGGATCGAAATCTCTCACAATGGATAAAGATTAACAGAACAAATAAGATTTTCCAGTGCGACATGGCAACAAGTTGTCTGTGGGTGGAGCACCTTTTTAACGGAGTTGGTTCGCTTTTTTTGCAGAAAATTTTCCCAGCACTGTTGTATTCATCATTAGGTTTGTTAGCATTATGGGGATATTTTAACAGATGCTGGGATGAATTTAACGGAGACACAATGATGGGTAAAAACAGTTGTAACGCTGGCTGGAAGGCGCTAAAGAACCATTATCGTCAAATTGAACCGCTGCATATGCGTGATCTGTTTAACGATAATCCGTGCCGATTTGATGATTTTTCCATCCGCTTTGAAGGGTTATTATTTGATTTTTCCAAGAATAGAATACTTGATCAGACCTTGCAATTGTTGATCGAGCTTGCCCGTGAGGCCCAGCTGGGGGAGCAGATCGAAGCGATGTTCAGTGGTCAGAAGATCAATACCACGGAGAACCGGGCCGTTCTTCATACCGCACTGCGTAACCGCTCCAACCAGTCGATATTCGTTGATGGGCATGATGTCATGCCCGGGGTGAAGCGAGTGCGGAATCAGATGCGTCGATTCTCTGAAGTCGTACGCAGTGGATCGTTGAAGGGCAGTAGCGGAAAGTCTTTCAAACATATTGTCAACATCGGCATCGGGGGCTCCGACCTGGGACCGAGGATGGCGCTGGCCGCCTTGGAACCCTTTGCCGATCCAGACCTGACCCACTGGTTTGTCTCATCTCTGGATGGTACCCAGATCCATCATACCTTGAATAAACTTGATCCGCAGACCACCTTGTTTATCGTGGTGTCAAAAAGCTTTACCACCTCTGAAACCATGATCAATGCCCGGACGGCAAAACAGTGGCTTGAGCAGCAACTCGGCGACCCGCAGGCCGTGGCAAAACATTTTGTCGCCGTTTCCGCCAACCGAGCTGCCGCCGAAGGGTTTGGTATTGTTCCAGACAATCTCTTCGAACTGTGGGATTGGGTTGGTGGTCGCTATTCGTTATGGTCAGCCGTAGGGTTATCCTTGGCCATCGCTATCGGAATGGATCGTTTTGAACAGATGCTTGATGGTGCTTATGCCATGGATTGTCATTTTCGCACCACCGCGTGGCGGGAAAATATTCCGGTCATCATGGCGCTGATCGGGATCTGGTACGCTAATTTCTTCAATGCTGAAAGTTATGCCATTATCCCCTATGACCATAACCTGCGCTTGTTGCCCAGTTATCTGCAGCAGGTTGATATGGAGAGTAACGGCAAGGGGGTCACCAAGCTCGGTGAGCCCGTTGATTACAGCACCGGTCCTATCATTTGGGGCCAGGTCGGCAGCCACGGTCAGCACGCTTTCTTTCAGTTGCTGCACCAGGGAACTCATATCGTTCCGCGTGATTTCCTTTGCGGTGTCCAGTCTCCCCATGACCACCAGGAACATCGTCGTTTGTTATTGGCCAACTTTCTGGCCCAGGGTGAGGCTTTGATGCGGGGAAAAACAGCGGAAGAGGTACGACAGGAACTACAGGCGGGGGGGATGGACGCCGAAGAGATCAAGAGGCGGATTTCCCACCAGCAGTTCACGGGGAACCGACCATCCAATTCCATTATTTACCACTCCCTGACGCCGCGTGTTTTCGGTCAGCTATTGGCCATGTATGAGCACCGGATCTTTGTTCAGGGGGTGATCTGGGGGCTGAACTCATTTGACCAGTGGGGGGTCGAACTGGGCAAGCAACTGGCCGGTGTGCTGGCACGGGAATTGACTGATGACCGGATGGTTGACAGCCACGATTCCTCCACCCGCGGTTTGGAGATGCAGATTAAGCAATGGCGACAGGAACATCTGACGGCATCATGATTCTCAGTGGCCCGGATTGCTTGTGAGGAATCCATGTCAGACGTTGTTAGATTGACATTAAACCCCTTGCACTGTTTGGATTCTGGGCGTAGTTTGTGCCACTTCAAATGATAGTGGACTTGAAGGAGGAAACTAATGGTGAAAAATGGCAAGACGCTATCTTTGCAGCGCTGGAGGCGCTAAAGGAGTGCTGATCGCGGAAAATTGGACAGCTGTGATCTGCTTCTGCACAATTTTGGAGTGAGTGGATTTGTTGACACTCTCACGTTGGTTTTTAAGACGAAAAAAAGCCCTGAGCACAATGCGTGCTCAGGGCTTTTTAAATGTAATTTGGCGGGAGCAGATGGGAATCGGACCCACCGGGGACGGGATGCGCCCCCCATCGGCTTTGAAGACCGTGAGCGCCACCAGGCTACTAACTGCTCCCATAAAATTCGACCAGAGATATACCAGTTGG
>JAGGYC010000105.1 GCA_021162745.1 Desulfuromonas sp. | reverse complement strand
CATGGTGGGGAAATCTACCTGTTGGATATGGGGGAGCCGGTTAAGATTGTCCATCTGGCTGAAGAGTTGATCCGCTTGTCCGGTAAGACGCCGTATGATGAGATTGATATCGAGTTCACCGGCTTACGACCAGGTGAAAAGTTGTATGAAGAGTTGCTTCTCGATGGCGAAGGGGTGAAACCGACAACCCATGAAAAAATTTGTGTTGCTGCCTCCGTTAAGGAGGATGAGGGGCTGTTGATGGAACGTGTTGAGCAGCTTTTCTCCGCAGCACGTCGACTTGACCTGACGCAGGTCATTGATCAATTACAACTGATTGTCCCCGAATATCAGCCTGCGGAACATTCCTCAGCGAGAAAGTTGCTGTTGTCCGCAGCGCAGCGCAGTCGAGAGTGATCAGGTTGTCTGCAATTGTAACAACAAAGCCCGAGGCAATAGCGCCTCGGGCTTTGTTGTTGGTAGGTTTTTTTATGTGCGGCGGCGCTACGTCAGCTTTGATGTTCTAACTGGTGCATGGCCTTGGTGAGGTAGTCGTGGATATGCTCGCTGCCGCCCATTTGCAGCACCTGTTGGGCGATCTCTGTTGCCGCACTGCAATCAAGGTCAGCCAGAAAGGCTTTGGTGCGCGGGATGAAGGGGGCCACCATCGAAAATTCCCGGATGCCGATGCCGAGTAGAACCAGAAAACTCAGCGGATCTGAGGCCATCTCTCCACACAGGCAGATCCCTTTGCCCAGTCGGGTAGCGGTGTCGCTGACATACTTGATCGCCTGGAGGATGGACGGGTGGAGTGGGTTGTAATATTTGTTCACCAAGGGATTATTGCGGTCGGCAGCCAGCATATACTGCACCAGGTCATTGGTGCCGAGGGCAAAGAAATCGACTTCCAGGGCGAGGAATTTGCACATCTGCACGGCGGCAGGTACTTCGATCATGACGCCGATGGGGATGTCGTCGGCGAAGTCGATCTGCTCACGGCGTAGATTTTCCTTGGCTTCTTCGACCACCTCTTTGCATGAGCGAATCTCTTCAATGCCGGAGATCATCGGGAACAGTAGCTTTACGGTGCCGTGCTTGCCTGCCATGAGGATTGCTTCGATCTGGGTGCGGAAGATGTCGCGATTGTCGAGGGAGACGCGCACCGAGCGCCAGCCCATAAATGGGTTATCCTCTTTCGGTGGGGCGAAGTAGGGCAGGGCTTTGTCGCCGCCGATATCCAGGGTGCGGATGGTGACTGGACCGTCAAAGCTTTCGACAATTTTACGACAGAGCTGATACTGATCGTCGCGATCCGGGAAGCTGCTGCGGGTCATATAGGGAAATTCGGTGCGGTAAAGGCCGACACCCTCGGCACCACTGCGCCTGGCAACGGTGACGTCACTGAGTAAGCCGATATTGGCTCGTAGGGTGACTTTGACACCGTCTCTGGATATCGCCGGACGATCGCGAAACTCGCTGAGGCGGTGAATCTCCTTGCTGCTGTCTTCTTCGTGGCGACGATACTCCTCAATAATGGCATCTGCCGGATTGATAAACAGGCAGCCTGAGTTGGCATCAAGGATCACCTTGTTACCCGGCGTCACCATCTTTACGACGCCCTTAACGGCGACGAGGGCTGGAATTCCCAGTGACTTGGCCATAATGACGGCGTGGGAGTTTTGTTCTCCGGCCTCGGTGACAATGCCCAACAGTTTTTCATGGTCAAGAATTGCCATGTCGGATGGCAGAATCTCGCGAGCAAACAAAATCCCCGGGCGTTTAAGTTGTAACGTTTTATTCTGCTGTCCTGTCAGGTTGCCGAGTAGCCGCCGTCCGATATCAACCGTATCCGTTGCTCTTTCACGCAAATAGGGATCGTCCATACGGGCAAACGCTTCGGTATAGTCGTCGATCACTTTTTTTAGTGCATAAGGAGCACTGTGACCACTGTGAATCTCTGAGATCATTTGATCGATAAATCCACGATCTTCAAGAATCATCAGATGGGTATGGAAAATGGCCGCATCCTGTTCGGATAAGCGCTCAGCGACCCTTTTTTCAAGAAAGAGTGTCTGGATGCGTGTTTCTTCAAGGGCCGATTGGAGGCGCTGAAGCTCACCGTCGATATCGACGTTATCTTCATCAAGAAGATCGGCAAAGCCACATTCATCGTCTAAAACGTAGATTGGGCCAGAGACAACCCCGGGGTAGGCGACCGTGCCACGCAATACCGAAGCCTGACTTGGCAGGGGCGACGGTTCCGGTGGGTTGGATTTGTTTTTCAACTTGTTGATTTTGATGGAATTGAGCAGCTGGGCGTTGGTGACCACCGTTGAAATTTGAAATGCAATGGTCGAAAGGGTGCTGATCTCCGTTGGCGTGAAAGCTCGTTTTTCTGCGCTCTGCAGGGTAATAACCCCGATGGGGTTACGACGATCGAGGAGCGGGATCGCGAGGAAACAGTGAAACTTTTCCTCCCCCGTTTCTTTAAAATAGAGATAACGTGGATGATCTTCAGGCTCCATGATGGAGATCGCACGGCTCTGTTCAATGGCCATGCTGGCCAATCCTTCGCCGAGCTTCATGCTGACACGGCCAATAGCCTGTTGAGTTAAACCCTGCGTTGCCCGCAACCACAGGGTTATTCCATCACTGTCGAGCAGATAGATTGAACACACATGAGAGCGCATTCGCCGCGCAACCAGCGAAACGATATTGTCCAACGTTTCATTGAGATCATGAGACTGGAGGATAAGGGTGCTGATATCCTCCAGAGTGCTGATTCCGGAATGCTCTGGGGTCGTTTCAGTCATGGCTGTCACTGATGATAAGGAGAGATCGGCTCAGTTATGTCGAGAGCCGCTGCTTCTTAGCCCTCCTTGGGGTTGATATGATAGGCAAAAACCTTCAATTGATCTTTGATTGTCGATGCCGGAGCCAGTTTCTGAACAATAGCATGGATGGCCTGGCGCTCCTCTTCACTGTGGACATGGCCATCAAGGATGGTTTCTCCATTGTTGACGGAGACCTGAAGATGGTAGCCATCGACTTGATCCGATTGAAGTATGGCGATCTCTATTTTCTTGCGTTGAATGAGTTCGGTCAATTTCTGCTTACATTGGCTGCGGTGCACGAGGAGGTTCTTTTCTTCAACCCCCGTACAGATCAGTTCAACAGCCATCTTCTCTGAAATTTTTGTGGTGTTGATGATCTGATCGTAATCGTAAGGATCGTTCCAATCACGGTCAAAATAATACTTGATGAAACCGGCGCGCTGTTGATCACTTTTACGAATCAGGATTCTCGACAAGTCAGGATCGAGCCATTCCCTCTCTGCCCAGCGTTCTACGCGGATTTCAAAAGGGGCGATAATGCGGGTGCGGAAGACACTTTTTATCTCTGCCAGCAGATCCTGGCCGCCACGACCATAGATAATCACGTTGCCTTTAAGGGCGTATTCAAGAATGATCTGCTCAATACGATGCATATCAATTTCGAGACTGGTATCGAGGCTTTCGACAAATGCCGGTGGCTTTTCATCGGCCATCTCAACATCGGTAACCGAGAGGCCGTGTGATGCAGCAACTTTGAGGATTGCCTCACCATCGATCAGATCGTAACCTAGTTTGTCGGCAAGATTGCGCGCAATAATTGATCCACCACTACCCATTTCGCGCGAGATAGTAATTATGGCCATGATACTCCCCTGACGTTCAGTAAGATTCAATAACCGGATTCCGTCAGTCCAAAGCGGATGTGGAGTGTAAGTAGTTGGGTTGCAGGAGTGTCCCCAGAGATCTTGGCTTTACCATCGGTTCAGCGGTGTCTATAGGTCTGCTCGGGCGGTTCAATGACTTGCGCTCGTGGCCGTTAGTCCAGTTGCGGATTCAGGTGTAAGATAAAACAGGGCAAATTCTAGCAATTGCACATGATATTGACAAGTTATTAGTGACACAATGGCACACTTGCTTGGGCTCAAGTGCGCCATTGTGTCACTGTTCAGGTCATTTTAGCATGGTTTGGCGGTCAGGCAGATTTGATCAGATCGGAATCCGGTCGACCGCTATTTTACACGTATTTGACAAAAAACGGCTTGTTCCCTTATGTGTAGCAGGGTTTGTGGTCAAAATAGTGGAGTGTGTTGATGAAACGAATCGTACGGCTTTTGGAACGCATGACGATGGTATGGGTCTCAGCACCGCCGGAGAAATACCGTACCCCTTTGAGTAGGTCGCCGCTGGTTACGCCGGTTGCGGCAAAGAAGACATTGCCGGTCGCCATCTCTTCGGCGGTGTAAACCTTGTCAAAATCGGTTATGCCCATTTTCGGCGCACGTTGACGTTCTTCGTCGGTGGTGAAGATCAGTCGAGCTTGCATGTCGCCACCGAAACACTTGACCGCTGCTGCGGCAAGAACGCCTTCGGGGGCTCCACCGACGCCCAAAACCATATCGATGCCACTGTCGATGATCCCTGTTGCTACCGCTGGAGCGACATCGCCGTCCGAAATCATCTTGATTCGCGCGCCGGCACGACGAATATCGGCTACCGCCTCATCGTGACGGGGACGATCGAGCAGCACAACCGTCAAATCTTCGATCTTGCAGCATTTTGCTTCAGCAATGCGCTTGAGATTGACACTGGGCAGGTCATCAATATTGATACAACCATGGCCTGCAGGGCCGACGATGATTTTATCCATATACATATCTGGAGCGTGAAGAAAACCGCCACCGGGAGCCATGGCGATGGTGGCAATGGCTCCGGGGCCCCCTTTGGAACAGAGGATCGTTCCCTCCAGAGGATCGACGGCGATGTCGACCTTCTGTCCTGACTCTGTTCCCACTTTTTCGCCGATATACAGCATGGGGGCTTCGTCCATTTCGCCTTCACCGATGACAACGGTGCCGTCGATATCCATGGTGCCGAGGACTTGTCTCATGGCGGTTGTCGCAGCGTCGTCAGCGGAGATTTTATCCCCTTTTCCTACCCAACGACCACAGGCAACAGCAGCAGCCTCTGTTACGCGAGCCAGATCCATAGCTAAACTTCTATCCATTACATACTCCTGAGGGTTTTTTAGAATTTCAATGGTCACGTGCGAGGGGGTGCCATTGAAAAAAATGCAGGTAAAGCGGTGGTGCCAGGAGGCTGTCTGAGAAAAGAAGAGCCTCCTAAGCACCGCGAAGATCCTGCTGGTATTGCTCTTTCAAGGGATGTTATGATGACACGGTTGAGCCTTTGAGACAATTGCTAATTGTCATCAATAATTTTAATCCCTCAGATAACCTGTTGATAAATAACATGGAGTTGAACCGTCATGACCGATTCTCTTGCCTGTGAAGATAATGCAGATCTGCACGCCTTTATTCATCAGCAGATCGAGAAAAAGGGGGGGATCCCCTTCTCGGAATATATGGAATATTGCCTGTATCATCCGCAGTTTGGCTATTATATGGGGTCGCGGCAACGGATCGGCACCCATGGTGATTTTTTTACCTCTTCGACGGTTCACCGTCTGTTCGGTGGGTTGCTGGCCAAGCAATTGCACCAGATGTGGCAACTGCTGGCCGAGGGACCATTTACCATCGTTGAGCAAGGGGCCGGGGATGGATTTCTGGCTTTGGATATTCTCGATACCATCAAGCGGGAGTATCCGGATTTTTATGCCAAGCTTTGTTATCAATTGATTGAAATAAGTCCGGACAATCGTCGTCGCCAGCAGCAGAATCTTGCAGAACATCAAACCTGTCTACAGTGGTGTCGTTTTGAGGAAGTTACGCCGTTTGACGGTTGTTTCCTCAGTAACGAATTGGTTGATGCCTTTACGGTTTCCATTGTAGAAAAGCATGATGGAGTTCTCCAGGAGGTGTATGTTGTCAATGGTGACAACGGTTTCGGCGAAGAACTGAGGACGCCGGTCTCCGAACAGATACAGTACCATTTTGACAAGCTTGGAGTGGCGCCGGTGGAAGGTAACCGTGCCGAGGTCTGTTTGTATGCTGCACAGTGGATTCGTTCGGTTGCAGAGAAGCTTCGCCGCGGTTTTGTGTTGACCATTGACTATGGCTATCCTGCTGCTGAACTGTATGCGCCCTTTCGTCGTCAGGGGACATTGTTGTGTTATTATCACCACACGGCCAATGATAATCCGTATCAAAATATTGGTTGTCAGGATTTGACCAGCCATGTTGATTTTACGCTGCTGCAGCAATGGGGTGAAGAACAGGGGTTGGATTGCCTTTACTTTGGTGAACAGTATCGTTTTTTGATGGGGTTGGGTTTCATTGAAGAGCTGGTGAAGCTTCAGGCCGCTGAGACGGATGAGCGTAAAGCGTGTGCATTGCGGATGACGTTGAAAAATCTCATTCTTCCTGATGGTGGAATGGGAGAGACCTTTAAGGTGTTGGTTCAGGGAAAAGGGGTAGCTACTCCTGTGTTGCTGTGTCAACGCTCGATTCAGGAAATTTCGCTGGAGTCACTCGCTCTCAGCTCATAAAAACAGACAAGTGACAGTAAGCATTTATGATGGT
>JAGGYC010000140.1 GCA_021162745.1 Desulfuromonas sp. | reverse complement strand
TTGTGAGAAATTCGGGCTAGCTGATCTCGACTTCTGCCGGAGCGATCACGGTCCGTAGTGCTGGATTGTCAGCAGCGCTGGCCAATTGCGGCAGCTTGACCTGGGTTGTTTTCCAGCCACGGTGCAAGACCAGGCCGTTAAACGGAGCACTGTCGGGAACCTTGCCGATCAGGCGGTAGGCTGTACTGTCGTAGGTGTCAGCGAGGCTGACGGGTTCCATCTCTTCACCTTCATGGATTGCCTCAATGGTGAAACAGTCGTGCAGAACTTCATGGCAGCCCTGGTGGACAATGCGGGCCGCAGCACCAACGGATTCGTTGTCGTAGGCAGCAATGTCGTCCATGATGAAATCAACCAGTCGCCCCTTTTCCTGAAGCCGGGCCAAAAACTGTACGACTGCGGCATCCGTTTCGTCGCTGGTGGTGGCCACAATCGCTGCCGCAGGTTGTTCCGGTTGGCGTTGGGCGGGATCTTCGCTGACGGTTGATTCCGTATTGCGGCGTCCCAGGTTGAGCATCTGGAGAATCAACTGTAGGCTTGGCAGGGCGATGGCAGCAATTTGCATCGGTTGTTGAAACTCAGCGGGGACTGATCCGAAAAATAACGTGCTGATAATCGCAATGGTGAAAAGAGTTAATACGGGTGTCATAAGCTGCTCCTGAAAACACAAAAGGTACGTGATAGTATTAAATCGTGTAGTCTAACATTCGTCGGGGGCAGTTTTGAACCAAAATGCGCCTGGTCAGACGATTTTATCCATTGAGGTGATGACTGCTGTTGTTTGCTGAGGGTAGAAGCGGGCAGGAAAAGAGGAAGGCAAAAAAAAGGCAGCCCACCTGGGGACAGGTGTGGCTGCTTTATCTTGAATCGCCTGGGGCGAAATATGTTTTCAATCGGTGCGGAGATTCTCGTTATTGCTCAATGGTGATCTCTACCGCATTCATGCGGTAATTGTAGGGTTTTTCCGTGTCAATCCCAAGATTCTTAAGCAGTTTGGCAACAGTGTTGGGCTTCTTGCCGATAATCTTTCTGAGCGGGATGGTAATTGACATAACCTGTTCCTCCTTTCGTCAGTAGTATTTTACAAGAATAACCTTTACAGTTATATTTGTCAATTGTCTGTGGATAACTCTGTCGATAGCTGTTGATAACTGGCAGCGTTGTTGCTGCGTATATAACTAAGGGTATGCAAAAGCATGAATCAGGCCAACTTAAGTTTTTTGCTGGGCGTTCTCTGGTAAGTTGTTGTCTTTACGCCGGTTGCGGCTTTGCTTTTGCTTTTTGCCCGGTGGTAGACGCCAGGTTGAGTGTAGAGGTTTTTGACATTATCGTGTTATGGCTGAACACGGGTGTGTCAGGGCGGGACATATTCTAATATTCTGGAGGTGTTTTTTTTGCCGGAGACGTTGAATCAATGCCTTGGCCGGCTTGCTGTTTTTTAGAGGGGTTTCTGCTAAATAGCTCTCGACAATGGCCTTGGCTACTATTAATATGTACGGTTGTGATTTTAGGAATTTAGGATGAATTTTGCCGCCTATGGGGACCGGACGACAATGAATATGATTGCTGCTATTGGTGAATCAACCCTTCGCCTGTTGGAGATATCCGGGCGCTTTGGAGTGTTTCTTGTGACCTGTATCTACAATATGCTCAAGCCGCCGTACAAGGTGATGCCGGTGGTGCGTCAGATCCGCTTTATCGGGGCACACTCTTTGTTTGTCATCCTGTTTACCGGTTTGTTTACCGGAATGGTCCTCAGTTTGCAAGGCTACTATACCTTGGCTAAGTTCGGCTCTGTCGGGTTTCTCGGTGCGGCTGTTTCGCTGAGTCTGATTCGAGAGCTTGGACCGGTACTGGCGGCGTTGATGGTGATCGGTCGCGCTGGATCGGCCATCTGTGCCGAGGTGGGGATTATGCGCAATAGTGAGCAGATTGACGCTCTGGAGTGTATGGCGATCGATCCTTATAAATATTTGATCGTGCCTAAATTGGTTGCCGGATTGATTGCGATGCCATTGTTGACTTGCATCTTTGATGTTGTCGGTATCTTTGGTGGATTCATGGTCGGCGTCGAGCTGTTTGATGTCAGTGCCGGGGCCTATTTCCAGGGGATGTATTCCAGTGTTGTCTGGCAGGATATCGAGATGGGGCTGGTGAAATCACTGGTGTTTGGTCTGTTGCTGGTGTGGATCTGTGCCGCAAAAGGGTTTTATCTGCATTTGGAGCGCGGTGGCGGATTTGGCGCTGAAGGGGTCAGTCGCACCACAACCGGTGCTGTTGTTCTGGCGTCGGTATCGGTGTTGGTGTGGGATTATTTGATCAGTGCAATCATGCTTTAAGGTGAGGATCTGTCTGTGGAACACGATAATGCGGAGCTCGTGATTGAGCTTGAAAATGTTGAAAAAAGCTTTGGCGAACAGAAGGTGCTCGATCAGGTTTCATTGCAGGTGCGTGCTGGAACCACAACGGTTATTGTTGGTGCCAGTGGTCAGGGTAAGAGTGTCATCTTGAAGCATATGCTTGGTCTGATGACGCCCGATTCCGGCACTGTGCGTGTATTCGGCCAGGACCTGGTTCGTGCCGGCAAAAAGCAGTTACGGGAGATTCGCAGCAATTTTGGCGTGTTGTTTCAGAATGTCGCGCTGTTTGATTCGATGTCCGTCTATGACAATGTGGCTTTACCGTTACGCGAACGTACCGATGACGATGAGGCGAAGATTCGAACCAACGTCGAGGAAAAGCTGGCATTGATGGGCTTGGAGGGGCATGAAGACAAGTTCCCGGCTCAGCTCAGCGGTGGCATGCAGAAACGGGTCGGTCTGGCCCGGGCGCTGGTGCTGAACCCAAAGGTGGTCTTTTTTGATGAGCCAACCACCGGGCTCGATGTGAGTAAAAGTAATGAGATCTATCGGTTGTTTTTTGAGACTCAAGTGCGGTTGAATTATACCGCTGTGATTGTCAGTCATGATGTACCGAAGATTTTCAAGCTTTCTGACTATGTTGCATTGATGGCAAATGGTCGACTGCAGGGATGTATGTCGCCGGAAGCCTTTCAGCTGTCTGACAACCCTTTGATCCGTTCGTTTGTTATCGAGACCATGGGGCCGATCTACAGTAGTGAAACTGAGGAGTCTCTGTTATATGAAACGCTTTAATCTGGAAATAGTCGTCGGTCTGTTTATGCTGATCGGTTTTGCCAGCTTTGCCTATCTTTCAGTCAAGCTGGGCGACGTGTCGTTGTTTGGCAGTAATAATTATCACGTCGAAGCCCGTTTTGGATCTGTTGCCGGACTGAAGCTGGGAGCCGGTGTGCAAATTGCCGGGGTCAATGTCGGTAAGGTGTCCTCCATTGCTCTCGATCCGCAAAGCTATGATGCTCTGGTTCAGCTGGAGATTCATCGTGAGATTGAGCTGCAGGAGGATACTATCGCTTCTATTCGCACTGCGGGGATTATTGGTGATCGCTATATCAGTATCCTCCCCGGTGGATCGCCGATGCTTATTGAGGATGGTGGCGAGATTCTCGAGACGGAGTCGGCGATTAACCTTGAAGAGTTGGTCAGTAAGTATATTTTTGAAAAGAAATAGTATAAGGCAGTTCGTCGCTGCTGTAGGAGAGATGTAATGAAGGTGTTTTTGTACGGTCTGCTTGCGATGATGATCCTGGCGGTTCCCTGCCGTGTCCTGGCCGCTGCAGAGGACTCAGAACAGTCGCTGACCATGCAGGCGCAGGCCGGTGATGATCTGTTCGATGACCTGTATGCTGATGACGAAGACGAGTTGACCGCAGATCCACTGGAAATGGTGAATCGCGGTGTGTTCTGGTTTAATGACAAGCTGTATGTCTATCTGCTTAAGCCTGTCGCCAAAGGGTTGCGCATTATTCCTCAGCCTGTGCGTAGTGGCGTGGCCAATATATTTGATAACCTCAAATCCCCGCTCCGGGCGATCAACTCGTTGTTGCAGTTGAAATTCAGCCAGGCTGCAACGGAGACGGGTCGTCTGGTGGTTAATTCAACCCTTGGCCTGGCGGGTTATTATGACCCCGCTAAAACATACTGGGATCTGAATAAGAAAGATGAGGATTTTGGTCAGACTCTGGGCTATTATGGGATTGGCAAGGGCTTTTATTTGGTCCTGCCGATTTTTGGTGCATCGACATTACGTGATGGTGTTTCGATGATTCCAGATGGTTATGCGGACCCACTGTTCTGGACCGTGCGCAGCGAGGTATTGTGGGGACTGCGCGGGACAAATATTGTCAACCGTGTTTCCCTTGATAAAGATACCTATGAAAGCATTGTTAAGGAGCAACTGGATCCCTATCTGTTTATTCGGGATGCCTATTTGCAAAAGAGACAGGCAAAAATTGACGACTAATAAATGGCTTGATGGTGTGGAGATTAAGATAATGAGGGTTCTGCTTTATAGTTTGGTTCTTTTGTTTTGTGTGTCCTGGACGGTCAATGCTCAGGAGTCGGTCAATGGTCCGAAGGCTCAGGTGCAGCAGACGGTTGATGCCATCCTTGAACAGTTGCGAGCGGATTCGGTCGAGAATGTTGATCGCCGTGAGACGATCAGTGAACTGATCCACGCCAAGTTTGATTTTCTGATTATGGCTCAAGGGGCGCTGGGTCGAAACTGGAAGGCTGCCAGCACTGAAGACCGAGCTCACTTTGTTGCCCTGTTCAGCAGCTTGCTGGAAGAAACCTACCTGGGACGCATCCAGGCGTATACCGACGAAAAGGTTTCCTATGGTGCAGAGAAAATTCGCAAAAACCGTGCTGTCGTCGATACCTTTATCCATACGGCCAGTGTCGATATCCCCATCAGCTACAAGTTGTTGCCCCATGATCGTGACTGGTTGGTTTACGATGTGGTGATCGAGGAAGTCAGCTTGATCCGTAATTATCGCAGCAGTTACGCGACTATTTTGCGTAAAAAGGGGATGACGGGTTTGCTTGAAGAGATGCAGCAGAAGTTGGAACACTTGCGCAAGCGTAACGATAGCGAGTCTGAGGATGCCGCATGAGCCTTGTTGAGCCCGACGATCAATGCCTGCGGATGAAGCAGGAGTTTCGCTTTTTTCATTTTCTCGACGATAAAGATGTAGAGATTCTCTCGCCCTATTTTGAATGTCGCCGCCTGCAGGTGGGGGATGATCTGTGGCTTGAGGGAGATGACAGCAACTTTGTTGCCTTTATCGCCAATGGTCGGATTGAAACCAAGAAGCAAACGGAGTTTCGAGGCAAGCAGGTTGTGGTCGGCGTATACAGTCGTGAATCGTTGATAGGTATTGTCAGTATTCTATCCGGTGAGCCACGGCCGATAACGGCAACAGCTCTCGAAGAGAGTCATCTGTTGTTGTTGCACAAGGAAAAATTCGATGCGATCAATCAGCGTTATCCAGATCTGGGCGGACGCTTGATGAAGGGGATGCTGTTCTGCCTGTCGATGCGTTTGCGTCAGTCGTATGAACGTCTGGCCGCTATTTTCTAGCTGCCGAACGTATCGTCTCTATCGATCAGAAACCGCTCTTTGCCCAGAGCGGTTTTTTTATTGATCGGGACACAGGTTCAGATTCTCTTGATTTTCCTGAGCATCTTGCGATGGGCTGCAACTTAAACGGAAAAATTCCAGACAGTTGCCGATCTGCTTGGCATTATACATGGCGGTGTCGGCGTGGCTGATCAAGGCGTCGAGGTTGCGGCTGGTGGTCGGGTAGATACTGATACCGAGGCTGGACGTGATCTGTACTTGGCGATTTGCAACCGTGATCGGCCGGTTGATCTGTTCAAGGATCTTTCCCGCAATCGACTGAATAATGGTCGGTGTTTCAATTTCTTCAAGGATCGTCACGAACTCATCACCGCCCAGGCGGGCAGCCGTGTCACTGGTCCGAATGGCCTGTGTGAGCCGTTGGGCAACGGTATTGAGAACCTGATCGCCGGCATCGTGTCCCAAGGAGTCATTGATCTCTTTGAAGTTGTCGAGATCGAAAAAACACAATGCGACCAAGGTATTGTTCCGCTGTGATTTATGGATGGCCTGTTGCAGGCGGTCACGAAACAGGATCCGGTTCGGCAATCCGGTGAGGGGATCGTGATGAGCCATATGGTGTAGATATTCTTCAGTGGCTTTATGCTCGGAAATGTCGTGGATGATACACTGGAGCAGTTGTCGACCGGAGATGTCAATGATCGTGCAGCCGATATCGATGCTGTGTTCACGGCCACCTTTGTCGACCAGCGTCATGTTGCGGTGCAGCCCGCCTTCGGCGCAGCGACATTTGCCGTGCGGATTGTGGATCAGGTCGGCGTGTTTTTTTTCAAACAACTCTTTGAGGGTGTAGCCGCTGAGGTGGGTTGCCTGGTGGTTGGCATCGATGATCCGTTTCGATTCAAGATCGGTGATCAGAATTGCGTCGCTGGCATGTTTCATCAACTCGCGATAGCGGGTTTCTGATGCCTGCAGTTGCTGGCAGAGGTCGTAGACCTCCTCTTCGCCTGTTTTTCGCTGCTGAATATCGACGCTGGTACCAACGATGCGCAATGCCTGGCCTTTGCTGTCACGGTCCGTTACCTTGCCGCGATTGCGTAGCCAGATATAATGACCATCTTCATGACGTAGGCGACTTTCACAGTCAAGCATGTCGATATTGCCATGGATCAGTTCGCGTAAGTCTTGGGTGAATGCCGTGCGATCATTTTTGTCGAACCGCTTAAAAAGATCCCGTAAATGTTTACCGTCCCAGCTCTTCATTCCGAGCAGATTCAGCCATTGTTCAGAGCACGTCAACTGGTCGTCTGGCCGTTGCCAGTCCCAGACACCAAAGCTGTTATGCAGGGCATGGTGCCACCGTTGTGCCTGTTGTTGAACCTGCTGGTGGTCGTGTAGCAGTTTTATCTGTTGTTGCAGACTGAGCTGTAGGCCGTTCAGTATGGGCAGAGTGAGAGTTGTTGTTGACGAGGGTTCAACCTGCAATGTCAGAAGTTGGCCCGGAGAAAATTGTAGTGGGACAGCGCCAAGCTGTTGCTGGGGATCGAAGCCGATTTGGTCCGGCTTGGTAGGGTCTGTTGTGGGCGCCGGGTCGGTAAAAGACCCTTTGAGGCCAAACGTCGAGCACAGCTCAACGGCATTGCGCTCAAACGACGCTATGTCGGGTGGGAGCGAACGTTCGTGTTTTGGTGTTGGTTTGGTGCCATGGGCCATAAAGAAAAGTCCGCAAAGTTAAAATTTCCTATCACTTGATCACCTTATAGCCACAACCGCATTGTTGTCTACAGAAAAAAGACATTTTTAATGTTGTTTGATTGTTAAGAGAAGTCTCTATGTGGCGGGCTGGGCTGAATGCCGCGATTATTCTGGTACTTACCGCTGTCGTAATTGTGAAAGTCCCCTTCAATGCTGTGGTAAAAAACCTGACAGATCTCGACATCGGGATAGATGCGAATGGGCTGCACGCAAAACATCTCCAGGGTCCAGTAACCGCTGAAGCCGACGTCGCCAAACCCTGCCGTGACATGGACAAACAGTCCCAGGCGACCAATGGAGGAGCGGCCTTCGAGCATGGGGACCAGATTGTTGGTTGTGGTGTGCTCGCAGGTGCGGTCCTTCAGGGGGGGATGATGCTCTGCATCTGTCGATGCGTTTGCGTCAGTCGTATGAACGTCTGGCAGCTATTTTTTAAATTCTCAATGGTAAAATTAGAACGATAAAAGCCCCTTTCGTCTGAAAGGCTTTTATCGTTGACCGATCACAGTTCCTTTTTTAGGGCTGATCGTGATCGAAAACCTCCAGACTGTTGCCTGCGGCCTTGGCTTTGTACATTGCTGTGTCGGCCTGACTGAGCAGGGTGTCGAGGTCGCGGCTGGTTTCGGGATAGATACTGATGCCCATGCTGGAGGTGATCTGCAGCGTGTGTTTGTCGGTCTGCATGGGGCGGTTGAGCTGTTCCAGAATCTTGGCAGCGATGGTCTTGATCACCGCTGGTGTTTCAAGTTCCTCAAGGATGATGATAAATTCATCACCGCCGAACCGGGCGGCCGTGTCGCTGGTGCGAATCACCTGTTTTAGCCGTCTGGCAATGCCGGTCAGGACCTGGTCGCCGGTATCGTGTCCCATGGTGTCGTTGATCTGTTTGAAATTGTTGAGGTCAAAATAACACAGGGCGACCAGGGTGTTATGACGATTCGCTTTGAGTATTGCCTGTTGTAATCGGTCGCGAAACAGGGTGCGGTTGGGCAAGCCGGTGAGGGGGTCGTGATGGGCTAGGTGATGGAGGCGCTCTTCCGTTGCTTTGCGTTCGGAGATATCGTGGATGATGCATTGCCGTAGCCGGCGACCGGAGAGGTCGATGCGGGTGCAGCTGACATCAATGGTGTGTTGCCGACCATCTTTATCAATCAGAACGATGTTGCGGTGTACTCCTCCATTGCACTGGAGGCAATCTCCGGCGGGATTGGGAATCAGTTCATTGTACCTTTTTTGGAGTAATTCTTCCTGGCTGTAGCCACTCAATTGGCTGGCTTGATGGTTGGTGTCAATGATGCGCAAGTTGTTGTCCATATCGCTGATCAGGATGGCATCATTGGCATTTTTCATCAGCTCACGGTAGTGGGTTTCAGAGGATTGTAGTTGCTGGCACAGATCGTAGATTGCCACTTCTCCGGTTTTACGATTCTGAATGTCGACGCTGGTGCCGATGATACGGCAGGCACCGCGCAGATCACGATCCGTTACATTGGCGCGGTTGTGCAACCAGATATAATGGCCTTGACTGTGTCTGGTTCTGGTTTCGCAGTTGAACTGATCGATTTTGCCCTCAATCAGCTTTTTCAGTTCCCGCTTGAATTTGCTACGATCATCCGGATGGATCAATTTGAACAGATGGCGAAACTTTTTTTCGTGTTGGCCTTCCAGGCCGATCATGTCGAGCAACCGGTCTGAGTATGTGAGTTGACCCGTACGCACTCGCCAGTCCCAGACGCCAAAGCTGTTGTGCAGGGCATGGTGCCAGCGCCGTGCCCGGTCGCTGGCCCGGTGCTGGTCGTGCAGCAATTTTAATAGTTGTTGTAAACTGT
Source organism: Desulfuromonas sp. (assembly GCA_021162745.1). Lineage (GTDB taxonomy): Bacteria > Desulfobacterota > Desulfuromonadia > Desulfuromonadales > Desulfuromonadaceae > Desulfuromonas. The sequence continues at coordinate 5,992 of JAGGYC010000140.1, read as the reverse complement.
GTTGCAGGCAGGTCAGGATGGGCGGGTTAGTTGAGCTGCGCATGTCGGGTTGGCTAGGGTGGTGAGCTCAACGGCTCCGTGGTGTAGGTCCGGCAGCTTCAAAGGGAGTAGAAAACCCGCCGCCGGGGTTTCTACGAGGGGTTGTGGTGTTGTAACGGTGATCGGGAATGCAGGCTGCACGCAACAGCCCCTGACGCCTATGGCTGTGCACAACTGGTCAAGATGGCGGAGAAATAACGCCGCGTAGGGCAGTTGTGTCAGCCAACTCGGATGAGATGGTGGTGGAGCATTTGTCCATTCAGTTGAGGTACTTGTCATAAGCATGTCCAGTCAACTCAGGGCAATTCATTAGCGAATTTTTTACATTATATCGCTGCTGGTTTGACCTTGTCCACGAAAAACAGATTATGAGAAGTCCTTGTAGAGCAGGCTGGGCTGAATGCCGCGATTATTCTGGTACTTACCGCTGTCGTAATTGTGAAAATCACCCTCAATGCTGTGGTAGAAAACTTGACAGATCTCGACATCGGGATAGATGCGGATCGGCTGCACGCAAAACATCTCCAGGGTCCAGTAGCCGCTGAAGCCGACATCGCCGAATCCGGCGGTGACGTGGACAAACAGCCCCAAGCGACCGATGGAGGAACGTCCCTCCAGCATGGGGACCAGATTATTGGTTGTGGTGTGCTCGCAGGTGCGGCCAAGGTAGAGGCGGTCTTTTTCTAGCACCAGACCTTCGGGAGGGATGATGATCTGTTCAGTCTGTGCCGGTTTTTTCATATCCAGTACCGGATCAGTATAGACCATCAGTTCGTTGTGCAGGCGCAGATTGTAGCTGTTGGGGTTGAGTTGCTGGTGGCGAAACGGCTCAATGAGGATATCGGTGCCGAGCCTTTTTTCAATCTCCTGGCCGGATAGAATCATAATCTGTCCGTTCTGCTTTAGAGGGCGGCGGCCGTCGCTTGCGACGACCGCCAGGATGATTAGTCGGCTAATTCCAGTTTGCTGGTGATGTTGTTTTTTACCCAGTTTTTATCCCACCACTCAACCGGGTTGACCGGAATGCCGGAGATGATTACACCGAAATGGAGATGGTCGCCGCCGGCCAGGCCGGTGGCGCCGGTGGTGCCGATAGATTGGCCACGCTCAATCAGGTCGCCGATCTGGACATCCATGCGGCTGAGGTGGGCATACAAGGTTTGTAGACCGAGACCGTGGTCGATAATGATACATTGACCGTAGATTCCCATGAACTCGGCAAACACCACTTCACCAGTGTTGGTTGCCGGAACGGGAGCGCGGGCTGTCGAGGCCAGGTCGATGCCGAGATGGGTTTGATTGTCGATCTTTTTGCCCTTATACTCGTAGGTGCGGTGGTCGCCGAACATGGCGCGGTTTGCGGCGTTGGGTTGACGTAAAAACGATTTGCTCCAGGCAAACTGTTCCGTGGTGTTGAGACCGATGTCGACCAATCGCGCCCGGTTGCGTGGGCGCAACTCGCGATTGACCTTGAGGAAGATCTCCAGGGGCGTTTTTGCCTCGGGGAACAGGTGTTGGAACTGTGGCATCTTGCTGTTGAGGAACCGCTCGCTGATGCCGATGCGGTCAGAACGGAAGTTCCGCCGGTTGAGGTGGTAATAAAATCCGCCCATCCCCTGGTTCTGTGCCTGATCGACAGCGATCAATCGGGGCACCTTTGAGCTGTCAACATTGTAGGGGAACGCAAACAGACACAGATAGTTGCCGTTACTCTGCTGGTAGCCGGGGAAGAAATAGTCGCCGATTTGAATACCCGATTTTGTCACCGGTTCCGAGACACTGTAGGCGATCAGGCCTGCTCCGCCCTGATTGAGGTTGTGAGCCGTGCTTAAAATCGAAATGATCGGTGGTCGGCTGTCGCGGGTCAGGTTGAGTGCCGACTCCTGCACGTTTCCTTTGCCGAAGTGATAAATGGCCCTGTCGCGTACGCTGATCTGTACCGTCAATGGCCCATCTTCGAGCAGCAGATTGTTTAATGGCAGTTGCTCCGTTGCACTGGGGGTGTCAAGAGGGTAGCTTTTTTCCAAGACGACGAACTGGTGACCGTTTTGAAGAATTTTCACCTCCACGGCGGCTAAGCCACTGCCCTCGTCGCTCAGCGACAATTGTAATACGCTATTTTTTTGGATCGCTCCTGCCGAAGGGGTCAGGGAAAGCTCTGGTGCCGCTGTGTCGTGAAAATAGTAATAAGCTCCACCCGTCAGGGCAACGAGCAGTAACAACATAAAAAACGATTTGATGGTTTTCAAAGTTTGCCTCATGGTCAAGCAGGTTGGGGCGTGCGCATGGTCACGCGATGCCGATGTCGGATGTTATGGAGACAATTTAGCAGATAATAACCGTCGACGAAACTGGTAAACTGTGGGTGGAAACTTTTGCTGTTTTGCCATTGTCCATGTACATTGTCCATGTATAATATGAAAATCGACAAAAGCAGGAGGCCGTGTGGCATTCAATAGTGGACAGACATTTAAAGAGATGATTGAGGCAGCCCATGCAGTGGTGGACGACAACTGGTTGGAATTACAGGGCCCGCTTGAACAGGAGATGGAACAGCAACGGGAGCGGATGCGTGAGATCGCTGTGGACTGGTTTCGTGCCGGGGTGAGCGATAAGGTCCTCGACGACCAGCTCGAAGAGCTACATCAACAGTTTATGACCGCCCTGGTGCCGCAATCCGGTGTTGATTCTGAGGTGTGTCACAAAGCCGTTGAGGCGGCGCTGAACTGTTTCTGGAAATCGTTGATGGCTGGACTTTAGCAGGTCGTCTGAGTTAACGGGACTCTACTGCGTAACCTTTTTGCTTGGCCTGCATGCTGACTAACTGTTCTTCTCCTCATCCCCATCCTGTTGAGTTTCGCCAATCCAGCTGTCTATTTTTTTCCTGACCTCATCGGGCAGATCGATAAAGCGGATTCCCATCCCCGGCTCATAAGGGCTTTTAGGCGAGTAGTTGCGCTTCCAAATCGTTTCACACTCACAGCGCACTTCCATCTTCAGCGGCGCAGGCAAGGGGATCTCAATCTGAAAGCGACTGCCCGGTTCCGCCGGGTTGACGGTGGAGATAAACAGCCCGCTACAACTGATATTGGTCGAATAGCCGAAAAAAACCTTAGTGCCATCATCACAGCGGATTTTCTTAATCATCAGCGGCGCACGCAGCATGGTTCGTGTGTCGGCGCTCGGCCGTTCAGGTTGTTCGTTCTCTTTCATGTTTACTCCTTGATGTCGCTGTGTTCAGTAATGATCGCCATCAGCTGCTGTAACGGTTGTCCGTCGCCGTCCAGCCAGTGGATCTGGCAGCCATTGCGCTCCATGCGTCGAAACCAGGTCTCCTGGCGCTTGGCAAACTGATGGATGGCGCTGCCCAGCTTTTGCACCATATCGTTGCGGTTCAGTTTCTGTTGCAGGTACTGAGCGATAAAGCGGTATTCCAGGCCATAGAACTCCAGTGTCTGCCAACTTGCCCCTTGCTGATGAAGGGATAGCACCTCATCGATCATCCCCTCGTTTAGCCGTTGTTTGAGTCGCAGGGTGATCCGTTGACGTAATACCTCGCGCGGCCAGCGCAGACCGAACACCAGTGGTTGCAGATGGTCGAGGAGTGGTTGGGCTGGTTGATCGCTGCCGCTACTGGCAATTTCAATGGCGCGGATCAGTCGCGACCGCTGATCCAGATTGCTGCGATTGTGTTGATTCGGTGTCAGTTGCAGCAGGCGCTGACGCAGTTCGTCGTCACTCAATGGATCCAGTTGCTCACGCAGGGCTTCATTGACGGGAACCTCAATCAGCTGATAATTGCGCAGTACCGCATCCAGATACATCCCTGTGCCGCCGCATAGCAGCGGCAGCTTGCCGTTTTGTGTAATCTGTTTGAACTGTTGACAGAAACGTTGTTGGAACTCAAAGACGTTAAACTCATAACCGGGGTCGACAATGTCGATCATGTGATAGGGGATCTCAGCGTATTCCTGCAGGTCTTTGCCGGTGCCGATATCCATACCGCGATACACTTGGCGCGAATCTGCGGAGATGATTTCGGCATTGAGCAGGCGTGCGGCGTCAACCGCCAGCCGGGTTTTTCCCGAAGCGGTGGCACCAAGCAGAACAACAAGATTGATAGCAGGGTTGGTCATGGTGGATCCGATTGTTAGTGAATGCTGTAGGTCAAGCGTCAACTATAGTCTTTAATCGACAAAAACACAACAATGGCAACTAGTTTGCGCCTTTCCTTAGTGGCGTTGTTCTGGTAAATTTCCCCTCTGGAACATTTTTGGTGTATGTTGGACTCGGTTTCCGTTGTCAGTATGAGCGTCTTTAAAGGGCGAAGTGCTGTTTTTTTGTTTTTTCTGACGAAAGTTTGTCGATTCAATGCTTGCAGAATCTGTGATTATACCGCGAAACGACCACTGTTTATCCCGTTCCATGATTGACGAAAACAGTTTGAAAGTGCTGTATCGTCTACGCAAACGAGGCTTTAAATCCTATCTGGTTGGTGGCAGTGTTCGTGATCTGTTGCTTGGCCGCCAACCTAAAGACTTTGATGTCGGTACCGATGCCACCCCCGAGCAGGTGCGCAAGTTGTTCCGTAACTGCCGTCTCATCGGTCGTCGTTTTCGTTTGGCCCACATCATGTTCGGTCGTCATGAGTTGATCGAGGTTGCGACCTTTCGGCGTAAACCCGATCCGGATGAAATTCCTGATCCGGGCGAAGGGATCAGCCATTTTGCGGAAAACGTTTTTGGTACCCCGCAGGAGGATGCGTTCCGGCGTGATTTCACCATCAATGCGTTGTTTTATAATATCGAGGATTTTTCAATCGTTGACTATGTCGGTGGTTTGCAGGATCTGCACGACGGGGTGATCCGTGTTATCGGTGACCCCTGTGAGCGCTTTGGCGAAGATCCGGTCCGGATGCTGCGGGCGTTGGAATTTGCGGCGCGGCTGGGATTTGAACTCGATGATGCTATTCCTCCGGCCATTGAGCGCTGTGGTGAGTTGATTGCTGCGGCGGCGCCGGCACGGATTCGTGAAGAGCTGATGGAGTTATTCCGGCATAAGGTTGCCGGACAGGTGTTGCAAAAGGCGGATCGCTACGGGTTGCTGGAATACCTGATCCCTGATTTTACCGCTGAGCGCGACAATTTTGATCTGCTGCGCCAGCTTGACATGCGCACCGCCTCCGGAGTGCCGGTACGCGAATGTGTAGCACTGGCCGTCATGTACCTCGGGCCATTTGTTGAACAGTCACAAGCGGAGATGACCCTTGGTGATGTGCATAAGCTGGCCAACCAACTGCTGGTCGGACACTGTCGCTATTTTAGTATCGCCAACGGTATCAAGCATCAGGCCCGTGAGTTGCTGATCGGCTTCTTCCGTTTTCATTGCGGGCGTGGGCGACGTGGTGAACAACGTTTTTTGCGTCACCCCTCCACAGCAGAAGCTTTTGAACTCTATCGTTTGTGGTGTGAGGCGCTGGATGGTGAGCGAGATTTGCTGGAAAGCTGGCAACGGGCGCTGGATGGTGAAGAACCGTCGCGCGAGCCTGCCAAGCGTAAACGGCGGCCACGGCGGCGGCGGAAAAAACCGGCGGCTGAAACGACGACAGATGATTCGCCGTCTGTTGCTGTGGATGATTAGATGCGTAGGTGGTGGCACTGCCCACTGATTTTTTTGTAGAATTTTTTACCACAGAGACACAGAGGGCACTGAGTAAATACTTGAGGGGCAAGTCGTTTGGTTTTCCCAGTGTGCTCTGTGTCTCTGTGGTTCATGCCTCTTGGTTATTAATTTGGTTCTAACATCAGATTTGATCAGATTGTATCTGGTGCGCCGAGCCAAGCTCGGTCATTCTCGCAAGCTGAAAGGAGCTTGCCCTGTCAATTGCTGATTGGACAGGTAGTTGCGGTCTGTCGTGCGGAGATAACAAAGCACGGGGAGCGAGACCGGTTTT
>JAGGYC010000148.1 GCA_021162745.1 Desulfuromonas sp. | reverse complement strand
ATACAAAACACTGATAGCAGATGCGGATGCGGCCCTTGGTGATAAGCCGAGTCCCCTGAAAGATATCATTTATGAAGGGCGTGTCAGTAACGACCCGGATAGGATTAATTCAGTTAAGCACCTGCGGGATATGAATAAAATATACGCACTGACATGGACCTATTTCGTTTCCGGCAAAAAAATCTACGCTGCAAAAGCCATTGAGTTTGTCGAGGCTTGGGCGAAAAAATATAAGCCAAGCGGAAACTCTATAAACGATCATAAAATGCTTATGTGCCTGATCGCTTATCAGATGCTGGAAAAACAAATGTCCGAATCGCAAAAAACAACGATTGGCAAATGGATCAAGACGATTGGGGATATTCAGAAAAACGGGTGGAGGCGTACGGCTGGAAACCATGCCGCAAAACGGTTGAAACTCATTTATTATGCGGCTTACCTGGATGACGATCAGAACAGGATCAAATGGGTGCAGGATAAAATTCCGGTTCTCTGGAGTAATTCATTATACGAAGACGGCCAAACCTATGATTTCCGACGTCGCGACGCGGTTCATTATCATATGAGTAGTGTTGTGGAGTTGATTCAGATTGCACAGATTGGACGGTTGCTCGGGAAAGACCATTATAATCAAAAGGCGGATAACGGAGGGTCTATTGCCAAGTCGATAGATTTTGTTATGCCCTATATCAAAGGAGAAAAGATCCATCCTGAGTGGGTGAATTCAATTGTGAAACTGGATCACGAGAGGTGGCAGGCCGGCGACCCTTACTATAGACCCGGCGTTCCCTGGGACCCGTGGGAGGCCTATGAATCGCTTATACTTGCTTCGCCGTTTGACAAATCTTTATATCGGCTGGCGGAAAAGCTCAGGCAAGATAAGAATAAGCCACTGCCGTGGTTCGCGGTGCTGGCAAGGGCCTCTCTGGCAGATGGCCTGAATTCAAGCTGTGCGGATCCTTCATCAACAGCAGCAGTACCGAGTCTTATAAGATCGGGGCTTATCGTTACAGATCTCGGCAAGAGCTACTCGTATAACCCATCGAAGACACCGGCGAATCTATATTTTGATAATACAGACAAAGGCGGCAATACCAGTACAAGTGTCCGTAACGATTCTTATGATCACCTCGAGTGGAAAGATGATGCGGGATACTACCAGCGCAACCGCGATCTTGGTATGGTCTTCAATCCACTTAAAAATATAACACTCGACGCAATCGTGCTTCGCACCAGCGGCAGTAATAAGGCCGTGAAAACCGGCGCGCCCGGCGCACCTGTCATCATGCAGATATTCGAAGTCGTCGGTACTCCCGTACTCAACAATAACGGCACAGGCGCCGGCGATAAAGCCGAAGGCCGCTATGGTGATTGCCATGCAATGGATGACTATGTCGAGGGGGTTGAGTATGTGCAACTGCTATTAGCGACCGGCGGCACTTTCCCAATTTACGATGTAACCAGTTCAAGCGACGACAAAGGGAAATTGCGGTTCATGCGATGGGATATCACCAACAATATCCAGCTTATCGGCGGCAAACGGTATATGTTCCTCGTCGGATTCGAAAAACCAAGACATGATTGCAGCATAGCCCTGGCCAATGTCAATCCCATTAAAGACCAATGTGATAATGGCGATAATATCTATTTGTACACCGACCCCGCCGGTAAAAAATGGTGGGGTGTGCGGCGCGAAGGCAACAGTACATATCCACCGACCCGCGCCCCTGGCAGCCCTCCTATCCCTGAGCCCGGCGAACCGCTCAGATCGCAACTTAAAACCGAGTCGATGTTTAGAGACGATCGTTTAACCAATCCTGACGACGATCCCGTCAGCAACGGATTTCCATCTATCGATACCTATCGCACATTACAGTTTTATATCGAGACTACAGACGATGATACGCTGCCGTGAGTCTTGACCATTTCGACCAGTACATCGGCACCAACCAAAATTTGTGGTAGGGAAGAGATCCTTCGTTGCGCTCAGGATGACAAAAAAGGGGGCAGGATGACACAATTGAGATGGTTCAGATTAAAGGTTCCGTATGAGCTGAGATTGCCGCGTCGTTCGCTCGACGCTCACCCCTCGCAATGACATCCCTCTCGCGGACCCTGAAAGGGTCCCTGGTGTTTGGCCTTTTTCTAGTATTGACGTTTCTTTTTTCTGATTAAGTGAAATTTGTGCTTGACTTTTGGCGATATATGGTCTAGCATATAAGCTAGATGGGTGTGTTATAGGTTTTGGGTTGAATTGAAAGGAGTTTGAAATGGGCTATCCAACTAAGGTGCAGCAGATTAGGCGAAAGAAAACCGCGGACCAGTACTACATCAATTTCCCGACTGCCATCGCTGAGGCAATGGATTTTAAAAAGGGTGAGGTTGTCGAGTGGATTGTTGAGGATAAAGCCAACCTCATCGTGCATCGTCGCAATGTGCCGGCTTCTCCGGTAACGCTAAAAAAAACTCTACGCCGCTACTGAGTGGTATCGAGCAGTTGTGCGCTCAGGCTGTGCGGGGTCTCGATTGTCGACACGCCAGACGTATCACTGAGCATCAGCTGGCGCAGTTGGTCTGTCTGGGAACGCACACGGTTAGCGGTCTGCTCAGCACTTGTGGGCATCAGTTCCGTGACTGGAGCGCCGCATACCGGATGTATGAACGTGGGCGAGTAAGTCCGGAACGATTGTTTGAGCCGGTGCGTCAGTGGTTGTGCAAGAATCAGGACGGAGCGGTTGTGATGGCTATGGATGATACAAGAACAAAAAAGAGCGGAAGGAAAACTCATGGCGTGAAATATATGCGCGATCCGATGGGGCCGCCGTTCCGCGTAAACTTCATACTGGCCCAGCGTTTCTTGCAGACCTCGATGGCATTGAAAGGCAAGCAGGGTGAGGCCCGCATGATCCCTGTCGACTGGGTTCATGCCCCGCTGCCGGTAAAACCCGGGGCTAGGGCTAGCGAGCAGGAGTGGGAGGTATACGAGGCCGAAAGCAAAAAATGCCGAATCAGCGTTCTCGGGGCAAATAGAATCATGCATATGCGCTCATGGCTGGACGAGCACGGTGCAAAAGAGCGCAGACTCTGGACTGTCGTCGACGGTTCGTTTACCAACGGCACGGTCATCAAGCATCTGCCGCAAAACACCACTCTGACCGGACGCATCCGCGCAGACGCCAAACTCTACTACCTGCCCAAACAACAGCGAGACAGAGGACGACGACGCGTCTACGGCGACCGAGCCCCCACGCCCGAGCAGCTACGCCAAGACACAACCGTGCCATGGCAAGAATGCGAAGTTTTCTTTGGAGGCAAACTGCGCAAGCTCCGCGTTAAACATCTCGGACCGCTACGCTGGCGAACCGCAGGCCAACATTACAATCTTCAACTGATAGTCATAGCGCCGACAGCCTACCGCAACACTAAAAACGGCAAACGACTATACCGCAAACCAGCCTACCTCATTTGTACCGACCCGAACGCAACCATCAAAGAAGTGATACAACACTACCTGTGGCGATGGGACATCGAAGTGAACTTCCGAGACCAAAAAACACTGCTCGGCGTAGGCGAAGCGCAAGTGCGTACACCAAAAGCCGTACAAAACGTCACAGGATGCCAAGTGGCCGCATACGCCATGCTGCTTACCGCCGCCGCACAATGCCAAAAACAAAACGACACATTCCTGCATCTACCCAGAGCAAAATGGCAGCGGAAAAAATCCTATCGACCCACCACAATGCGACTCATACAGAACCTGCGTGCCGAACTCTGGACCCAGTCCATTCATTTCTCCAGCTTCGATATACAACAGCAAACAAACACGAAGCCCGAGAAATACCAAATCAATCTCGAATCCGCCCTATTATACGCAACTAGCTATTCATAAAAGGGCCAAACACCAGGCCATGGGTGAAACCCATGGATCCGGTTCGTCCACAAGCCAGCGACCCTGAACGGGGTCGAACAAAATTACCACCGTATACACGACATCGCACATGCCTCCGAGCGACAATTGTTGAAAATATCGTTGCAGTTAGGTAAGATACACGCAGATGAATTAAACGGAAGGCACGACGGCTCTCCAGAAGCTCTCAGGAAAAGAGACCGCAAAGAGTAACCTTCATGCTTTTCTGGGCTCAAGTCATATCAAAGAAAAGGAATAAGAAATGAAATCATTAATGACTTTTATTTTTACAATAGCAGTTTTTGTTACATCAGTCATGGCAGAAGAAAAACCGAACTTTGTGATTGTACTGGCGGACGATGTCAGCTGGTCAAGCTTCGGCTGCGTTGATGCGGGCTTATATACCCGTACTCCGAATATAGATAAGCTTGCTACCCAAGGAGTGCGTTTTACGAATTTCTCATGCTCCGGGGCACAGTGTTATCCTACGCGACATAAGCTTTATACCGGATTGTTGCCCCCGACTAGTGGTGTTTACAGTAATGCCGATAAACCTGCCGGAGACTATAAAAACATAAACAATTATCTGGGGGATCTAGGGTATAACGTTGGTTTGACAGGGAAGCTCCACTTTACCGCTAAATCAAAGTTTCAGAAAGTTCCTGGATTCACAAGCAGTGCTAATGAGAAAGCACCTACCTGGGAGATGAGTGGGGTAAAACAGTTTATAGAAACATCTCAGGCGGAGAATAAACCATTTTGCATGGTTATTGCTTCGGTCCATGCACATCATCCGTGGACGATGGGGGACGCGTCTAATTTTCCTTTGGATAAGATTGTAGTGCCGCCTCATATGGTTGATACCCCTATTACCCGTGAGGCTCTGGCAAAGCACGCAGCTGAAGTTGAAGAGCTGGACAATCAGGTTGGCGCTACTATCAAGTTGCTGGACGATATGAAGCTGGCGGAAAACACTGTATTAATCTTTTTAAGTGAACAGGGAACTGCTTTGCCGAACGGCAAATGGTCGATCTATGATTATGGAACCAAGGCGCTGTGCCTAGTGCGCTGGCCGGGGAAAATTAAGCCTGCTGTCACAGACGCGGTTGCTATGTATTGTGATATTCTTCCTACTTTAATTGATATTGCCGGAGGAGAGGTTCCTGCGATGGACGGCAAAAGTTTATTATCTGTGTTAAAAGGAGAGACCTCTGAGCATCGCGAACATGCTTTCTTGGTTCATCAATACGATGGTTACACTCAAAGAGCCATTCGCAATAAAGAGTTTAAGCTTATCTGGAACCCTGAGCAGGAGAATGATTACTATCTTAATGTTATGATGGACTCCAAAAGCGCTAAGTTT
>JAGGYC010000083.1 GCA_021162745.1 Desulfuromonas sp. | reverse complement strand
CTGGACTTTAGAGTTGCAGCAATCCCGTTACTACCATTTCCGGTAGCTGGAGATGCCAATTAAATTGTCAGTAAACACCGCTGTTAAGCTCTTTTGCGTTTATCAGGCGGTCGTTTGTTGTTTAAGTTGCCATTTAACGGACTGAATTTACCCGTCTTTGGGTTCCACATACTGCGAATGTCAACATGGCGTAAAATATGTGCCAGCCCTTTACGGATACGACCTGCAGTAATCGGCTGATTCACTCGCCATGGGCATAGATTGGCCAATTGTTTCTCTTGGTCTCCATTGTTCAGAGATAACAGCGACGGCAAAGCATAACTTGTCGATAAAATCTGCGTCCAGCGATGGAGGACTTGACGGCTTTGCTGCCAAGCTTCTTTCCATCCCCAACGATTCTTCAGTTGATTGAACATATCCTCAATCGACCAGCGTTTTGCATACGCTAAAAGAATCCTTGGTGCCGACAAGCTTAGATCGGTAGACAGAATCAAACGAGGTCGCCCCATGGTGCCATCTCTTTGTTCAAATTGAGACCAAACAGCAATGACAGGAAGTCCACCGAGAAAGTAGGCTAAAACCCGAGCACTGCGATAATGAACCTTCTGTCGGCGACCATAGAGAAACATCTCCTGGCGTATCACCGGCAGTTGTGAAACCTGTTCATCATCCCACTTTACCCCATACTTGCGGGGTCGACCCCTTTTACCATTATGTGGCTCTGGCGGCAGATACAGAGCCGTATCCTTACGCACTTGACCAATGACTTGATAACCCATTTCCAGTGCAGGTAAAATCAAGGTTTTACGCATGTACCAGCTATCAAGCAACAGCGTAGTTAAGCGATGAGCAAAGACCGGTCTGATCACCCGCAGCAACGTTTTAGCAGCAACCAGTTTACCGCTATTGCCCGTAGAGCGAGACAATCTCGACAACACCGGAATAGCCACACAGCGCTTACACGTTGAAACACACAGAGCAATGCTGACCCAGCCTTGTCCCAGCACAAAACGTGGCCTGTTGGCTTTTTGACCATGCTGATGATGAATACGAGATTCTGGAGCCTTGGACGAACAACGAAAAATTACCGTATCATCAATAGCTAAAAAACAGCGCTTATCAGCCGGAACCTGTCGCAGCGCCAGACGAGCAGTTTGCAACCCGACAGCGACCCAAGACCAGCGACCAGTTTGCAGCCATTTATAGTAACTGCTCCAATGACGCTTGGCAGCAATAGCCAGCCATGCTTCAGTAACAAAACCGTTCTGTGTAAGCATTGCTCCAAAAAGCAGTTCCAAAAAAGTAGGAACAGCACGTTTAGGCAGAGCCTGACAGAGAAATGTGATAGCCTCGAAAAGGCTTCTGGGGATATGGCGGTATCCCTTGATGTCCATAGCGGCCTCCAGAAGAAAGAGTAAATAACTTCTTCTAGAGGCCGCGCCTTCAAAACTGTCTAAAATAACAAGGTTTTTGAAGGCGCGGCCACGCACTATGTCTCAATTGTCAACGAATTTTTTGAAATTATTGTTGGGTTTCTTCCTTTCGCTAAGTGGAACAGAACTCTAAAGTCCAGACTCTAAACATTCACATCTTACTTGTTCTTTTACGCGTCAACCGCGTTGCGACTTTCGCCGTATAGCTTTAGCTATGCAGCAAAGGTCACGCCTTGTTGACACGCAAAATCCCAGCGCAATATTGCGACTGTTTAGAATATACAGAGCACTGGTGTTGTTACGCCTCTAGCTCTCTGTCCAACTTAAATTATTTGGTAGTGGTCCCCGTTTGTCGCCGCCGAACGCAATGAGCGTCAACGAGGATGGTTGCCCGGAAATGTTTGAACGCAGCGAGTTTTTGCGGGCTCCTCGTTGGTAGCGATTGGAGGGAGGAAACCCGCAGGGCAAGAGATTCGGGGTCATGTTTTGCCTACTTCTGGATGACTCTAAAAATAGGGCGGCGTCCGGGGCCGCGCACCCCGGGTTACTTCAGCCAATGTTACCGTTATGCGTTGGCCCATGTTGATCCGATGCCACAATCTGCCAAAAACCCCTAAAATCAAGATCAAGTTCGCGGGTTTCGTCCCGCAGCCGACTCATTTTCTTTGCAAAACCCCAAAGAAAGTGAGCAAAGAAATGGCTTTTAAAACCGGCCCTCCGGGGGTCGCAAATCCACCGACGATGAGGCGCTTTCCGTCTTGCTCCACCTTGACGGCAAGTCGGTCTTGAAACCGACTGATTTGATTCTTTTTCATGGCTGAGGCGTTGAATAATTTGGTTATTTGGTCGGTATCAACTTTTTCCGTGGCACCGTTATGCAACACCCCGTTGGTAGTATCCTGTTGTTCGTCTGTTAATCTAAAGTCTTAAACCGCTGCTGACTCAGCTGCATCCCCACCCAACGCTTGGCAAACTGAAATGCCGTCCGGCCGCAGCGTTTACTCTTGTCATGCGCCCACTGGATTGCGGCCTCTTCCACCTCCTGATCCCACGACAGGCTGGCCTGGTAGTCAACACATAAGCGATCGATACATTGCCGCACCACGTCGAGATATTGCTGCTGGCTAAACGAATCAAAGGAGACCCAGAGACCAAAACGGTCGGACAGGGAGCTTTTCTCTTCGATGGTATCGGAAGCCCGCAGCTCACCACCCTTGAGATGATTGCCCAGATTGTCATGGTCGTATTGAGGCAACAGGTGGCGGCGGTTGGAGGTCACATAGAGCAGACAGTTCTTCGGTGCCGCATGTACGGCTCCATCCAAAACACTTTTCAGCACTTTGTAACTTTTCTCTCCCCCTTCAAAGGAGAGATCATCGCAAAACACCAGAAAACGATAGGGCTGCTGCTTAATCCGGGCAAAGATATCGGGCAGATGGGGCAGGTCATCCTTATCGACCTGGACGATGCGCAGGCCACGCTCGCTATAGCTGTTGAGCAGCGCTCTGACGAGAGACGACTTTCCCGTACCACGTGATCCCCACAGCAGAACATTGTTGGCGGGCAAGCCATCGACAAACTGACAGGTGTTGGCGACAACCACCTGCTTCTGTTCATCAATCCCGAGCAGATCATCCAGTAGCGTTGCTTCGGTCTCCGGCATCGCCTCAAGATATCCCGCCACCGAGTGACTGCGCCAACCAGCGGCCAGAGTCTGACTCCAGTCCACGGCGGCAACCGGTTGCGGCAAAATCTGCTCGACGGCGGACAACACCCGCTTCAGTTGCAGCACCAACTCTTCATCCATCACCATACGCCCCTCCAGATTCAATTTTGATCAACGTAAACAGACAGAATACAGTCTCCGCCTCTGCCTATTTTGTAGGCATCCATGCTGTTTTTTACGACAGCATCACCACTATTACCGTTATTTTTATTTTTATCCACAACTACTTTTCTTTTTGTTTCAGTAAGTTAGCCCAAATAATCTATATCTGGCACAGCGGTTGCTCTAATAGTAGAACGATTAGCGACCCACGCACCTTGGGCGGATTTTCATAGAACAACTTTTTACATTCACAGTAAGAACATATCGCTTCGCGAACACCCCCATCCCAACCTTCCCCCATCAAGCGGGGAAGGAGCTAAAGTCCCCTCCCCCCGACCTGTGGGGGATGGTTAGGGGGGGGGAATCAATGACCAATCAAGGAGGAATAGATGCCACGCTACGCCTACCGTCTGTTACCCGGACTACTGCTCACCCCAGCCAGCAGCTTTGCAGCGCAATCCGCTGTCGATACCGGCACCACCGCCTGGATGATGATGTCTGTTGCTCTGGTGCTGCTGATGATTCCCGGCCTGGCCATGTTTTATGGTGGCCTGGTACGGACCAAAAACGTGCTGTCGACCATGATGCACAGCTATGTCTCCCTGGCCATCATCGGTGTGCTGTGGGTAGCCGTCGGCTACTCCCTCACCTTTGGCAAAAGCATTCTCGGCGGTTTTATCGGCTGGAACCCGGACTATTTCTTTCTCGGCGGCATTGATAACACCATTATCAATGGTATCCCCGAATACATCACCGCCATGTTCCAGGGCAAGTTCGCCATCATCACCCCGGCCCTGATCAGTGGTGCCATTGCCGAGCGGGTCTACATGCGCGGCTATATCGCCTTTATCGCCCTGTGGTTTCTCCTCGTCTACTGTCCGTTATGTCACTGGATCTGGGCACCGGACGGTTGGCTGTTCAACTACGGTGCCGCCGGTATCATCGACCTGGCCGGCGGTCTGGTGATTCATGTTTCCGCCGGTACCAGTGCGCTGGTTGCTGCCATCTACCTCGGCCCACGTAAAGGGTTCCCCCACAAACCAATGCACCCCAATAATCTGGTCATGACCATGATGGGTGCGGGACTACTGTGGGTGGGCTGGTTCGGTTTCAATGCCGGTTCCACCCTGCAAAGTGGCCTTGATACCGCTCGCGCCCTGACCATGACTCAGGTTTCAGCCGCCAGTGGCGCACTCACATGGTTAATCATTGAAGCCTTTGCCTTTCGTAAAGCCACCGCTCTCGGTTTTGTTTCCGGTATCCTTTCCGGTCTGGTCGTTATCACCCCGGCGGCAGGCGTTGTTCAACCCACCGGTGCGTTGTTCCTTGGTGCCGCATCGTCGCTGCTCTGTTATAACATGCTGAAACTGAAGATGAAACTGGGCTACGATGACAGTCTCGACTGCTTCGGTATTCACGGTGTCGGCAGTGGTCTCGGCGTATTGCTGTTGTGCTTCTTCATCCGCGACAGCTGGATGGCCGATGCGGCAGCCGCCGCTGGTGGCAGTTGGACGGCCTTTGATCAACTCGGCGTACAGTTAGTAGGCATGGGCGTCACCATCACCCTGGCAGTTGTCGTCACCTATGTTCTGTGTGTGCTGGTTGAAAAGACCATCGGTTTCCGCATTGATGAACAGATGGAATTGGAGGGTTTGGATCAAACACTGCACGGTGAAAAAGGCTACGGCCTGACCAATTCGTCATTGCACCTGTAGCAAATAGGTTTTACACGAAAAAGGGGACTGCGTTAATTCGGAGTCCCCTCTTTCATGACACAGGAGGCGGTCGGGTTACGCTTCGCTAACCCGACCGAAATGACACACACCCTATTCCCGCTGTGTCCCAAGCTCCAGCTTGGGGCTGTTCATGATGAAATATCATCTGACAAAAACGGGTGGGCCGCAAGAGATCAGGCCCGCCTCGCAGTTCGGGTGATTACGCAATCCGCACACTGATACAGTTGACTCTGCGGCTGGTTGCTTTGGTTCTAAAAGCCATTTTTGCTTACTTTTTGGGGCTTGGCAAAAAGTACGTCGCCTGCGGGGCGAGACCCGCGAACTTGATCTGGACTTGACAGGGGTGTGCTTGAAACCAAAGCTCCGAATATGCGGAATCCCCTTTTTTATGACACAGGAGGTTGTCGGGTTACGCTTCGCTAACCCGACCTACGAAATGACACACACCTTACTCCATCCCCGCCTTAAAGTTAAAGGAAGAGGACCCCGGTAGATCACGCCGTACCCGGCAGGCCTCCAGCACCTTTTTCCCCTCTTGGCTGAACGCTCCGAGGTGAGAAATATCGATCAGATAGCCGGCACAACCCATCTCCTGCAACGAAGAGATCGATCCACACAACGAAAAATCACTGTGCGAACGCAACACGCTCAACGCCCCCTTCTTTACCACCTGATAACTATCGCCACGGTCCGAAAGGATCGGTTGATCACCCTTAATGCCCGGAATGCGAATACGCGAGGTGATCAGCGGGATCGAACCGTAGACCATGGCATAGAGCGGATAATCACCGCTACGCTGTAACAACGCCTTGATATTATCGCTCTCGTCCTCAATATACAGCTCATTACTGCAGGCACCCAGCTCCTGCCAGCCGAGCATCGCCTGACTGTTCAGGCAAAATAATCGATAACCGGCTTCAAGGTTGAGCTGCGCAGCATCTTTAAACAATCGGAAATGACTGAGATTATTCAACCTGAAATTACGGAATCCGCCGGCAATCAGATGGTGAACCGACTGCTGCAGGCCTCGCCATTCATGATCAAAAACGACAAACGGCAGATCCCACACCACACAACGCTGCTGACGAGAGGTGGACTTCCATTGACGATGGAGCACCGCCGAGGTCAGCGGCACCAGAATCCGATCAATTTCCGGATTTTCCAGGGCGCGCATTTCTCGGATATCGCGCACCGCCACCGTCACCTCCTGAGGTCGTCGCGACAGCGGCTGAGCAGGAAGCAGAGCAACCACAGCCTTTTGCTGACGTTGTTTAAACAATTGGCTGCGCCGCTTATCGACATCGCGGGCCAGGTGTTGATAAAAATCGCGACGGATCTCCTTGAGGCGCTTGGGTGGAATGATCACCTCGGGGAGCTCACCAACCGTCAACTGATTGAGTTCAAATGGGGCCTCGCCACTCTGGCGGAACACCTGCTGTAACGTCTCGGCTGACAGTGGGCTGTGCTGGGCAGGAAACAGCTCGACATCATATGAAGCATTAAGCTCAACACTGCCGACACGGGCCTGAATCTCCAGCTGCTGATCCTGTAGCTGAAGCTGTAATTTCAACGGCTGACGAGCCAAACCAACCTTCTGCAGGCGGCGGCGGCAGGCAGCATCGCTCATGGAAAACGCCTGCTGCGACGACACCTTGAACACAGCGTCGCCCACCTTGAATTTCGGCCCGAAGGGGTTGCTGACACACACCTGACCAGCATTGGCCTTTTTGATCGCACGCGACCCCGCCCACAGCTGCTTGAGGGTGAATGCCGTGCCGACCTTGTCGCTACCCGGCTGAATGCGGATACGGTCGCCGATATGGAGCGAATCACGGCATTTGAAAAATAGCTTGTTACCGGCCACCCGCGTCACATCACCCAAGAAACGGCCGGTGGAACCACGCAACGCCGGGGTCACCATATCGGCAGGTTGCTTACCGGCCAGAAAGCCCTTGGTCGGCGTACGGCCAAAGGATTGCTTGAGCAAACCACGCGCCTGTTCAATCGCCTGTGAACGTTGGCTGACCGGCGCGTCCATCACCAGCCGATACGCCTTGACCACATTAGCAACATATTCAGCACTCTTCATCCGCCCTTCGATCTTGAAGCTGCTGATTCCAGCATCCTGTAGTGCCGGTAACAGCTCAATGGCCGACAGATCGTTGGGGGAAAAGTAATAACCTTGCTTGCCGCGATGGCTGTAACGGCGCCGACAGGGCTGAGTACACCGGCCACGATTACCGCTTTTTCCGCCAAGGTAGGAGGAAAAATAACATTGTCCGGAAAAACAGAAACACAGCGCACCATGGACAAAGTGCTCCAGCTCCATCTGTGTCTGACTGCGGATTTCACGGATCTCCGGCAGCGTCAACTCGCGGGCCAATACGGCCCGTTCAAAGCCCATCTGCTCCAATTGCTTCACCCCGGCACTATTATGCACCGTCATCTGCGTCGAAGCATGAAGTTCCAGATTGGGGAAATACTCGCGTGCCACCCGCCACACCGCCAGATCCTGAAGAATCACCGCATCGACCCCGGCCTCCTCGACCGCGGCCAGGGTTTCCACCAGCAACGGCAATTCCTGCTCTTTGACCAGGGTATTCATGGTGACAAACAGCTTACGTTGCCGCTCATGGACATAGCGCGTCATCAAGCTTAGATCGCCCAGCGAAAAGTTTTTCGCCTTGGCACGAGCCGAAAAGTCCTGCAAGCCGCAGTAGACGGCATCAGCGCCGGATTCCATGGCGGCAAAGAACGCTTCAAGACTCCCCGCAGGCGACAGAAGTTCAGAATTCACAGTGGTCGCAGTTGGCTTGTTTTTCACAATAATTCTCCGACAGGCAACGAAACACAAACGCTGGTACCCTGTCCCGGTTGTGAGTCATAATGGAGGAAGCCACCATGCTCTTTGATAATCCGTGAAGAGACCGCCAAACCAAGGCCCGTGCCGCCATCTTCCCGTTTTGTAGTGAAAAAGGGGTCGAAGATTTTCTCCAGATCCTGCGCTGAAATTCCTCTACCGGTATCACACACCCAAACCTTAACCCGCTGACCGGCCTCATCCCATTCGGTTTTCACAGAGATTTTTTGCGACGGATCCGGCAGCGCCTGACAGGCATTCATCAATAGATTGATAATCACCTGTTCCAAACCCTGAAAACTACCCAGCACCGGCGGTAAGTCCTCGGCATAATACACAGCAAAAGAGTGGGTGGCCTTTTTCACGCTGTTTGCCACCAATCGATGGGCCGCCAGCACCACTGCGTTAACATCAAGATGCTCGTATTGACTCTGCTCTCTACGGGTAAATTGTTTCAGATCTTCAACAATCCGACGGATACTCCCTGTTGCAGCCCGATTATTACTGAACAGCAGAGGCAACTCGTGCCTCAGCTCATCCAGAGTAAAACCACTGAAGGTCGCTTCCGAACTGCCAACAGTGGATAGTTCATCCAACATTTCCCAACAAATATCATTGAGAAATTCATTGTTAATCGATAACAGGCCATTGGGGTTATTGATCTCATGCGCCACCCCGGCCGCCAGTTCACCGAGGGCCGCCAGTCGGCTGCTTTGGTTCGCCTCATTGCGCAGTTGCATCGCTTCAGTAATATCAGCGACAACGCGAATCATACCGGTCACTTTTTTTGTATCATCCAACAGGGGAAAAACCTTTACTCCGAGCCTACGGCCATCTGGAGCTTCAAGTAGGCCCATGGCCTTCTCACCACTGGTCAGACACTGTTGAATCAAGCAGCTTTCGCAAAACAACCGTTCCGGATGGTTAATTTCACGAGTCACGCAACATAAATGTTGCGGCAGTTCATCGACACTTGTGTTCAGAACCTCGGCAGCAGCACGGTTGCCCCATGCCACTGAACCGTCTGCTCTGATCAAAGTAATGGCATCGGAGATACCGTCGAGCAGGGTGCGAAACTCGCGTGACATCTGAAAGTAACGGTTCTCAATGGATTTCAGTTGATCAATATTATTGAGAATTAACACCGCCCCCTGAATTTCTTCTGCAGCATCACGTAGCGGATGAAAATAAAGTTGAAGATAGGGCGTTTGCGGATGGCTTAAGGCTTGAAGCGACTGGATACACATATCCTCCCCTGCCAACGCCCGCAACAATGCCGGTTTAACATGAGAAGCGTATTTTTGTGCGAAGACAACATCTGAGATCGGCACACCGGGCATATCGGATTTTTCCAACCGACAGAAGCGTAAAAATGATTCATTGGCCATCTGGATACGCAGCTGGTGATCAAGGGTAGCGATCATGATATTTGAATTATCGACGGCCATCTGCAGCAGATTCAATTGCGAGGACTGGCCGGTCAAAAGTTGGTTATACTCATTGGCCAGATTTTCCACCTGTTGCAAGCGACACAGCTCTTTGAATCGTATCGCAACATGCAACGGTTGATCAGCGCAGACAAAATCATCAGCCCCGCACGCCAATAACTCCAGTTCAGTCTCATATTCAGTCTGACGATCAATGAGAGCCAGGATCGACAGCCAGCGGGGGATTTCCATCTCACTGGCCACCGTCTTCAAACGTGCCATCAGAGTAGAGCTGCGCCGCCCATCCACCAGCACCACATCGACCTTAACTGCACCCAACAACTGCGTCACTGACTCAAGATCTCCGGCGTGCATCAAATAACAGCCGGGGCAGTGAGCCATCATCTCTTGACAAAATTCCGTCGCAAACAACTCATCGCCGCAATAGAGTAAAACCGTTATTTTCAAACTGTCGAAATTGTTTTTTCCCATAACCAAATATTTTAGCATTCTTCACGTTTGATTGCAGTAACGGCCTGAATTTTGTCCACTAAATATACCCGATAACGCTGGGAGAAGCCCTGATAACTAAAAAAGCGCCCCTCCAATGTTGGAGGGGCGCTTCGGCACAACCGGTTCAGGGTTGTTTTTTACATCATACCGGGCATACCGCCGCCCATGCCACCAGGCATAGCAGGCATACCGCCACCGGCATCATCACCGGCGACATCCGCGATGCAAGCCTCAGTGGTCAGCATCAGGCCGGCAACAGACGCAGCATTTTGCAGCGCGCTACGGGTTACCTTGGTCGGATCGAGGATACCAGCTTCGATCAGGTCGACATACTCGTCAGTGGCAGCGTTGAGACCGTAAGAACCTTCGCCGTTCTTAACGTTATTAACCACGATGGAACCTTCAAGACCGGCGTTGGCAGAGATCTGACGCAGAGGCTCTTCCAGAGCGCGCTTAACGATCTGCACACCAAACGCCTGCTCACCAGCAAGATCCAGAGCTTCAACAGCCTTGATGCAACGGATCAGAGCTACACCGCCACCAGGGACGATACCCTCTTCAACGGCAGCACGGGTTGCGTGCAGTGCGTCTTCAACGCGGGCCTTCTTCTCTTTCATCTCGGTTTCGGTGGCTGCGCCAACCTTAACCACGGCAACACCCCCAACCAGTTTGGCCAGACGCTCCTGCAGTTTTTCACGATCGTACTCGCTGCTGGTCTCTTCGATCTGGGCACGGATCACTTTTACGCGACCTTCGATCTCAACTTCCTGACCGGCACCATCAATGATGGTGGTGTTGTCCTTGTCGACAACAACGCGCTTGGCTGTACCGAGCATGTCCTCAGTAGCATTCTCCAAGGTAAAGCCCATCTCTTCGCAGATCAGCTGACCGCCGGTAAGGGTGGCGATATCTTCGAGCATCGCCTTGCGACGATCGCCGAAACCGGGCGCCTTGACAGCGACAACATTGAGCGTACCACGCAGCTTGTTGACAACCAGGGTCGCCAGCGCTTCGCCGTCAACATCTTCAGCTATAATCATCAGCGGCTTGCCCATTTTGGCAATCGGCTCAAGGATCGGCAACAGCTCACGCATGTTGGAGATCTTTTTGTCGTAGATCAGGATCGCCGGATCATCCATGGCGGCTTCCATCCGCTCGGCATCAGAAACAAAGTAAGGGGAGAGGTAACCACGGTCGAACTGCATCCCTTCAACGGTCTCCAGTGAGGTATCCATGGACTTGGCTTCCTCAACAGTGATAACACCCTCTTTGCCGACCTTGTCCATCGCTTCAGCGAGGATATTACCGATGGTCTCATCGCTGTTGGCGGAGATAGTACCAACCTGGGCAATCTCTTTGTGGTTCTGGATCGGCTGGGACATCTCACCCAGGGCAACAACAGCGGCCGCAATGGCCTTGTCGACGCCACGCTTGATCTCCATGGGGCTGTGACCCGCAGTCACCAGTTTGACGCCTTCACGGTAAACCGCTTGAGCGAGAACGGTCGCCGTAGTGGTACCGTCACCAGCGATGTCGGAAGTCTTGGAAGCAACCTCTTTAACCAGCTGGGCACCCATGTTTTCGAACTTATCTTCGAGCTCGATCTCACGGGCTACGGAAACACCGTCTTTGGTGATCAGCGGCGCGCCAAAGGATTTGTCGATAACAACATTGCGACCCTTGGGACCGAGGGTTACCTTTACGGTATCAGCGAGCATATTTACACCGGCCAGGATGCTGGCGCGGGCGTCTTCAGAAAATTTGATCTCTTTTGCCATGGGTGGAACTCCTGTCAAAAATTGAGTTAGAGGGTTCGAAACCGGTAAGGATTATTTCTCGATTACGCCAAGGATGTCATCTTCACGCATCATCAGGTAGGATTTACCTTCAACCTTGATCTCGCTACCGGCATACTTGCCAAACAGAACGACGTCGCCCTCTTTAACATCCATACCCAGTACTTTGCCTTCGGCAGTCACTTTTCCCTTACCGACAGCAATAACAACACCTTCTTGAGGCTTCTCTTTAGACGCGGTGTCAGGGATGATAATTCCACCAGCGGTCATTGTTTCTTCTTCAACGCACTCGACGATGAGGCGGTCCTGCAGAGGTCTGATATTCATGCTCTGTCTCCTTTGATAATTAATAAAATTGCGGCGCCATGCCTGATGGTGCCTGAAATTGACTTAAATTTCTATCCGTTAGCAGCAACCGTTGCCCTTAGCACTCAATGAACGCGAGTGCTAACAACAGGGCTAATATAATCAGTGCGACCAGAAAGTCAAGGGTTAACTCGGGAAAAATGGCCACCATGAAACAGCGCCAGTGTCATGGCTGCAAATGACAAGCGCTTGACAGACAAAAGTGCCCATGCTAAACCACTCAAACCACCTGAAAAACAGGTGATATTTCACTTACTTGCACTCAGTTCCAGCATCGAACACAGCAACAGGACAACAGTGTTCCCTTTTTTTGTAACTCCGAAAGGAACAACATGGCAAAAAAACTCTATATCCCCGGCCCCGTTGAAGTCAGTGCCGATGTCTTTGCGGCCATGTCGGCGCCGATGATCGGCCACCGCATGCCCGAGTACGCGACGTTACATGCCAGCGTTACCGGCCAACTGCAAACCCTGCTCAACACCAAAGATCCGGTGTTCCTCGCCACCTGCAGTGCCTTTGGCATCATGGAGGGCGCGGTGCGCAACCTGGTACAAAAACGCTGCGCCAACTTCGGCAACGGCGCTTTCAGCACCAAATGGCACGATGTCACCAAGCGCTGTGGCATCCCGGCCGATCTATTCACGGCCGAATGGGGACAACCGATCACCGCCGAGATGGTCGATAACGCCCTGGCCAGCGGCGATTACGATGCCATGACCATGGTGCATAACGAAACCTCCACCGGCGTCATGTCGCCACTGGCAGAGATCGCCGAGGTGATGAAGAAGTACCCCTACGTCTCCTTCATCGTCGACACCGTCTCCTCCATGACCGCCGTGCCCATCGACTTTGATGCCCTCGGCCTCGACGTCTGCCTGGCCGGGGTGCAAAAAGCGTTCGGCCTGCCACCGGGACTAGCGGTCTGCGCCGTATCACGTCACGCCCTGGACAAAGCCAAGGCGACACCCAACCGCGGCTACTATTTCGACTTTGAGGAGTTCGAGAAGAATGACCTCAAACACAACACGCCAAGCACGCCGTGTATCAGCCTGATCTATGGCCTCGATGCCCAGCTGAAAAAGATGTTTATCGAAGGGCTGGACAACCGCTACCAGCGCCATGCCGAGATGGCCGAAGCAACCCGCGCCTGGATCACCGAGCAAGGGTTCGGGCTGTTTGCCGCCGAAGGTTGCCGCTCCATCACCCTGACCAGCGCTGCCAACGATGGCCGCACCGACCTCGACAAACTCAAAAAACTGGTCGGCGAGCGCGGCTACGCCATGGACAACGGTTACGGCAAGATCAAGAATAAAACCTTCCGCATCCCCCACATGGCCGATATGACCATGGCTGATCTACAGGAGTTTTTCACTCTGTTGGAGAAGTTGCTACCGCAGGTGCGCAGCTGATCGGTCTAGCAAACAAAAGTCCTACAACAAAAAAGCGCCTCAAATCGGAGGCGCTTTTTTGTTATCATGTAATTTCAAACACATCAACATCAGACAGATAGCGTCAATCATTTTCGCCTCCTTGTTTTCATTTCAGCTTCAACCTGCTTCACCACCTTATCGAAATCGCTCTCGAACAATCGATCCTGCACGATGCGGTACTTCTCAAATTCGCTTTCTGCATGAACCTTGGCAATTTTAGCAGAAACGTTACCACTGCCTTCAAGAATATCGCGCTCAGTGAACTCCAGAAAGGCATCCAGGCGTTTGGCCCAATCCTCCATGGTCATGGGAATTTTACGCAGGGCACGCTCTTCCGCCAAGTCGAGGTAAGCATTGACGATGCGGCCCAAAGATTCCAGCTCATCTTTGCTGAGATAATTCTTGGCAATGCTCACATCCGTTTTGACAATCTTGCCGTCAGGGGCGTTCTCCCATGAGGTCAAACCCATGCTCTCTTTGTTGCTATCGGCCCGCTTCATAAGCAACTCGGCAGCAGTATGGCCGTGGATGGAAAAATGTAGTTTGTTCTGCACCTTGGCAAAAAAGGTCTTGGTGGTCGGGGCGGCCTTGTTGTAGTCGACACTGGTGACGTAAATATCGGTGACCTTCTGGTAGAACCTGCGCTCACTGAGGCGAATTTCACGGATCTCTTCCAGCAAATGCTCGAAGTAGTCTTCACCGAGAAAGGTCCCGTTTTTCATGCGCTG
>JAGGYC010000151.1 GCA_021162745.1 Desulfuromonas sp. | reverse complement strand
TCTAGTATTTACGAAAATCGCCGCGCCGCCTTATTGCGATTTGTCAAGCAAAAACGGTGCAACATGCTAAAATGTTTACTATTTTTTAAACATAGGCTGTCTGCAAGAACCTAACCGGACACTACTGCCAAAAAGTAATTCCAAAAAAGTAGGAACCGCACGTTTAGGCAGAGCTTGGCAGAGAAATGTGATAGCCTCGAAAAGGCTTCTGGGGACATATCGGTATCCCTTGATGTCCATAGCGGCCTCCAGAAGAAAGAGTACATAACTTCTTCTAGAAGCCGCGGCCGCACGCTATTGTTTGATTATTAACAACTTTTTATTGTATTTCTTTCCTCCGAATAGTGGAACAGAACTCTAAAGTCCAGCTATCTTAAACTATTGTCCAGAATATGGGGTCCACTATATGGTTATTGGATCATATCACTGAAACAGATATGACGTTTGGTCATTTTTTACGTGATCACAGTGTCTACGACTGTGGCTCTCCCCACATATAAGTTGAACAAAAAGGCCCAGCGAATATTCGCTGGGCCTTTTTGTTCTTTAAGTACTTAGTCGCATTAACGGCCAAACCATTTCTTTTTACTACTATAGACCGTTACTCGGTTGCGGCCCCTTTTCTTTGACTCATACAATGCTGCATCCGCACGAGAGATCAGTTCATTCTTGTTGAATTTATCCGTGGAGGGCGTCATGTCAGCAACCCCAAAGCTGGCGGTAATATGATAGGTCTCCCGATCATGGCTGAAACTATGTCCGCCGATGGTGCTGCAGAACTTTTCTGCAACAACTTCAGCTTCACTGGCCGTCGTCTCCGGCAGGACAAGGACAAATTCCTCACCACCATAACGGGCAAAAAGATCATACTCACGCAATAACCCGCGAGCAATATCAGCAAACTCACGTAAAACATAGTCACCCATCTGGTGACCGTGTGTGTCGTTAAACTTTTTGAAATTATCGATATCAACCATTACGACACTCAAGGTGTACGTATTACGATCGGCCCGTTTTATTTCACGGTCGAGAAAGTTCTGGAAATAGCGATGATTGTAAGCCTCCGTTAAACCATCAACATTTGCAAGACGTTCAAGAAGCTTATTATTTTTCTCCAGCTCAACCGTTAACATTTCGAGTTGAACTGTTTTTTCGATCAAAGATCGGTTCATCTGTTCATAACTGAGATTCAATACGCTCAACTCGGCATTAGCGATTTGCAGGACTTCAGCGATGGATTTTTGATGTTTGATTTTAAGATCAAAAAACTTGGCGATTTGTTCAACTTCAGTGTGAACTTGATCAAGAAAATCCTCTAAAACTTTATCCGTCAGGTTGAGACGACGTTTAGCCTGTGATTTGAAGAGGGTGATAACCTCATCTGGCTTTTTTGCCAGATAAACGGTTGATAGTATTCCAGAGAGGTATGCGATTTCACATAACTGCCGAAGCTTTTTATCGTTACCGGGCAGCTTATGAGGCTCGTGATGATAGCGTATCGGTTCAACCAATGTTGGTGGGAACCCCCAGTTCTGTACCACCTCACTGGCAACATACGCATGATCAGCGCCAATGAACTGAATTTCTGCCTTGACGCGATCTACACCATCAATGAGTACTGCTTTATCGACATTTTGATACTCTTCTGGAAACGCCTTGGCCAAGATAAGAACACCGAGGTTTTGCAAAAGCCCAGCGACAAATCCTTCCTCTGAGTCGTCGGCATCCATAGCCGTCATCAACATCCGTGAGGCTACGGCTTCGGATAAGGATTTTTCCCAGAAACTGGCGTAGTCAAAACCATCTTTTTGTTGTTTATCCGGTTTCAAAAAAGAGAATGAAAGCACCAAACTACGTACCGCATTGGTTCCAAGAATAGAAGCTGCCTGATGGATTGTGCCAATTTGCTGTGGGAAACTATAGAAAGAGGAGTTAACCACCTTGAGAATTTTAGTCGATAGCGAAATATCTTTAGAGATCAAGGATGCGATATCGCCAATCGTCGTGTCCTCTTCAGCCGTAATTGAGATCAAACGTGATGCGACGGTCGAAAGGGTAGGTAATCCATCCGAATTAAGAACAGTTTTGAGAACTTCTTCTTGAGTCATGATGCATTCTCCAACATTAAAATAAGATTGAATAAATAAGATAACATAGGAATGAAAAGCTACAGAAAAAAACTCTCTATCTGCGTGAAAAGATTCAACCCGTCGCATGTTTCGCTAACCGGTACTGAGCGATATAAAAGTCGATCAATCCTGTCAAGCGTGCCATTTGAGCATTGGTCAAAGTCACTTCACATAGTACGCCACATGGCTTTAATCCCGAAAGTGTCATCAGTTGGCGCACAGTCTATGTCGCATAAGATACATTATGTAAACTTTGATAAACGTCGAACTGCAAGCAAGGATAGGCTTGAATAGATCAATCACCCTGAGCAAGTTGAACAACCATCTCATACAGCACATTGGCGCCTTTCATAATTGCATCAAGTGACGTTTTCTCCTGCACATTATGACTTAAACCATTAATGCTGGGGATAAAAACAAGTGCGGTTGGCGTAATGTTGGCCAAATGCATGGCGTCGTGGCCGGCGCCACTGGGCATGACACAGTAAGAGCAACCTTGGCTGTCGGCAACTCGTTCGAGCTTTGCCAGTAATTCAGCGTTGAGCTGGATCGGAGAATCGTCACAGAGTGTCTGACAATTGATTGTGATGTGACGCCTTTCTTCGACCTGTTGTATCAACGCTTTAAATTTAGCCACGACATGTTGTTTGCGTTGCAAATCAGTATCTCGTATGTCGACTCCCATGCTGACTTGGCCAGGGACAACATTCATAGCATTGGGATGGACGTTCAGAACTCCAACGGTTGCCACCGTGCTCTGTGAGCTTTCCAGCGCCATTTGTTCGACCGCTGTAATGATTTCCGCCGCCGGTATCAAAGCATCTTGGCGCATTGTCATGGGTGTCGTACCGGAATGATCGTTACGGCCAGTGATGGTCAATCTAAATCGGCTTGGTGCCGCAATCGCTGTAACAAGACCGACATCCAACTGATTTGCCTCAAGAATTGGCCCTTGTTCGATGTGGAGTTCGAGAAAAGCATGAACCTGATCGCTGGTTAAGACGGCATCAGTACAGTGATCAACGTCATATCCTGCATTGCTCAACACCTGATAGAGTGTGATTTCGTCACTATCGCTGATGTTCTTGATCTCATCAACGGATAACTGGCCGGTTAATCCTTTACTGCCTAATGTGGCGATGCCGAAACGGCTCGATTCTTCAGCGGCAAAGTTGATAATCTCAATGGGATGTTTGGTGACGATCTGGGCATCATTCAGGCTGCGAATAATCTCCAGCCCGGCCAACACACCGACAACACCATCATAGTGACCGCCGTGTGGTACGGTGTCCAGGTGCGAACCAACCATAACAGCCGGTAATGTATTATCTTTTCCAGCTCTTCGACCTCGGATATTGCCAAAACCATCAACGACAACGGTCAGCCCAGCCGCTTGCATTTGCCGGATCAGATAATTACGGGCATCCTGATCCTCTTTGCTGAATGCAAGTCGAGTCACGCCGCCGTTATCAAGGACACCAAATTGGGCGATGGTGCAAAAATCATCCTGAAATCGTTGAGAATTCATTTTAACTCCTAACCCGGATTTCTCACAAGCAATCTGCTACGAAGCCCGGAAGTACCATGTCTGCTGCGTTACCCTCGAAAAACATCCGGGCTAACCGACACTGGCAAGTTCCAGTCGTGTTCCCCAACGTTGTTTCAGGGTTTCACGTACGTTGGCAAAACGAGGATCGTGCATAAAATCAGGTTCCCTGGCCAATTCAAAGGCATCATGACGCGCCAGTTCTAGCAATCGCGTGTCGCGAATAATATCTGCAATGCGGAAATCGGCCAGCCCGGCCTGTCTGGTTCCCAAGAACTCGCCGGGGCCACGTTGTTCAAGATCGGCTTCAGCGATGGCAAAGCCATCATTGGATCGCTCCATGACAGATAATCGTTTAATGCCATCATGACTGCATTGCGCTGAACGCACTAAGATACAGTAGCTTTGCGTCGAGCCGCGCCCTACCCGGCCTCTAAGCTGATGCAGTTGCGCTAACCCGAAGCGTTCAGCGTGTTCAATCACCATCACCGAGGCATTTGGCACATCAATTCCGACCTCAATAACGGTTGTTGCAACGAGAATATCGAGTTCTTTGGCTTTGAATTGCTGCATCACCGCTTCCTTGTCTCGTGAATGGAGACGGCCATGGAGTAAGCCGAGGCGATAATCGCCAAGTTCAGCGGATAGCGTTTCAAGGGCTTCTGTCGCCGCTTTGAGCTCAGAGTTTTCACTTTCTTCCACCAACGGGTAGACAAAATAGACCTGGTGCCCTTTATCCAGTTCGCGACGGACGAAGTTGATCAGCGCCTGGCGTTGGTTCTTATTGGCGATGCGGGTTTTGATGGGGGGCCGCCCAGGGGGCAATTCATCAATGACAGAAACAGCTAAGTCGCCATACAGAGTCAAGGAAAGGGTGCGCGGTATAGGGGTTGCCGTCATCACTAGGGTGTCTGGATTGGGCCCTTTTTTACGCAGTTCATGCCGTTGTTTAACGCCGAAACGATGTTGTTCATCAATAATGGCCAGTCCCAAGTCATGAAAAATAACGTCGGGTTGAAAAACGGCATGGGTTCCGACCAGAAGATGGAGTTCCCCTGTCGCCAGTTGTTCAAGAATTTTCCGACGTTGTTTTTTCGCCATCGATCCCGTCAGCAATGCCACACTTAGACCGAGTTCCGTAATCCAATGTTGAAACTGGCAATAATGCTGTTCAGCAAGAATCTCTGTTGGCGCGACTACAACCGCCTGCGCCCCGTTTTCAATCGCAATCAGACACGCCATTAAGGCGACAATTGTTTTTCCGCTGCCGACATCGCCTTGCAGCAGGCGATTCATCGGATGCTGCGCCATCATATCGTTCTTGATTTCACCAAGGACCCGTTTCTGTGCCGCAGTCAGGTTAAACGGTAGCAGTTTGGCTAAAGGGCGGGTGTAGGTGTGGGCGACATTGAATGCCCTGCCCTGTTCTAGTTGAACGCCCTGACGGCGCAGAGCCAGTCCAAGCTGAAAATAAAAAAACTCATCATAAACCAAGGTGCGGCGGTTTTGATCGCGGCCTTGTTGCAAAGCGTAAAAATCGCAGTCAATAGTCGGGCAATGGAGATGGAGAAGCGCCTGAGATAGCGGTAAAAGTTGGTGGCGCCGGCGTAGCTCTTCGGGAAGTTGCGTCTCAACACAGGAAGCATAATCACCTGCAGCCTGCTGACACAGAGCTCTAAGCTGTTTTTGCGACAGGCCCTCGGTCAGTGGATAGACCGGCAAAATACGTAACTGCTCAGTCGGTAACTCTTCAGCTGTGCAGAATTCGATTTCGGGGTGAAGGATTTCCCGCCGACCAGAGAAAAATTTAACCTCGCCATATATAAGCAGTTGTCGGCCATTTTGATAGCGACGCTTCATCCAGTCACGACGGTAGTGAAACCATTTGAGCAGGACTTGCCCACTCTGATCCCCGACGATAACTTCAAATATTTTTTTACGCCCATGCCCTGACGTCACTTCATCAGCGCTGATAATTTCGCCTTTGAATAGATAACTCTCACCGGGTGTCAGCTGGGATATCTGGGCAAGGCTTCGCCGATCTTCATAGCGAAATGGGAGGAAATAGAGGAGATCTTCAACGGTGCGTAGCCCTAGGCGAAGGAGCTTTTCAGACAGCCGTGGGCCCACCCCTTTTAATGTGCTGAGCGGGGCCTGCAAACATGCGGCATGTGGGTTTGCACCTGTCATACGGAATTAATTGGCTGGGATCTGTTTACGCATCCCGATCAGAAAAAAGGGCATTCAATTGGCTGAGCAACTCATTGGCATCTAAACCGTGATTGATGGCCCCCTGCTGCAGGGACTCATGTTTAGCCCCCGAGCAGGTGGAACAACATAGACCAAAGCTTTCCAGAACCGTTATCGCTTCGGGATGCATCTTAAGAATTTCTGCCATCTTTGTTGTTTTATCGATCACAACTGTCGTCCTTATTTATATTCGATCTCGGTGACTTCATAGACTTTGGTGCCGGATGGGACGCTGATGCGTACTTCATCATCGATGGCATGACCAATCAGTGCCTTACCAACAGGAGACGTTACTGAGATCTTACCCTGCTTAATGTCGGTCTCGTCTTCGCCTACAATCTGATAAATAACCTCAGCGTCCTGATCGATATCGAACAGTGTAACTGTGGCACCGAAGACAATTTTTTCTGAATTGATTTTTTTAGGATCGATCACTTCAGCGCGCGCTATCCTGTCATTCAACTCGATAATGCGTCCTTCAATATGAGCCTGATTTTCTTTGGCGGCATCGTATTCAGCATTTTCAGACAAATCACCATGCGAACGGGCTTCAGCGATATCTTGTACGACTTTGGGACGATCAACGCGAATACGGGTTTTCAGTTCTTCCTGTAGTCGTGCATAACATTCCGGGGTCATTGGAACAGAATCGGACATTGATACTTTTCCTTTTTCTCAAAAAAAGAAGGTTACGGGCAGAAATAATCTGCCCGCAACCAATGAAGTTTTTATTAGGTTATCCTCAGTTGCCTAAAGTTTAAAAACTATACTCTTGCAGTGCTACAGCGTCAAGACTTTCTCGCTGCATGGCCATAATGCCATCGACGGCTGCATCCATTCCGGTAACGGTGGTGAAATAGGCCACACTGTGCATCAGTGCCGAACGGCGAATGGAGTAGGAATCGGCGATGGACTGAATCCCAAAGGTAGTATTGAACACCATGGCAATATCGCCATTCTTGATGGCATCAACACAATGAGGCCGCCCCTCTTTTACTTTGTTGACCTTTTCCACTGCAAGACCATTGTCTTCCAGAATTTTAGCGGTTCCTTCGGTGGCAACTAGGCTGAATCCGGCTTCGACCAGTTTCTTGGCGATCTCTATGGTTGCCGGTTTATCGCTGTCTTTAATGCTGACAAAAACTTTACCGGAAAGAGGCAGATTGACTCCGGCACCCAGTTGCGCTTTGGCAAAGGCTTTGCCGAAATCCTTGTCGAGACCCATCACTTCACCGGTCGACTTCATTTCGGGACCAAGCAACGTATCGACGCCGGGGAATTTGGCAAACGGGAACACCGATTCCTTGACGGCAACATGATCCGGGACAATATCGCCTTCAATGCCGAGCTCTTTCAGAGTTTTACCTGCCATCAACCGTGCAGCAATCTTAGCCAGAGGACGTCCTGTCGCCTTGGAAACGAATGGCGATGTCCGGCTGGCACGGGGATTAACCTCAATCAGGTAGATCACCCCGTCCTTGAGGGCAAACTGGATATTCATCAAACCGATAACGTTCAACTCCAAAGCCAGCGCACGAGTCTGACGGCGCACCTCCTCGATCTGATCTTGCGGCAACGAGTATGGAGGCAACGAACAGGCTGAATCACCAGAGTGAATTCCGGCCTCTTCGATATGTTGCATGATGCCGCCGATCACCACATCGGTACCATCGGCCAGGGCATCAACGTCAATCTCAATGGCATGATCGAGGAATTTATCGATCAGGATTGGATGCTCCGGCGACGCCTGTACGGCAAATTTCATGTAATTTTGCAGTTGGTCAATGCCATAGACGATCTCCATGGCCCGGCCACCCAGAACATAAGAAGGCCGTACCACAACGGGGTAACCAATCTTCTCAGCGATGGTTTCGGCTTCTTCGAAAGAACGGGCCAGACCATTCTCGGGCTGCTTCAGATCAAGCTTGTGCAATAGGGCCTGAAAGCGTTCACGGTCTTCAGCGCGGTCAATGGCATCCGGGCTGGTGCCGATCACCGGCACACCGGCTTCTTCCAGAGCAACGGCCAATTTAAGTGGAGTCTGACCACCGAACTGGACGATGACACCGGTCGGTTTTTCGATATGGACGATCTCAAGCACATCTTCGAGGGTCAACGGTTCAAAATAGAGCCGATCCGAGGTGTCATAGTCCGTTGATACCGTCTCAGGGTTACAGTTAACCATGATGGTCTCAAAGCCATCCGCACTCAAAGCAAAGGCACCGTGGACGCAGCAATAATCAAACTCAATTCCTTGGCCAATACGGTTGGGACCGCCACCGAGGATCATGATCTTCTTCTTGTCCGTGGGATCGGCCTCACACTCCTCCTCATAGCTGGAGTACATGTAAGGGGTGAAGGCTTCAAACTCAGCACCACAGGTATCGACCCGCTTGTACACCGGACGGATGTTGTGAGTGTGGCGCAGTTCGCGAATGACGTTCTCATTGCTTTCAAACAGATAAGCCAGACGGCGGTCGGAAAATCCATATTGTTTGGCTTCGCGCAGTTTCCCTTGACCCGCCTCACTGCCACTGAGGATTTGCTGGCGATCCGCATACAGCTCAAATTCTTTATTGATGATCTGCTGGATGTTGTAGAGGAACCACGGATCGAGCCCACTGATCTCATAAATCTCATCGAGTGCAAAACCGGCCCGTAGCGCATCACCGAGATACCAGACCCGGTCAACATTGGGAACACGCAGCTTGTCGCGTAGTTGTTCCTGCTCACTAGCGGTCAATGGGCGCTTAAAATCGGCTGGACTTTCAAACAGGCGACTTTCGAAACCATCGGAACCGATCTCCATGGAGCGCAACGCTTTCTGGAAACTCTCCTTGAAGGTGCGGCCAATGGCCATCGCCTCACCGACCGACTTCATCTGTGTGGTCAAGGTCGGATCGGTGCTGGGGAACTTTTCAAAGGTAAAACGCGGCACCTTGGTGACGACATAGTCGATGGTTGGTTCAAAGGCGGCGTAGGTTTCGCGAGTGATATCGTTACGGATCTCATCCAGGGTGTAACCCACCGACAGCTTGGCGGCAATCTTGGCAATCGGGAAACCGGTTGCTTTGGATGCCAAAGCCGAGGAGCGGGAAACGCGCGGATTCATCTCGATAACAACTAGGTGGCCATCTTTTGGGTTGATGCCGAACTGGATATTGGAACCACCTGTTTCAACACCGATCTCACGAATAATCTTCAAGGAAGCATCACGCAGAATCTGATATTCCTTGTCGGTCAACGTCTGGGCCGGTGCAACGGTGATGGAATCGCCGGTATGAACGCCCATGGCGTCGAAGTTTTCGATAGAGCAGATGATGACGACATTGTCTGCCAGGTCGCGCATCACTTCCAGCTCGTACTCTTTCCAACCGATAACCGATTCTTCAATCAGAATCTCATCGGTCGGTGACGCATCAATGCCACCGACGGCCATGATTTCATATTCTTCACGATTGTAGGCAATGCCGCCACCGGTACCACCCAGAGTAAAGGATGGCCGAATGATCGCCGGATAGCCGATATCTTCGATGACCGCCATCGCTTCTTCATAATTATGTGCCAGACCGGAACGTGGCACTGCGATGCCGATATTGTCCATCGCCTGCTTGAACAGGGTACGGTCTTCCGCTTTTTCAATGGCCGGCAGCTTGGCGCCGATCAGCTCAACACCAAATTTATCCAGCGTACCGTCTTTGGCCACAGCAACGGCGGTATTCAGGGCCGTCTGGCCACCGAGGGTCGGCAAGACCGCATCAGGACGTTCTTTTTCAATGATCTTGGCCAATACCGCCGGTGTCACCGGTTCGATATAGGTACGATCAGCAAAATCTGGATCGGTCATGATAGTCGCCGGATTGGAATTGAGCAGAACGACCTCGTAGCCTTCATCCTTCAGCGCCTTGCAGGCCTGAGTACCGGAATAGTCAAACTCGCAGGCCTGACCAATAACGATGGGTCCGGCACCGATAATCAATATCTTATTTATGTCAGTACGTTTAGGCATTTAGCTGTCCTTATTTCACGTTTCGCTTGAAGTTGTCCATTATCTCGATAAAGCGGTCAAACAGATAGTGCGCATCGTGAGGACCGGGAGAGGCTTCAGGATGATATTGAACCGAGAATGCCGGGAGTGCATTGTGGCAAATCCCCTCAACCGTGTTGTCATTGAGATTGATATGGGTCACGCTGATATCATCGCCAAGGCTTGAAGCATCGACGGCAAAACCATGGTTTTGCGAGGTGATTTCAACCTTGCCGTTTGCTTTTTGCTGCACCGGTTGATTGCCGCCGCGATGACCGAACTTGAGCTTATAGGTCTTGGCGCCGAGGGCAATGGATAGCAGTTGATGACCAAGACAGATACCAAACAGCGGTACCTTGCCGAGCAACTGGCGGATATTGTCCTGTGCATAGCTGATCGGCTCCGGGTCGCCGGGACCATTACTCAGGAACACGCCGTCAGGATTCATCTCCAGCACCTGCTGTGCCGGGGTATCGGCAGGAACCACGGTTACCGCGCAGCCGCCACTGATCAGATTACGCAAAATATTGCGTTTAATACCAAAGTCATAGGCCACGACATTGAACTTTGGGGCCGCATCGGCCTGCCGATAACCTTCATCCAGATCCCACAACCCTTCGGTCCAGGTGTAATTTTCTGTTGTTGATACCCCTTTGACCAAGTCGCGGCCAATCAGCTCAGGAGCTTGGCGCGCTTTTTCCACCAGACTGGCAGGATCAAGATCAAGCGATGAGATGATCCCGGTTTGAGCACCATGATCACGGATATGCTTAACCAGCGCACGGGTATCGACACCTTCAATGCCGACGATGTTATTTTCCTTCAGGTAGGCATCAAGAGTCATCTCCGAGCGCCAGTTACTGGGGAATTTACAACATTCTTTAACGACAAAGCCGGACAGATGTGGCTTGGAAGATTCAACATCTTCACTGTTGATGCCGGAATTGCCGATCAGCGGGTAGGTCATGGTAACAATCTCACCACGGTAGGAGGGATCGGTCAAGATCTCCTGATAGCCGCTAAGGCTGGTATTAAAAACGACCTCACCGCAGGTTTCCCCGACGGCACCGATGCTCTGGCCGTGAAAAATTCGACCGTCTGCAAGAGCCAGAATTGCTTTCATGCTCTAGTGTGCTCCTTGTATTGTGTTAATGATGGCACTTAGCTATCTAATCAATTGTTAGTTATCTTTACGTTCAAAAGTGACCTGACCATTGCGGATGGTCAGCATCGCTGCACCTGTCATCTCCCAGCCATCAAAGGGAGTGTTGTGCGCTTTGGATTGCAGCTGCTGGGCATTTACGGCCCATTTATATTCAGGATCGATAACTGTCACATCGGCCGGCACCCCTTTTTGCAGCGTCCCGCGTGGAATCCTAAGCGTGTTGGCAGCGGCGGTACTCAGGCAGTTAATGGCCTGAGATAGGGAGATGCTCTCCTCGGCAACCAGATTCAAGGTCAGCGACAGCGCTGTTTCGAGGCCAATCAAGCCGTTGGCAGCAACATTGAACTCAATATTTTTGTCATCAATGTGATGCGGCGCATGATCGGTGGCGATGGCATCAATGGTACCGTCAGCCAGGCCCTCTTTCATCGCTTGAACATCATCCGCCGTCCGTAATGGCGGCCCCATCTTGGCATTGACATCATAACCGCGAACCGCTTCTTCGGTCAGGGTGAAGTGATGAGGGGTCACCTCACAGGTCACTTTGATACCGCGCGCCTTGGCTTCACGAATCAGCTCAACGGTACGCCGGGTTGAGATGTGACAAACGTGCAAGCGGGCACCGGTAAATTCAGCCAGCATCAGATCGCGGGCAACGGTAGACGCTTCGGCAACCCAGGGGTTTCCCGTCAAGCCCAGCTCGGTCGCAACACGGCCCTCGTTCATCACCCCACCGGCCTTGATCGCCTCATCTTCAGCGTGAGCGATGATCGGCATGTCAAAGCCCGAAGCGTACTCCATGGCCCGGCGCAACACTTCACCGCACTCGACATTGAGCCCGTCGTCGGAGAAACCGACACAACCAGCCAGTTTGAGATCGCCCATCTCAACCAGTGATTTCCCTTCCTGCCCCTTAGTGATGGTGCAGATCGGAAAAACATTGGCAGAACCTTCCTGCTCACCTTTGTTGATCATGTAGGCCGTCAACGCCTTATTGTCATTCACCGGATTGGTGTTCGGCATGCAGGCTACCGAAGTAAAACCACCGGCAGCTGCCGCCCGCGTTCCGGTAATGATATCCTCTTTATATTCATGGCCGGGTTCGCGCAAGTGGACATGGATATCAATCAGCCCCGGAGTGACCACGAGTCCGTCAGCATCAATCACTTCATCAATACCGTCGGCATCAATATCTTCCGCCAACTCAACAATCAAACCATCTTCGATCAATATATCCAGACAGGAATCGAGCTCCTGGGAGGGATCAATCACTCTGCCGTTTTTAATCAACATCTTCATTTTGCACCTCTTTGCGAGAAATTTTATCGTTTGTAACTTTTCAGCATTTCGCCTGATGGGATTGTGACAGCCATAGCAAGGATGTTTGTCGCCATGGACAGCGACGACAAGCCCCACGGATGGGATTTTGCGTCCATTGATAAGGGTGTCACGATCCCATCCAGCTGAACAAGTTACGAATCGTTCTTCTCTTCGTCACTGCCGCCGGCCAGCAAGTACAGCAAGGCCATACGGACGGCAACGCCGTTTTCAACCTGTTCGAGAATGACATTCTGCTCACCGTCAGCGACGTATGAGGAGATCTCAACACCACGGTTCAGGGGACCAGGGTGCATGACGATCGCATCCGGCTTGGCCAACTTGATGTTCTCGGTATTCAGAGCAAAGAACTGTGCATATTCTCGCAGAGTCGGCATCAGGGTGTTGCCCCCTTCCCGCTCCATCTGGATCCGCAACATCATAACAACGTCGGCATCCTTGATCGCCTTATTGATGTCGGTATAGACTTCGGCCCCCATCTCTTCAAGACCGGTCGGCAACATGGTTGCGGGTCCAGCCAGTCGAACCGTAGCGCCCATGGTCTTCAGGGCGTAGAGGTTGGAACGGGCAACACGGCTACGGGCAATGTCGCCGATGATGGCAACAGTCAATCCCTCGATTTTCCCCTTGTGCTCCTTGATGGTCATCAGGTCAAGCAGCGCCTGACTGGGATGTTCATGGAAACCGTCACCGGCATTGACTACCGAACACTTGGTCAAACGCTTGGCCAAGTACTCCGGAGCCCCGGAACAGGAGTGGCGCATGATGATCACATCGGCATCCATGGCTTCAATATTCTTGGCCGTATCTTCCAATGTCTCCCCTTTGGTTACCGAAGAGCCGGAGGCCGAGATATTGATGGTATCCGCCGACATCCGTTTGCCGGCCAACTCAAAAGAGGTCCGGGTGCGGGTACTGTTTTCATAAAACAGATTGATGATGGTTTTGCCACGCAACGTAGGAACTTTTTTAATCTCACGCTGGTTGACTTCCTTGAAACTTTCAGCCGTTTCGAGAATCAGTTCAATATCCTCTTTGGACAGCTGTTTTGTTCCGATAATGTGCTTGTGCAAAAACGCCATACTACGTCCCCCTTTATCTCTACTCAATCTCGCAAAAATGAACTTTATAAACGATAATGGCTAAGCAAAAACTTCGTTCAGCAAGGCTTAGTGGTTTTTCAAGGACGAAGGCATACGATGTTGTATGTCGAGGTTTTGAAAACCCGCTGTAACGCAGCAGAACGGACTTTTTGCGACGCCATTCAAGGCTTGAGCAAACGAACCTCTAACGGCAATAATGCCTCATCAAAAGTAACTTCAATCTTTTCTTCCCGCGCCGAGGGCACATTGCGACCGACATAATCGGCACGGATCGGCAGTTCCCGATGACCGCGATCAACCAGCACCGCTAGTTGAATACTGCTGGGCCGACCAATATCCATCAGGGCATCCATGGCGGCACGTATAGTACGACCGGTATAGAGCACTTCGTCAACCAAAATGACATGACAATCATCCAGGGCAAACGGAATATCTGTCTTTCCCATCGGACGGGTAACACCACTGGCGACATCATCACGATACATGGTGACATCCACAGCCCCTAAAGGAACCTCGATCCCTTCAATGTCATAAATACGTTGGCGAAGCAGGTGCGCTAAATGGTCACCACCAGTACGAATTCCAATCAGAACAAGACCTTCACAACCCCTGTTTTTTTCCAGAATTTCATGAGCAATCCGCGTCATAGCGCGCTTGATTGCGTCACTATCCAAAAGGACTGTTTCCCCTACGGTTTCCTGCAAAGCCACCCCCATCTACAAACTCAATGAACGATATTTTCAGGCATGATCTGACATGACGGACAAAAAAAATACCTCTCCACTAAATAAAGTGAAAAGGCATCTGAATATAACTGTGGTGTTCGCACGTGCATTTTGTGCCGCCTTTGCTGATCTCTCTGGATCAAATTAAAAGGTGGAGAAAAGATAAATTTTAGCGAAAGTAACAATGCCGACAGGGTTAAGTCAAGAGAAAAGATTCCCTGTCAGCATTGCGGATTATCTGTGAAGAAAGAGGTATTCAATCAAACTGAGCCCCCTGCCCCTCCCCACACATTGGAATTGTGGGGAGGATCACTAGGAAACCGTTCAGGAGTTACTATTTTCTTGCCGACATAATGGCATCGTACGACTCGTTGATTTCCGCCAGTCGGTCATTGGCAAACTTGATAAATTCCGGTGGCAGACCTTTTCCCTCGATCTTGTCCGGATGAAATTCAATGGCTTTCTGGCGATACGCTTTTTTGATGTCTGCACTCGATGTATCGCTGGAAACACCAAGGTTCTCATAGTGTTTTTTCAGACTGACGCCCGAAGAATGCAGTCCGACATAACGACTACGCAATG
This sequence comes from Desulfuromonas sp., assembly GCA_021162745.1. GTDB lineage: Bacteria > Desulfobacterota > Desulfuromonadia > Desulfuromonadales > Desulfuromonadaceae > Desulfuromonas. The sequence continues at coordinate 21,004 of JAGGYC010000151.1, read as the reverse complement.
ACTGGTAGAGGGCTTCCGGAATGCGGAAAGCTGCCTTCGCTTCCAGCAGCATGCTCTCTTCCTGGGGGTGCAGTTCACCGTCGGCCATAGCGACCTGGAACAGGAAGCTGATCATGAAACTGCACAGCTGCTGATCCTGCGAAAACAGGCTACCGAACTGCCTGGCGTAATCGCTGAAAGATTCGGGGCTATCCTTGGCCTGGGTGAAAACATTGATCGCATAAGCGCGGGTCTGGTCATCCAGCCCCAGAGCTTCTTTTGAGATTTTTTCGATGGCGGCAATTTCATCTGGGCAGACTCGCCCATCAGCCTTGGCCAGTTTTCCAACCATGGAAAAAGCTGCGGTAAAAAAGATGGTCTGACGTTGCTGAGACTGATTAAATCCGCCTGTCCGTCCTTGCGGAAGCCCTTGGGTATTACCCATCCCGGCACCGAGAGCAGCACCGATCACCGCACCGAATGGCCCGGCAATCATCGCTCCAAGACCACCGCCTATAACTCCTGACAACCAACTCATAACTATTTATCCTTATGAAATACTTCCGTAACAGTTGCTGCGAAAGCAAACATAATGAGTGATGTTTACAAAGGTCGCAAGTCTTTTATCTGGACTTACTCTCTCGAATCTGACGATAAAGATCAGCACAATCACCTTTGTCACCGCAGATTTTGTCAACAGCGTGCGGGATTGCTGCCCACACCGCTTCAAGATTTTCCAGGGCAGCCTTGGGGCTACCTGGAAGATTAATAATCAGGCATTTGCCGCGAATACCGGCCATTGCTCGTGACAAAATCGCCATCGGTGTAATTTTCAGGCTTTCGGCACGCATCAGTTCGCCAAAACCAGGTAACGTACGATCGACAACCTGCAATGTTGCTTCAGGGGTTACGTCGCGCGGTGACACACCTGTGCCGCCGCATGTAATAATGAGCTGACAAAATTCATCATCGGCCCAATTCGTCAAAGTTGCGACGATAATATCGAAATCATCAGGAATCATTTCATAGCGAACGGTTTCCACATCTTGCTGTGAGAGCCAATTGATCAATGCCGGACCACTGAGATCTTCTCGTTCACCGGCAGCCCCCTTGTCGGACAGAATAAGGACGGCGGCCTTCATGCTTCCTTCGCACGATAGGTTCCGCTTTTCCCACCCTCTTTAAACAGCAACTTCACCTGTTCAATGCGGATACTCTTATCAGCACCTTTACACATATCGTAAATCGTCAAAGCGGCAAGGGAGGCTGACACCATCGCTTCCATCTCGACACCCGTTCGTTCATAAGCACGAACAGTTGCGCAGGCCTCAATGATACCACGATCGACATCGCAGTTAAATTCCACTGCGGCATGATGAATCGAGAGCGGATGGGACAACGGAATCAAATCGGATGTCTTTTTACTGGCGGCAATCCCTGCCAGACGGGCAACGCCAAGAACATCGCCCTTATTACTTTTGCCATCAAGAATTGCCTGTAAAATATCTGATGACATATAAACCTGCGCAGAGGCTGTTGCCGTACGCATGGTCTTTTGCTTGGCGCTGACATCAACCATAATAGCTTGGCCACGATCATCAAAATGATTAAAACTCATGAGGCATCCTCTCGGTACACTTCCCTTTTAGAAACGGCTTCAGTCTTGACGCGATCGAGCATCAATGCCAGGGCGGGTTTAACATTTTCCCGGATATCACCGGCGACAACAAGGAACAGAACATCATCGCCAGGCTTCATAATGCCCGAATGCGCCTCAACGGCCACCTTGTAGATCCCCTCCATCTGCTCGATATCACAACGGATCGATTCAATTTTATCCAGATCTGAATTAACTTCCATCTCGCAGATGGAAGAGCCATCACTTCTCGACCAACCACGTACGATACCGTTATGAATCAGCACCATACCAACATTGTCAGCAAAATTTGGATCCTGTTTCATCTCAGCAATGGTTTGCGATATATCCATCCCCAACTCCTCAATAGTCTCTTATCCGCCGACCTTTGACATGTGTAATGCCGGTGAATGATTATTACCCCAGCCAACATGATGCCTGCGAGGTTTCTTATCGACATTTGACTTGATGGCAGCTTTGAGCCCTTCCCTGTCGCTGACTTCCAAGTATGGACGCAGGTCGGTTTCGCTGTCAGCAAAAAGGCAGTTACGCATCATCCCCGTAGAGGTAACACGTATACGATTACAGGAGGAGCAAAAAGAACAAGAAAGTGCTGAGATGATGCCAATACTCCCCCTGGCCCCATTGATCCGATAGTTGCTCGCCGGACCAGCCAGTTCATGACTGTCAATCTTTTCAAGAGGATAAATGGCATTTATTCGCTGATAGATATCATCAGCAGAAAGTCCACGCTCCTGCTGACTACCGTCCGAATTAGGCATGTATTCAATAAAACGAACCGACCAGTTGTATTTTAATGTCAGGGCTGCGAAGTCTATAATTTCATCATCATTAATCCCCTTCATGACGACCATATTAAGTTTAAGGGGCAGCCCAAGTGAATCGGCATGCAAAATCCCATTCCAGACAGGCTCGAACGTCCCTATTCGGGTGATTGATTCAAAACGGGATGGCTTGAGTGTATCAAGACTGACATTTAAGCGCTGAATACCTATTTCACGCAATGAACCCGCCATCTGTAAGAGATTAAATCCATTGGTTGTCAAAACAAGCTGCTTAAGCCCTTGGAGAGAACTTAATTGGTCAAGAAAAGGGAGGATCCCTTTACGAACCAGTGGCTCGCCACCCGTAATGCGAATTTTCTCCACGCCCAGAGAGAGTGCCGTTTCAGAAATCATTAAGAATTTTTCGTAGCTCAGGATGTCACCATGGGTGCATTTGTCAACACCGGCAGATGGCATACAATAGATACAACGAAAGTTACAACGATCCGTTATGGAGAGTCGTAAATAATTAATCCGCCGCTGATAGCGATCATAGAGAGGGTTCATCATTATAAATCCACCAAGAATGTTTTGTTTTGAGCGATCCATGTTAGAAAAAGTTCTTTATTGGTAAGTTTAACGTTCGGTGCTTTCGAAATCAACTTTTTTGTCAGGGATGCCAGCAATTTCCTGATTAATTAGGATTAAGTCCCAAGCAACATGTTAAAATCCTTGACGAAGTACAAAAGTGTGGATAATTAAATGATATCTTTATAGTTGATAAGCAGGCAGGAGCGAAAATGAATGAAGAACAGGAAAAATATACGGTTTGTGACCAATGTGGTGCACATATATTAGAAAAGTGCGCCTATGAAGAGGATGATTTCACCCTTTGCGGTGACTGTGTGGTCAAACAGACCAACAAAGAAGTAAAGCAAGCCGAAACCATTGTCAACGAACTGCGGCAGGAGGTTTCTGAACAACAGAAAAAAGAGGCGCAGAAACAGTATCGCCATCGCACTGCATTGATTTTTGTCATCTGTCTTTTAATTTTTATCGCTGTCCAGGCATTTGTTTATTACAGCAAGCCGGAACCGGTGGCTTCGCAAAAAATTGATCCTCAGCAAAATATCTACGTAACACAATCACTTATTTTGCTGGCCATTCACAATTATCAGAAAGATCACCCACAACCACCAAAAACGCTCAAGCAACTTGTCCCCGACTATCTCCCCTCTGTCTTTGCCCGGAGCTTCAGTCAGTTCTCCTATCACTTGGAAGCGGATTTGACTCCTGTTTTGACATTGCTGGAAACGAACAAAAAAGAAGAGACGACAGAGGGGAAAGCCCAATGAAATTGCAGAAAATATCCAATGAGGATGGCTACACACTGATTGAGCTGCTCACTGTCATAACCATCATCGGTATTCTGGCGACAATTGCGATCCCCAATTATATGGGCTATCGCGACAAGGCCAAAATGGTCGTCGTCACTACCACATTGCGCCATGTACGTCTGGCTCAAGAAGTCTATTTCACGGATTTTCAAACCTACTTTTCTCTTCAGGGTGGAGCGATTATCGAAGGATCTCAGATTGTTCCGGTTACAGGAACAGACCTTGCGATTGCCATTCCCCGGGGACAACAGTGGATCATATCGATTCCAGGAGATGGCACCATACAGTATACAGTTGTTATTCAAACAGACTTCGACAGAAACCAAAATGGTTTAAAGGATCGATATCGCTACTTCAAAAAAGCAAGTAACAGCGGCGAAACCATTGCTGAATCAGACATCTCACCCCTCCTCCCCATTGATGGCACCTGATATATTCCGGCATCCATCCACAAAAGCCTCGGGTAAACGCCGGGGCTTTTTTTTGTCATAGTCGTAGGCAACAAGCGCCGTATCCCCTTCCGCCGTCACTACCCCATCACGCTCGATGCGATACTCTAAAACCAGAGAAGAACGCTTCAGTTCCTTGATCCGAACACCGATTTTCAACTGGTCACCCAACAACATCTCCTGGCGATAATAGACATGGGCTTCCGGCAGGATCACCCCGCAACCGCCGATATCCATTTCGCTGAAACCGCCCAGATGGTCAAGAAAGGCAATGCGAGCGTCCTGGAAGAAGTTCAGAACAGCCGAATTTGCAACGTGTCCACCGTAATTGATGTCGGCAATACGAACGCTGTAATCGATAACAAAAGTGAATCCATCCATAACACTACTCCTTGATTTGGCACTCGGGACAATAATAACTGGAACGCTGGCCGATGCGAACCGTTTCAATAAATGTGCCGCATTTCAGACACGGCTGTTCGGCCCGACCATACACGTACAACTGCTGCTGAAAATAACCTGGTTGGCCATGACCGTTGACAAAGTCCTGCAGGGTGGTGCCACCGGCAGCAATCGCTGCGCTGAGAACATCCTTTATCGTCCCGACCAACGCATAACATTGCTCCATGGTTAATCGTTCTGCAGGCAGCTTGGGATGCAAGCCACTGCTGAACAGCGCCTCGTTTGCATAGATATTACCGACACCGACGACACAGTGATTGTCCATAATAAAAGACTTGATCGGCAGGCGTCGTGATCGGCTCTTTTCATACAGATAGAGCGCATCGAAACGGTCGGACAACGGCTCGGGGCCAAGGCTGCTGAGCAGACGATGCTGTGCTGGCGGATAGGGGCTGAGAACGATTAATCCGAACCGGCGTGGATCGCGATAACGGAGACAACCGCCATTGGTGAAGAGAATATCGACGTGGTCGTGTTTTTCCGGTGCCGTACACGCCGACAGCCAACGCAGAGAGCCACTCATCCCCAAATGGATAATGACGGCTTCGTGGGGCATCTTCAGCAGCAGATATTTGGCCCTGCGCTCGAACCCCTGCACAACCTGCCCTGAAATCCGTGCTGAAATATCGGCAGGGACAGGATAGCGCAGCTTTGACTGGTAAACCTTGACCTCACGAATGGTCTGGGATGTGATCAAATCACATAGACCAGCACGGACGGTTTCAACCTCGGGCAACTCAGGCATGATAACTCTCCAGATCAACCATTGATCAAGCCGGACTGCTGGATAAAAACAAAGGTTAACGCCAGCGGAGCGATATAGCGGATCAAGATATGCCAGCAGGGATAAACCCAGCGCGATGGGCAGCATATCGCTTCTTGCTGCTGCGTTGCTGTCCGTTTTAAAAACCAGCCACAGTAGATCGCAACGGCTAAACCGCCGAGGGGCAACAGATAGGAACTGATCAGCTTATCGCAAAAGTCGAAAAAGGTTGGCGAACCAAGAAATGGTGTGGATTTCAGCACATTGAAAGAGAGTGCCGACGGAATCCCCAACAAAAACGCCAGCAATGACAACAACCATGTAGAACGGATGCGCGACCATTGTTTTTCATCAACCAGCCAGGCCACGGCAACCTCAAGCATGGAGATTGACGAGGAAAGTGCGGCGAATGCCAGCAACAGGAAAAATAACACCGAGAGCAGTTGACCGAATGGCGCTTGGGCGAAAACAATTGGGATGGTTTGAAAAACCAGTCCCGGTCCGGCAGCAGGGTCAAGGCCGGCTGAAAAGACCACCGGGAAAATCGCCATTCCTGCCATCAAGGCCACCAGAGTATCCAAGAACGACACCTTGACCGCCAAGCTGAACAGATTGGCGCGTCGATCCAGATACGAACCATAGGTGATCATCACCCCGGCCCCCAAAGAGAGGGTAAAAAAGGCATGGCCGACCGCTTCGAGAATAACCTTGGGTGTCAGCAAGGAAAAGTCAGATGAGAACAAAAAAGCCAGCGCTTGTGATGCACCGTCAGAACGGATACCGTGGATAAACAGGTAAAACAGCAAAGCAAAGAGGGTCGGCATGAGGATCTTGCTACAGCGTTCGATACCACCACGGATACCGCGTGAAACAATGCCTGCTGTTGCCATGACAAACAGCGCCTGCCAGATGATCATTTGTCCGGGAGAATCGAGGAGCGTTCCGAAGATCGCTTTGATCTGCGCCGGCGACTGGCCACTGATCCTTCCACCGAGAGATTTGAACACATAGTCAAAGCTCCAGCCGGCAACAACAGCGTAGAATGAAAACAGGATAAAGGCGGCAGTGACACCGACCCAGCCGACCAGGCACCATGGACTGCGCGGCCCCGCCAGGCGGGAAAAGGTGCCGATGGCATCGCGTTGACCTTCACGGCCGAGCAGAAATTCGGCCATCATGATCGGCACACCGACAAGAACGATAGCGGCAAGATAAACCAGCACGAAAGCGCTGCCGCCATTTTGGCCGACAACATAGGGGAATTTCCAGATGTTGCCCAGACCAATGGCGCTGCCGGATGCAGCAAGAATGAATCCCAGTCGCGATGCCCACTGCGCTCTTTGAGGTATCCGCTGATTCACACCCCTGCCCTCCGCGTGCGGTTAAAAACAGATGCCGCCTTTAAGCACGTCTTCAAAGGTGATATCGTCCAACTTGCCATCAAACTCCTGTCGTTCCAGTTTATGGCTTTGCAGATAATACCAGCGATCATTGATCTGCTGGAATTCAGACAGTTCAAAATACTCTAGCAACTGCCCCTGATAATGGACACGGAGATAAAACAGCACCTGGGCCCCTGTGCCATCCATGTGGCCATCAATCTTTTCCTGCAACACCCGACAATCTTCAATCCGATAGTCATCCGTCAGGGTAGAACGCCCGTATTCGAGATATTCATCGCGAACAGGAAATTGTTTTCGGAAGCTAGAATCTGGATGAAAGGTGTCGTATATAAATCCGAAATCATTACGCAAAAAAGCGGAAGCTCTGGCCTCGACAAGTTCTGATGGTGATAGCTCTATCTCTACAACCTGGGGGCAGGATGGTGCAGAACAACATTTTTTGAATTTTTTACCACTGCCGCACGGGCAAGGTTCGTTGCGACCAATTTTCATTTATTATCTTTTCAAACGAGGGTCGAGAGCATCACGTAAACCTTCCCCCAACAAGTTATAACCCAATACCGTAATAAGAATTGCCATGCCGGGAAAAAACGACAACCACCAGGCCGTGCCCAGGGTCTGTTTGCCGACAATCAGCATGTTTCCCCATGACGGGGTTGGCGGCTGGACACCAATGCCGAGAAAAGAAAGGGCACTCTCGGTAAGGATCGCCCCGGCGATACCGAGGGCCGCCGAAACAAGCACCGGTGACAGGGCATTAGGGAGGATATGGCGCAGGATGATGCGTGTGTCGCTCGCTCCAAGAGAACGGATCGCCAGAACGAAATCACGCTCACGCAAAGAGAGAAACTCCGCCCGTACCAGACGAGCGACTCCCATCCAGCCGGTCAGACCGATGATGATCATGATGTTCCAAATCGATGGTTCCAGAAAGGCAATCACCGCCAGGATGAGAAAAAAGGACGGAAAACAGAGCATGATATCGACAAAGCGCATGACAATGGTATCGACCCAACCACCATAGTATCCGGCTAAGGCACCAACGGCAATGCCAACAACTGTGGCGATACCGACGGCAACAAAACCGACCAACAACGAAATACGTGCCCCGTAGGCAATGCGGGAAAAGACATCCCGACCGAGATCGTCCGTACCCAACCAGGCATGGAAACTCGGTGGTTGTAGCTGGCGCGACACATCAACGGCACCGGGGTCCGCCGCAATCAGCGGAGCCAGAGCCGCCAGTACAAACATGCTCAAAATCATGATTGCACCGGCCATCGCCATCTTGTTGGCGGCAATCTGTCGCCACAGTTGCGCCCGCAATTGCACTTTTGGGGACACCATCAGGAGTTAACTCCGTCCCAGCAGGTGGGGCAGCAACAGGTACCCATACTCAAACTTGTGGCCTGACAGCCCGGCCGTCCGCTCGCAATAGGTCTGATTGTCATTTTCAGCCAGACTGCCATCCGAGGCATAGAGGATATAAGGAACCGGATCCTGGGTGTGGGTACGCAAGCTGACCGGCGTTGGATGGTCCGGCATCACCAGCACCCGGTAATCGCCCAGACGATCTCCCGCTGCGAGGATGGTGCCGACCACCTGCTCATCAAACAGCTCAATCGCCTTGATCTTTTCCTGTAGATCACCGGAATGACCCGCTTCGTCAGGCGCTTCAACATGAACATAGACAAAATCGTGGCGCTGCAACGCGTCAATGGCCGCCTCGGCCTTGCCGACATAATTGGTGTCGATGTAGCCTGTTGCCCCCGGCACTTCGATCACCTCAAGACCGGCATAGATACCGATCCCTTTGATCAAATCAACCGCTGAGATCACAGCACCGCTCAGGTCAAATTTCTGTTGATAGGTCTCCATCTGCGGCGCTTTGCCATGTCCCCATAACCAGATGGAGGTAGCTGGTACCTTGCCTTCATTGAGACGGCGGATATTAACGGGGTGATTACTGAGCAACATCTGTGCTGTATTCATCAGCAGGATCAGCTCATCAGAACCCTCCCCTTTCGGCAGCTTATCTTCAATGCTCTGGTTGATAATATCGTGGGGTGGAACAAAGGTCATCTGATCTTTGCCGTTGCGCCACACCAGCAGATGACGATAGGAGACGCCGGTGTAAAACTCGAAGTTCTCATCGCCCAGTTCCGCCTGCAAAGTGTCGATAATCTGTCGGGCGTCCTCGGTAGAGATATGCCCGGCAGCAAAATCTTCCATATAGAGCTTGCCGTAATGGTGAATGATATCCACCAGGTTAAGGCGAAACGCCACATCGTTCGGGCCCAGAGCAACATTCATGCTTGCCGCTTCCAGGGGAGAGCGCCCACTGTAACAGCTGGCCGGATCGTAACCGAATACGGACAAATTAGCGATATCACTGCCGGGATGGAACCCGTCCGGCACCGTCTCCGCCAGACCTAATTCACCGCCGGCGGCCAGTCGATCCATATTGGGAGTTTTGGCATAATCCAGTGGAGTTTTACCATCAAGCTCCTCCAGAGGTTCATCAGCCATACCGTCGCCAAGCAATACCAGATATTTCATACAATCCTCGTAATCCGCGACTAGCCGCGGGGATGAAATGTTTTATGAACACGACGTACATGTTCACGTGTTACATGAGTATAAATTTGCGTTGTTGCGATATCCACATGCCCCAACAGCATCTGTACCACCCGCAGATCCGCACCGTTTTCCAGCAGGTGGGTAGCAAACGAATGGCGCAACGTGTGAGGCGTGACATTTTTGCGAATGCCGGCCTGCAAGGCACGGCGTTTTATCATCTTCCAGAAACCCTGGCGTGTCAATCCCTTGCCCGAGCGGTTCAGGAACACGCAGTCACTGAGCATCCGCCCTTTAGCCAGTGCCGGACGAACCGATTGCAGATAATCTGTTAACAGCTCAATCGAGACCTCACCGATGGGAACAATCCGTTGCTTGTCTCCCTTGCCAAGAGTACGCAAATAACCGCTATTCAGATGAACATCGCTGAGTTGCAATCCCACCAACTCTGAGACCCGCAAGCCTGTTGCATACAACAGCTCAAGCATGGCCTGATCCCGATGGGTGAGTAGTTGGCCATCATCGCCGATTTGCAATAATTTCTCAACCTCCTTAACACTCAATGTGTCAGGGAGGGTTTGCAACATCCGCGGTGTCGTCAATCGAATCAATGGATTGTTGGTTAACTGACATTCCTCAACGGCAAAACTGTGGTAGCCACGCATGGCAGCAAGCAGTCGCGCTCGACTTCGTACTCCGAGACCCTCATCTTTTACCTGGGTAAAAAAATCCAGCACATCTCGCTGTATAACACTGTCGAGATCTTGTCGGCCATGCTGATCAAGAAAGGTCAGGTAGCGTTGCAAATCGCGTGCATAAGATTCGAGCGTATTATCAGATAGCCCGCGCTCAACACTCAGATAGTTGAGAAAGCTTTCAAGTATCTGTATCGGCTCAGCTCTGTTCACTTAAATCCTTGAGTAAGGTGTCACGTAATTCGTCAATTTTTTCCGGCTGGACAATTTTATGGCCGAAAATGTCTTGCACATAAAAAGTATCTCCGGCACGGTCGCCCTTTGTCGTGATCTTCGATACACCGACATAGACACCAATCCGTATCAAACTATTGGTAATCTCGTACAACAAGCCTACGCGGTCCATGGCGGTAATATCGATAACGGTGTATTCGTTGGAAACCTCATTGTCGATATCGACCCGTTGAGGAATCGTCGGAACGGGATGAGACAGATCCAGAATAGAGTTCTTGCGTTTTTGTACCAGATCGTCAACCTGTCCTCGTTCTTCAAGGAACCAGATCAAATCCTCTTTAATCGATTTCCATTTACGATCATCATCGTAAATAACACCATCGCGACCGACCTGTAAGATATCAACGGCAATCCCATTTTTCTGCGTAAATATTTGTGCAGCGAGGATGTTGACACCATTGGCAGCCATCACTCCGGCAACTTTAGCGAATAAACCCGGAAAATCCAATGTAACAATGGTGACTTCAGTGTAACTCAACTCGTGATTATAGACCACGCGTAGCGATAGCGGCTGATCACCACGATCAAGGATCAGACGGATATGCTCAATAATCTGCGCTGAACGGTATGTCATTAAATAACGCGTCGAAAAATTCCGCAGACAATCCTTGATCGTTTTACTGCCATACTCGTCGGACAGCAGCTTAACCACCTTGCGCTTACGGTTACGAATTTTCTCAGAACGTTGATCTTTGAAGAAATTTCCTTTCTCCATCACTTCATAAGTTTTTTCATACAGCTCCTGGAGTAGAAAACCCTTCCATGCCGACCAGACATTCGGCCCCACCGCTTTGATGTCGGCAAACGTCAACAGATACAACATCTTCAGGTTTTCACTCATCCCCATGGTCGTCGCAAACTGGGCAATGAGCTGGTCATCATGAAGGTCACGACGCTGAGAGATGTGAGCCATTTGCAAGTGATGACGAACGAGAAATTCCAGTCGCTGGCTGTCTTCTTTATGTAAACCCAGCCGTCGCGCGATGGTCGGGATCATCAACGCCCCTTTTTCACAATGCTGGTGCCCCTCCCCTTTACCAATGTCGTGCATAAGAACAGCCAGAACCAGTAGTTCCGGTTTTTCAATTTCATTCGCTACTTGTGTCAGTAACGGCTTGCTTTCTTCATATGCACCCTGCCACAGACGAACGATCTCTTTGACGGCAAACAACGTATGCGTATCAACGGTATAGATATGATAAGCATCGTGCTGAACCTGACAGTAAATCCGCTTGAATTCCGGGATAAAATGGTTCAAGAACAGCAGGTGATGCATCAATGACAGAGTTTCATAAACCCCTCGTTTATAGCGCAGGATGTCGAGAAAAACCTGACTCATTTTGCGTGATCGACGCAAACGGTCATTGATCAGGTGGAGATTGTCACGAATCAGAGTTTTAAGGTGCAGAGTCATTTTCAGTTGGTGGCGCTGGCTTAACCAGAACGCTTGCATCATCATTTCCGGCTGATCAACAATGACCTCGTCATGGGTAACATTAAGTTCGCCACGCAGGGCATAGAAGCCATCTTCGATCATTCGTCGACGTAGATAACCGGCAAACTTTGTGTCTTCTCGTTCACGATTTGCGGCACGGGAAATCAAGGTGGATGAGAAGTGCTCAACACGGGTCGCCTGTTCGTAGTAATCCTGCATAAATTGCTCAACGGCCAGAGCATTTTTATTACTTTTATAGCCAAGGAACTCAGCAATCTGCTCCTGTTGTTCGAAGTGAAGCTGATCGTTTTTTCGCGAGGACAAATAATGGAGTTCATTGCGAATGCGCCACAGATAATCGAGTGAGTCGAGAAAACTTTTCGCTTCGCTCTCACTCATCACCCCTTTGATAACCAAGCCACGCAGGGTATGGACCTTGTATTTCATTTTCGAGATCCATAACGTGGTATGCAAATCTCGTAGTCCCCCCTCCCCCTCTTTAATGTTGGGTTCAAGGATGTAAACGGACGATCCGTATTTTCTTATCCGTTTGGCATGTTCAGCCATTTTTTCACGAACAAATGAGCGACTGTTGCGACTCATCACCGTTGGCAAAACAACACGTTCATAATGCTTATACAGTGCCTTATCTCCACATACAAAACGGGAATCGAGCAACGCGGTACAGGCCGTAAGGTCTTTTTCGGCAATATCCAGACACTCTTTTTCATTGCGCACACAGTGGCCGACATCAAAGCTAAGATCCCAGAGTAGATACAACATCCGTTCTGACAATTGAAGTATATAGGGTGTGTCGGAATGCTCACAAAAAAACATCAGATCAATATCAGAGCGGGGATTCATCTCCGATCGTCCATAACCACCTAATGCAATCAGCGTGCAAGCTTGCGTCAGCGGCAAATCGGCAACAGAAAAATTAAACAGCGCTTCGATCAACCGATCCGTCATCAATGTGATCATCGCCACAACATCGCGACCAGACCCACCATCACGGTGCAGTTGTTGAATCAGAGTCTGATGGTGATCACGAAATTCACTGCTTGCGCTGAGAAAATCGGCACGATGAGCATCAAAACCACCTTGATCCTGAGCTAAATGTGAGAAAGCGAGTAGTTTCACATCATCAATATCAATCATTGTCCGGCCGGTCGTTTCGCTAACATGTTTTGAGATTGCAAATACTTCTGTACGCCATCAACGATCGCTTCAGCAGTACGCTCATGATACGTACTACTATTTAAACGCTTTGCTTCCATGGAGTTACTGATAAATGCCACCTCGACCAAAACGGAAGGCATCGTTGCTCCCAGCAGCACATGGAATGGGCCCTGCTTTACACCCAAATCCTTAACGTTCGAATATTTACGACTGAGCTTATCAATCAGCGATGTCTGGATCTCAGCGGCGAGACGGCTGGATTCGTTGATTTTGGCATTGGCCATCAAGTCGAAGAGGATCAACTCCAGATCGCCAACTTCCTGCAGGCTCATGCCATTTTCACGCGCCACAACGGCAACTGCCTTGTCATTTTTAGAAAAATTCAGATAAAAGGTCTCAACACCATGAGCTTTTTTATTCTTACTGGCATTGGCATGAATCGAAATAAACAGATCTGCATCGACTTCATTGGCGTAGGCGGTTCGCTGTAATAGCGGAAGATAGATATCGCGATCACGAGTCATTAACACCTCGCAATCGAGCTTGGTTCTCAGGCGTGACGCCAGTTTTTTTGCCAGCTTAAGCACAACATCCTTTTCGTAAAGCTTACCGCGACCAACAGCGCCCGGATCTTTGCCACCGTGACCCGCATCAACAACAATCCTTAGTCGGCCACGGGATTTGCCGGCAACATCCGGTAAACGCACCCGAAGCGGTTGATCCGCCGGAACCTGCTGCAAAACACTGCTGATATCTTTAGCGATAATGGTTGGTGTCACTTCCAACTGGGGCCGATTCGACCGGAATACCGCCCCTTGGTGGCGGGCAAAATCAATCACAATACGTGGCGGATTGTCCAGCGTCACCACCTTATAGCGGGTCAGTTTTTCCAGATCACAGACCACCCGTGTCGTCTTGCTGTTTACGCCAATCCTTATTTTGCGGACAATCCCCTGTGGCGGTTTTTGTGTAATCGGTAGCGATTTGTTTATTTTGGTTTGATACAGATCAACATAGAGCCGGGCTGACGTGTTGTTTTTTTGACTTGAGGGCAGAGTATTGACAGTGTAAGTCGGCAACTGGTTCAGTTCAATGACCACCCGAGTATGGTCGTTATCCGTTGAATGACGGATTTTGTCAACGCGGATACCAGCGAATCGGGCCGGAGCTTGGACGGTTGATCGGGCCGTTGTTCTGGAAATGTCGGCAGGCTTTTTGATGGCAGCCGCTTTTGGCAATCTTTGCAACAGAGACTTTGCTTCGGAGCGCATGTCCCCTTTATTGTAGCGCAGCATAATCGCTTCGCAGTCTGTTCTGGCACCCTGATCTTCACCGAGGCTCGTGCATTGCAACCGGGCACTGTACAGTAAAGCATCGTCAGCGAGGCTGCTGGACGGATAGCGCCGGGCCAGGCGCTGATAATAATCGACAGCGGTACGCGCATCTTTTTTCGCCCTGGAAATCTCGTAGAGTTTCTCATAGGACTGGCCGAGCAGATAGTAGGCCGATGGTGCCTTGTTATGCGACGGATAACGTTCGACATAGCGCTGGAGCTTGGAAAAGACCTTATCCCAATGATGTCGGTACTGCTGTTTGCTGGGTGAGGTGAGTAGTTGCTGATAGGAATTGCGTGCCGCGCGGTAATCTTCAACAGGGCCGGCATGGGCGACGACGGTAACACACAACAAAATCAATAGAACGCTATAGCGAAGAAACCGTGACATTTGACCTCTTGAAAAATTCGACAAATAGACAGGAAATCACATTCTGACCGCGAATGTTCTAGACCATTTTCTTCAGTTCATCCACCAGATTTAGAGCCTCAAGGGGTGTCAGGCTGTTCAGGTCAAGCTGTTGCAAACGACAGCGCAACGGATCGTCAGCGGCACTGAAAAGCGACAGCTGTGGACTTTTTTGATCAGTGTGCAGCTCTCCTCGACGCCTGGCCAGACGAGGCTCACCCTCCCCGGAGTACTCTCCCCCTTCGAGATTGCTCAACACCTCTTTGGCGCGATTTATCACCACATCAGGCAAGCCGGCCAGACGCGCCACCTGAATACCATACGAATGGCTGGCACCGCCGGGAATGATCTTGCGCAGAAAAACAATCTGATCATTCCACTCCCGTACGGCGATGTTGAAATTTTCGATGCCGTCACGGGTTAACGCCAGATCAGTCAGCTCGTGGTAATGGGTGGCAAAAAGTGTTTTTGCCGCAACATCCTTGTTGTCATGCAAATATTCGGCCACTGCCCAGGCAATACTGACACCGTCGAAGGTGGAGGTGCCACGACCGATCTCATCGAGGATAATCAAGCTGCGTGATGTCGCATGATTAAGGATGTGAGCCGTTTCGCTCATCTCAACCATAAAGGTGGATTGACCCCGCGCCAGATTGTCGCTGGCACCAACGCGGGTAAAGATGCGGTCAACAACACCGATATGGGCTGATTTAGCGGGTATCAGTGAACCAATTTGCGCCATCAGTGTGATCAGGGCAACCTGACGCATAAAGGTCGACTTACCTGCCATATTGGGGCCGGTAATGATCAACAATTGATCCGATTCGGTATCGAGTTGCACATCATTGGGGATAAAACGCTCGCCGAGGTTCATGCTCTCAATGACCGGATGACGCCCCTCCTCAATATCCAGCCGTGTCCCCTCGTCCATCTGCGGCTGCACATAGTTGCGCTCATGAGCCACCACCGCAAAACACAGCAGGACATCGAGGCGCGCTAAAGCCTCGGCAGTGCTTTGAATGCGGGCGCCCTGCAAAGCCACCTGCTGGCGGATCTGCTGAAACAGATCGTATTCCAGTGCCACCAGTCGCTCTTCGGCACCGAGAACCTTATCCTCGTACTCTTTCAGCTCCGGGGTGAAATACCGCTCGGAATTTGCCAGGGTCTGCTTGCGCTCATAGTCATCGGGGACTTTGGCAACCTGGGTCCTTGGAACTTCGATGTAGTATCCAAACACCTTGTTGAAACGTACTTTGAGGGTGGTAATCGCCGTTCGTTCCCGCTCAGTTTTTTCCAGCCGGGCAATCCAGCCCTTGCCCTCACGGCTGATCAGACGCAGCTCATCCAGTTCGGCATGGAAGCCGTCACGAATCAGACCGCCATCACGCAACACAAAGGGGGGATTGTCAGCGATGGCCTCGGCAATCACAGCATGAATGTCATCCATCGGGTCGATTTCAGCCAGGATCTGTTGACCTAAAGGTGAGGTCAATTCAGCGCTGTGGCGTAACACAATCGGCAATTGTTCCAGAGAATGACGCAGAGCCATCAGATCTTTGGCGTTGGCACTGGCCATGGAGATCCGGGCGCTGAGGCGTTCGAGGTCATAGACACCATCGAGGCAGTCACGCAGTTCGTCGCGCAACAGCGGCTTATCAACCAATTCGCTCACCAGTTGATGGCGCAAGACAATGGATCGACAATCGAGCAGAGGCTGGTTGATCCACTGGCGGAGTTTGCGCCCGCCCATGGCGGTAACGGTGCGATCCATAGCGCCGAGCAATGACCCGGCACGCTTACCGTCGATCAAGGTTGCCGTCAACTCCAAATTGCGCCGGGTCGAATCGTCGAGAACCATATGGTCACTGACATGGTAGGTTTTCAGCGTCCGCACATGGTCTACGGCGGTTTTTTGTGTTTCTTCAACATAGTACAGCGCCGCACCGGCAGCACTGATCGCTTCCGGCATCCTCTGGCAGCCAAAAACATCGAGGCTTTCGGCACGGAAAAACCGCCTTAGGCGCTGTTCAGCATCATCGACATCAAACGCCCAGTCCGGAAGATCACTTACCATCCGATCCTGCAATAGCACACCGAGTCCCCGGCGCAACACCTCGCCCTCAGCTTCACAGAGCAGAATCTCTTTCGGTGAGATGCCGGCGATTTCACGACCGACATCTCCGAACTCTTTTCCGGTCGTAACGCGAAATTCCCCCGTTGAAATATCGAGTACGGCAATACCGAAGCGGCCATTGACCACCGACACCACCAGCAGATAGTTGTTCTCATCCGGGGTCAACATGTCGCTCTCAAGAACCATTCCCGGCGTTACAACCCGCACCACTTCGCGACGAACGATCCCCTTGACCTCTTTGGGATCCTCTACTTGTTCACATACCGCCACCTTGTAACCATGGCTGACCAATTTGGCGATATAGGGTTGGGCACTGTGGTAGGGGATGCCACACAAGGGCACCTCATCATCGGAATTTTTATTACGTGATGTCAGGGTGATATCGAGAACGCGCGATGCGGTAACGGCATCGTCGAGAAACATCTCATAAAAGTCGCCAAGGCGAAAAAAAAGGATCGCATCAGGATACTGGCTTTTAATTTCAAGATACTGACGCATCATGGGTGTGGGCGCAGCCATTGAGACCTCAACTGAAGGGAAAAGAGAGGTAGGAGTTAAACGAAAACACAGGATGCCTGACTCTCAAATCAGGCATCCTGTGTTGAAACGTTTGTATCAATCAATCAATCAAACGACCGATCCGATTTAAACGGGGCATATGTTCTTCTCTGTCCCATGACCAGTATTTGATAAAAGCCTTACCCTTGATTTTCCGGCGATCGACAAATCCCCAGAAACGGCTGTCATAGGAGCGGTCACGATTATCGCCCATAACGAAATAATTCCCCTCCGGAACCGTAACCGGCGGCATGAAGTCGCGTTGATCTTCTGGTGAAATCCGGCTGCCCGGTAGAACCAGCGTCGACTCTTTATGGACGGCTTGGGGGATATCCTGATGGACGCCATTGACGTAAACCTGTTTGTTGCGTACCTCAATAACATCACCGGGGATACCGACAATCCGTTTTATG
Organism: Desulfuromonas sp.; assembly: GCA_021162745.1. Classification (GTDB taxonomy): domain Bacteria; phylum Desulfobacterota; class Desulfuromonadia; order Desulfuromonadales; family Desulfuromonadaceae; genus Desulfuromonas. The sequence continues at coordinate 3,103 of JAGGYC010000151.1, read as the reverse complement.
AAATCTCTACGCTCAAGCCACGGCTTGCCCTCATCAACGGGAAATTCAAAGACAATAACATCCCCGCGCTCAGGGTCGGTCAAAGGGAAAACATCCTTATCCATAAAGGGGATATCCGTACCGTAGATAAACTTGCAGACCAGCAAATGGTCGCCGATCAACAAGGTATCCTCCATCGAACCCGATGGAATTTTAAACGCCTGGACAACAAAGGTGCGAATAATCAGCGCCAGAATCGCGGCAACAAACAGTGCCTCGGCATATTCACGATACCATGGCTTTTTTATGACAATTTTTTCTTGTTTAGACATTGTTTCCATTCTTTGATGGCTAAGCAAAAATTTCGTCCAACAAGGCTTAGTGTTTTTTCAAGGGCGAAGGCATACAGAGTATGTCGAGGTCTTGAAAAAATACTGTAACGCAGTAGGGCGGACTTTTTGCGACGCCATCACTCTTTAACTTTAAGGATGGCCAGGAACGCTTCCTGAGGCAATTCAACACTGCCGATCTGCTTCATCCGCTTTTTACCCGCTTTTTGTTTTTCCAGCAATTTGCGTTTACGGCTGATATCGCCGCCATAACATTTTGCCGTTACATCCTTACGCAGCGCCTTGACCGTTTCACGGGCAATGATTTTGCCACCGATGGCCGCCTGAATGGCCACAACGTATTGCTGCCGCGGAATAAATTCTTTCATCTTGGAGACCAGGTCACGACCCCGCAGCTGAGCCTTATCCTGATGAACGATCAACGACAGGGCATCAACGACCTCACCGTTGATCATGACATTCATTCTTACCAGCTTACTCGGACGATAATCGAGATGTTCGTAGTCCAGAGAAGCATAACCACGACTGATCGACTTAAGACGATCATAAAAATCCATCACAATCTCGTTGAGAGGCAATTCATAGACGATCATCACCCGGCTCTCAGTCAGGTACTTGATCTCCCGCTGAACGCCACGCTTTTCTTCACACAACGCCAGAATTGAACCGACAAACTCATTCGGCACATGGATTGAGGCAAGGATAAAGGGTTCCTCGATTTTATCAATATATTGGACTTCAGGCAGTTTGTTGGCGCTATCCACCCTGAGCAACTCGTTCTTGACCGTGGTCACATTGTAGACAACTGTTGGCGCGGTGGTGATCAGGTCGATATTGAATTCACGCTCCAAGCGTTCCTGAATAATCTCCATGTGGAGCAGACCGAGAAACCCGCAGCGAAAGCCGAAACCAAGCGCCATCGAATTTTCCGGCTCATAACTGATTGCGGCATCGTTGAGCTGCAGCTTCTCCAACGCATCGCGCAGCATCTCATATTCGCTGGTGTCAATGGGGTACAACCCGGAGAACACCATCGGCTTCACCTCTTTAAAACCAGGCAGAGCCTGGTCAGCGCGACGGTGTAAATGGGTAATGGTATCACCCACCTTGGCGTCCTGAACCACCTTGATCCCGGCGATCATAAATCCGACATCGCCGGCCCGCAACGCATCGCAAGGAGTCGCCTCAGGGGAAAAGACACCGACTTTGAGAACTTCATAGGTTCCCTTACTGGCCATCAACTCAATCTTGTCGCCCTTTTTCAGTTCGCCATCAACAATGCGAATCATGACGACAACGCCCTGATAGGAGTCGTACCAGGAATCAAAGATCAACGCCTTAAGAGGGGCACTGGGATCCCCCTGTGGAGGCGGAACCCGTTCAACAATGCGCTCAAGGATGTCATGAATGCCAATCCCCTCCTTGGCACTGGCGACAATGGCGTCACTGGTATCCAAGCCGATGATCTCCTCAATCTCTTCCTTGACCCGCTCCGGTTCAGCACCAGGCAGGTCCACCTTGTTCAGCACCGGGAAGATTTCAAGATCTTCATCCAAAGCCAGGTAAACGTTCGCCAGGGTCTGCGCTTCAACCCCCTGAGAGGCATCGACAACCAGCAGCGCACCCTCACAGGCAGTCAACGAACGACTGACCTCATAGGTGAAATCGACATGGCCGGGAGTGTCAATCAGGTTAAGGGTGTAATCTTCACCGTTGTCGGCCTTATAGTTAAGGCACACAGCCTGAGCCTTAATGGTGATGCCACGCTCCCGCTCTATATCCATCTTGTCGAGAAACTGATCTGCTTTTTCCCGATCCGTCAGGGTTCCCGTCTCTTCGAGCAGGCGGTCTGCCAAGGTAGATTTACCATGATCAATATGGGCAATAATGGAAAAATTTCGAATATTCTTCTGGTTCATAAATCCTCATATGGTGTACATTTTTCTGAGCGTGTAAGACTAGTCAGATTCATTTTTTTTGTAAAGAAATAATCCCCCAAATATCCCTAATCCTTTTGCATCATCGAACCGACAAGTAGTAAACACTTTACTGCGACTAAAGGATTCTCTCATGCGATCAGCACAACACAAACCATTTTCAGTACGTCAACAACCGTATTCTGACCACCGCTTCAGGCGTTTTACTGAAAATATAATTTCAATCGTGCTTATCTTGATTACAATCTCCAGCTTGAGTCTGGCGGCAGTAAATTTCTTATGTAATCACAAAGAGACACTCCCCACTCAAGATAAAAACAGTGCCCTCGTTCCCGCCATCTATATCCACAGTCGCGAATCCGACTCAATTTCTATTTAAAATCACCGTAGCACATTCTTTGCCACGACCCGTTTCACAGTTGTCTCAGTGTTGATTTTCAGCGACATGACAGGCCACGGCAGACAACAATCCTATCAGATTTAAGCCGATTTGAAGGTTGCGTAAACAGGTCGCCAATGCTAAAACAAGCGCATGAATTCAACATCAGATTTTTCATTTATCGATTTCCGCATCCATCGCCTCAACTTTTCCCTGAACGACAAATTCAACAGCAACCTGACTGAAGCCAAGGTTCAGACCGAATTTAAGATTCGTCACGAATCCCGTCAGAATCGTCTCAAGGTTTTTCTCAGTATCAACTTCGATGACAAATCGGCTCCATTTTCTATCTTGCTCGAAGGGGTCGGCCTGTTTGAATTACATCGATCATTCACCGATGCCGAACTCGACGTGCTGACCAACAACCACTGTTCAACAGTGATGTTCCCCTATTTGCG
>JAGGYC010000001.1 GCA_021162745.1 Desulfuromonas sp. | reverse complement strand
TTGACGCGAGATAGAAGTGCAGAACCTACCCAGCCGCCGTCAACGGCTTGTAGTTTTCAGGAGGCTGAGGCGTTGGCGCAGATTGATTGACGGCCTCTTCACGTGCAATCACAATGGCTTCGCCCCAGGTTTGTCGTAACTCAACCAGCAGTCCTTCAACCACCTTGAGCTTGTCCATATCGCTGTTAAGATTCGCCTGGATCAGTTCGCGGATCATGAAATGGTACAAGCCATCCAGATTGGCCGCAATCTCACCACCAATCTCATGATCAAGAGTATTGGCAAACTCGGTAATAATGGCCATGGCCCGGCTAATGCCCTCAACTTTCATGACAGAATTGCCGGACTCAATCCCCATCATCGCCTGACGGGTAAAACGGATCGCACCATCGTACAGCATGATAAGAATCTGCTCAGGCGAGGCCGTAAGGATCTGATTTTGCTGATACTGCTGTGTATAGGCATTCATTTTTTATAATTCCATAAGTTTTCAAGCCCCTTAAGCTGGGCAGTTAAAAAACTACTCTGCGAATTCATGCCGCTGACAAGCTGCTCCAGATTGTAAAACTTGGATCGCAAGGTTTCTTCTTTGTGTTCCAGACGCAACTCAATCTGTTCAATCCGCGAATCAATGCGCTTGACATTGGATTCCGTGCTGGTTTTATTGCCAGCCAGCAAGCCGTCGGTAGAATCGGTGATGTCTTCCAAATAGTTCTGGAACATCACGGCAATACCATCTTTACCGTCCTCACCAACCAACAATTTTTCAACACTGTCCAGATCATTTTGAATCGCATCAGTGAGTTTTTCGTCATCCAGACTAATGGTGCCATCTTTCTGGGTTTCTAGTCCCAGTTGGGACAAGGCCGCAAAGCTACCACTGTTGTCAACCATGGAAGTCAACATGTTTTGCAAACGACGCTTGACCATATTCAGACCCGAATCTCCGCCCAGAATACCACCAGAAGACCCCTCAATGTGCGACTGCGAAGTAACAAAGGAGACCACATCATTGTAGCCTTTAACAAACGACTGAATCTGCGACTTGATACCATCTTCATCCAACTTAACGCTCACATTGGTCTGAGTTCCCTCTTCCGCCTGGGTCAGATCCACGGTCACACCGGGGATCGCTTCATCTAACGTGTTACTATCGGAATAAATATCAATATTATCGACACGAATATGGGCCTGAGAAGCCGTCTGAGTCGAAGTAAAAGAAAATGGGTCATTGCCGGCACCACCGGTCAAGGTGGTCGAGGATATCGTTCCCCCGGTGAGATTCATACGGAAACCGCCATTGCCATCGTCTTCAATCAGGGCACTGACACCAGTGGTCGCCGTTTCGGCATTGATGGCATCGCGAATATCGGCAAGCGAATTAGTAGACTCTGACAACGTGATGTCATGACCGGTAGACAACGTAATCGCCCCACCACCAATCAACTTGGCATTTTCATCCAAATAACCACCGGTGGTCAGGCTGGTCACGTCACCATTAAAAGTGGGTAGATCTGAACTGAGAGAAAAAGAGGTTGCGACATCATCGCCGGTGATCACCAGTCGATAGGACGAATCGGTACCATCATTGATGATCGATGCCGACACCCCGGCATCAGCCTCATTGATAGCCGCCATAATCCCTTCCAAGGAGTTATTGCTTGCGTCAATGGTAATATCCAGCTGTTCATTGTCGCCAACGGTCAAACTCAAGGTTCCAGACCCAAAAGAACTGGCCGCTTTATCGACGTAGCCTTGGGAAACACTTTTTTGCACTTGGGCCAGCGACACCACCTCGACCTGATAACTCGTACCCGGCAAAGCATCAACACCGGCACTGACAGAAAAAAAATCTTCACTGCCTGCCGATACCGTTTTCTGACGCAGTTCGTCACTGGAACCGAGATTCTCGATGCTCGACAAGAAGCCCGTTAACTTGACGTCAAAGGCTGTGTACGATGCTTGCCGAGACTGAAACCAGGTTTTGTCAGTTTGCAAACGGGTAATCGGACGCCGTTCCAGTTCCATGAGCTGATCAACAATGGCGTTGGTATCCAAACCTGTGGCTAAACCACCAAATGTGATGGACATAACCGACTCCTTTTCCGGGGTAGTACACCCCTGACTCGTGCAAGGATATTAGCCCATTTAAACCCTTAACCTGCGAACAGGGATGGAGGGGATAGAAGGGATAAGTTCAGAATCTGTTCTCGCGCCCGTTCGCTACACTCTCTCACCAAAAGTAGGCACATTAAGGCGAGACGCCAAATTCGCTAAGTTTTAAGATCAAAACAAAATAAGGTTTTAGGGTTAAGACCTTCTTGACGCTCTTTGCGGCTTGGCGCGAGAAACAAAGGGTTCAGGGTGTATCCCTTGCATCCCCTTCATCCCTGTAAAAAATGTTTGGGTGTTAGCCCTGAGTATTGACAATGTTACCGCGTAGATCATCCAGCCGCTTCGAAAGCTCAAGAACTTCCTCCGCCGGGACCTGACGGATCACCTCATCCGTTTCACGGTCAACCACCTTAACCACCAGCTGATTAGCATCATCATCATTTTCAAATCGTACGCTGTATAAACCGTCTTCAGTCAACCCTTTGATCTGCTCCAGTAATTCTTCGGGCTGAACACTGCTCTTTTCCGCTGCGGCAGTGGATTCTTCCGCCACATCCTTTTTTTTGTTGCGCTCAAGTTCAACCTGCTCAGAAGCCTTGGGCATCTGAGGCATGGCACTTCCGGCAACACCAACTGACTCTACTTTCATAAGTCCCCCTCCCCTGCCTTATCTCGCACACGGCACAGGGGAAAAAGGGCCAGCCGAAGCTGGCCCCAATGTTGTAGCTGTTCCCTTAACTTAGCCCAGTAGTGACAGAGCCAACTGAGGTGCCTGGTTGGCTTGCGCCAGGATCGATACACCAGCTTGTTGCAGAATGTTGTTCTTAGTCATCGCTGAGGTTTCCTGAGCGATATCTGCATCAAGGATACGAGAACGTGCAGCTGAAAGGTTCTCTGAAACGTTGTTCAGGTTGGCAATAGTCGACTCAAAACGGTTCTGAATCGCACCCAGACCACCGCGAATAGTGTCAATGGACGATAGTGCGGTATCAAGCCGATCAATTGCTTCAGATGCGCCTGAAACGGTGGTTACATCAATTGCCGTCAGAGTACTTGTATCCTTGGCAATAGTTGTACCTGTCATATTAAGTGCCGTTTGGGCGGTCCCGTTCATGACGATATTTTCCGCAGAGGTCAACTTAACCGAGCCCCTGTTAGTGGCGACCGTAAAGTTGTTAGCGCCGGTACCATCACCAGCCGTTGTGATGTCGATATCCCGGCCGTCAGAAGCCGTCATATCGAGGCCCGTTCCGTTAACGGTCGCAGTAACACCAGTTGCAGAAGAGTGAACATTGATCTGGTCTGCAAGTTCGTCAATTGTCAATGCGCCACCCGCAGTACCGTCGAGCACTGTCACCCCGTTGATATCCAATGTCTCAGATCCATCGTTACCAGCGACAGCAGTTGCAACGTTCAGTGTGGTAGCCTGTGCCTCCGCCCGAACCGAAGTGCCACTGCCGTTAATGGCTTTTGCCATGGCGAAGGCACTACCACTTGATTTACCGTTAAGACCATCCACAACAGTGGAGGAATCAATCACATTCGTACCATTAATGGTCATGTTAGAACCGCTGGATGCGGTACCTGTAACAACACCACCAGTTTCTTTTGCAATCTGACCAAGGTCAGAAGCACCGGCTGCACCAATAGAGAAAGAGATGGTCTGACCAGCGTTTGCACCAACCTGAAAAGTGGCACTTGTCATGGAACCATCGAGCAAGTTCTTTCCGTTGAATTGGGTGGTGGTTGAAATCCGATCCATCTCCGACAACAACTGATCCATTTCATCCTGTAGGGAGGAACGGTCTGAAGCAGTATTGGTATCGTTTGCAGACTGAACAGAGATCTCACGCATACGTTGCAGGATATTGGTACTTTCCTGCAAAGCACCTTCAGCTGTTTGTGCCAAGGAGATACCATCGTTAGCGTTACGAGATGCCTGATTCAAACCACGGATCTGCGCGGTCATACGGTCGGAGATGGCCAGTCCCGCAGCATCATCTTTAGCGCTGTTGATACGCAGACCTGAAGACAGGCGTTGCATCGACTTGTTCAGGTTACTTTGAGATGCGCCCAGGTTACGTTGGGCATTAAGGGAAGCGACGTTAGTGTTAATTGTAATTGCCATGAGTTGTTTCCTCCATGAGTTGTTTGCGGGCATCCTTGCCCTGTTTGGTTCGGTTTTAGGTGTTAGGTTTTAAGTTTTAGGTTAACACCCTGTGTATTGTGCTGCACTTACATTTACTGTTTACGGGGTGGTTGATGCATGCTGATGGACTTAACTTTTATGTCACCTCCTTCTGCCGTGTTTTCCCCGATTGACGCTGATGGATATTGTAAGCTTTTCAGCCTTTTTTCCTTCTCGTCTCATAACTCTTCGGCTGGTTGTTTTGGATTGTTTAGTAAAAAAGTGAAAAAAATTATAAAAATAATGGTGGGGGGAAAGGCGAGGGGCAAAAGCTTTGTTTTTACAGGGATAAAAGCGGATAAGGACGGATGAGGGCAAAACCTTTTAAAACCGGCCTCACGCCCGTTCACTTCGTTCTCTCAAGACGCAGAGAGCGCAGAGAAGGGCAAATGCAAAACCAAGAATTCGGGGTTAGGGTCTAAAACAAAAAAAAAGACCTTGTTCTTGCCCTTGCTCTTCTTGGCGTCTTTACGGCTTGGCGCGAGATACGGTTTTGACCTTTTTAGGGCATTAAACAAGAGAGCAGATTTCAGCCCCCTTGACACCGGACCACATTCGAACTAAATTTAGACCAACCCACCCGAAACAGGAGTTATCCATGAAACTTTCCACCCAGATCAAACCTATCAGCTATCTCAAGGCTCACGCAGCAGAGATTGTACGCACCTTGAAAGAACAGCGCGAACCGATGATCATCACCCAAAACGGCGAGGCCAAGGTGGTCATTCAAGACATTGAGAGCTTTGAAGAAACGCAACAAACCATGGCATTGCTGAAAATTCTCGCCTTGGGCAACACTCAGATCTCAGAAGGCAAGGTTCAATCGGCCACCTCCGTTATTGACCGCCTACGCAGCCGCAAGGATAAGTGATCATGTCTTTATCGGTGATGCTGACCAATGATGCAGCTGAAGACCTTGAAGAACTCTACGACTATATTACCCGTCACGATGTTGAGGGGAAAGCCGATTACGTTCTCAGCCAGATCGAAAAAGCACTCAACAGTTTATCCGAGTCGCCCCAACACGGCAGTTACCCGAACGAACTGATCGTACTTGGCATTCGGGAGTACCGCGAAATATTTTTCAAACCCTACCGCATTATTTACCGGGTAACAGACAAGACCATCTACATTCTGTTGATTGTCGATGGGCGGCGAGATATGGAATCGCTGTTGCAACGACGCTTATTGTCAAAGTAGGAGAAACCTCACGACCATCCTCGCGCCCGTTCTCTTCGTTCTCTCAAGATGCCAAGGCCGCCAAGGGTAAATCAAAACCTTTAAAAAAACACGATCTTGCTTTTGCTCTTCTTGGCGTCCTTTGCGGCTTGGCGCGAGATACGGTTTTGACCTTCAAGGTGTTATCCGCTCTTATCCGCCGTCATCCCTGTAAATATGCCTTTGACCTTGTTTGCCTTTAACACTCCGCATCCAATTGCACGAGACTAAATCGTTTCTGTCTCGGATTTTTTTATGTCTTGAATGATTTTGTTCAGGGTGTCAGCCAGCGGTTGCATTTTATGCTCACAGACCCAATAGATTTGCTCGGCATCTATATCAAAATAATGATGCGATATAATAT
>JAGGYC010000076.1 GCA_021162745.1 Desulfuromonas sp. | reverse complement strand
TTAGGTGATAGTTGTGGGGACAACTCTCCTAATGGGGTAACATTGAGTCGTTCATATGGCAAAGCCTATGATCTCTGACCTTGCCCTGAGGACAAGGTTTTCTTCTTTCGAATAAAAGTGCTGTATTTCGTCGGAATCCTGCTGATTCACAAAGGTAAGATATTCGGCAAACGCCAACTTTTTTGTTTTTGAAAACATCTTCAGCAGCTTGTCTCGATGCAGCCATTCCCACCCTTTTTCGTGGGCAAGATATCCGCAATGGCTGCTCCAATTATACGCATCCAGCTCTGAAACCATACCGGCCACCAGCGGATTGCGATGAATATAGCGCAACAACTCCAGCAGATAGTTATCCTCTTCAACCAGCACCGCTTTGTAGCGTCCTCGAAACAACTGGCCGTCATGACCATGCTTGCGATTGTAACGTTGGGTGTACACGCCGTTCAAATGACGCATGCAACGGGAAAGATTGCCTTCCGGTGTCTGCACCAGCAGGTGATAATGATTGGACATCAGACAATAAGCGGCAACTTTCAGGTTCCACATTTTTGCCGTATCGCGCAACACATCAAGAAAAAGGAGGTAATCCCCTTTGTCCTCAAAAATGTCTTCTCGCCGTCGACCACGATTCATTACGTGGTACCAGGCTCCAGGATATTCTATGCGTAGTGGTCTCGACATAAGAAAATCTTACCTCGCTCCAAACATAAGTCAACAGCAGACTTGACCCTATCTCTTCCACAGCCTAAAGAAGCCTGTTTACACGTTAAAAAGCAATGAGTTTGAGACCTCAGCCTTTGGCGCTTCACTGCAAGGGGGTGTTGATCTTGGTCAAAATGATCGTCTGGTTTTCGGGTGTGAGTTTGTCGCCGAAGAGGCTGATGGTGACGAATATATTACGGTCAAAAAGAACAACAATAACAATAGTGTTAAGGATCTGACCTTCAAGCCGACACCTGACTGCGATCGGGATCATTTCGGCCTCTTTGCACAGGATGAAATCCTTTTGGGCGAGCGCATAACAGTACTGGCAGGCTTGCGCTATGACTATTTTGTTTCCGATGCCAAGGATAGCCCTTTTACCAGCGACAAATACGACAGCAGCGGTAACTTCGTCGGTTCACAAACCACGATCAACCATTTCAACAGCCAAAGCGATGACGCGGTGACCTTTAACCTCGGACTCTTCTATGTGTTGACCGACCATGTTCACGTGACCGGCAATCTCTCCTCCGGGTTCAGAGCTCCCGATATGTTTGAGCGTTACTCAACCAGAAGCGGTTCCTATATGATTATCGGCAGTCCTGACCTTGATCCGGAATATTCGCACAATGCCGATATTGGTTTCAAGTTCAACTATCGGCAGTTCAGGGGCTCGGTCAGCGGCTTCTATAATCAGGTGACCGATTATATCGATCTGTTGAATAACGGAAACACCTTTGCCGGTATGGACGCGCTTGAGTATGTCAACGTCTCCGAGGCTGAACTCTACGGCAGCGATGGTTCCCTGGAGTTTGATATGCTTCAGGAGTTAACTGTTTTTGCCAATATGGCTTATGTTGTCGGTCGGAACCGTAACAGTCATGACCGTTTGAATACCATCCCGCCCCTCAATGGTGTTCTCGGCGTGCGCTGGCACGATCACCTCGATAATGGTTTGCGCTACTGGTGCGAGTTCGGCGGTAATTTTTATGCTGCTCAAGATCACCCTGCACCGGGTGAAAGTGAGACCCCCAGCTATACATTTTTCAATCTGCGTAGCGGGATAAGATTCGATTATGGAAATCTTAAAGATATTACCTTGAGCGTGAATATCGAGAATCTTTTCGATAAAAAGTATCGCAATCATCTAAATACGATGGATTTCTACAATGATCCCGGCATCAATGTGATCACTTCATTGAAGGTTTCCTTTTGATCATTGTTCGTAACGATTCAGTCAAGGCCGAGGACAGCCCCTTAAGGGGAAGACCAGAGGGGGCTGTCCCCCAAGTAAAAGGACTTAGATGTAGCAGAATGATGACATCTGCCATCCCGCCAGCTAAAAAATCCGCCGATAGCAGACAGCCTATGACCGCAGATAACGTATACAGTATCCACAATCATGACAGCTGCAACTTAAAGAAAAGAACAATTCCGCCACTGCCACTTTTTTAGGCAGTCCGTTAATCCCCCCGTAAAATAACGGGAAAATTTGCCCGTGAGGATTAATCCCAAAACTTTTCAACAGTTGGTGTGGATAGTCACCCCACAAACCGTTTGCGTGATAAAAACTGTGGATAACTCAAGCCCTTCAAGGACGCGGTCGATACGGGCGGTAAGCCTTTTGTTTGATTTACCCATACGTTATGCTCATGACCACAGCGACCGCTTTCTGACACGTCCCAGTGGATAAGTTCGTCCCCGCAGCCGACGTCAACGAGTATGGCTTTGCCATTTCGCCAACACCTGCTCACACAGCCGATGCAGCATCGCTCCTTCACGATCGGGATAATAACGCTCAGCGCGCGGCTGCGCCAAACGGCGGCGCAGGGCGCTGTCTTCAATCAGCCGCGTAGCGCTGTCGATAAAGCTGGCTTGATCGTGGTAGAGCAGGCCGTTGACATCGTGATCGACGATGGGCCGATTGCCGGGGATATCGCGGGCGAGGATCGGTCGCCCAAGGCTGGAGGTTTCGAGCAGGGCATGGGACAGCCCTTCGGAGGTGGAGTTGTTCATCACCACATCTGCCTGTTGCAGGGCGGCGGCCATGGCATCGGGCGCAATGGTGCCAAGGTAATGTACCCAGGGGCGCTGTTCGACGGCGGCGAAAAACTGCCGGGCGTAGTCGGCATCAAGCACCGGACCACAAAAGGCCAGCTGCCAGTGTTCGGGTTGCGCGGGCAACTGATCAAACAACTCAATCAGCGACAACACCCCCTTCACCGGGCGGATGCCGGCGGGGCAGAGAAACAGCAGCGCATGCTCCGCTATGTGATGCAGTTGACGTAAATCATAGGGGATGCGGCCCAACTCAACGGCAGGCGGCAACGGATACAGCTTGCCGGCCAGGTGCGGATAACGCTCAGCAACCTGAGCGACCAACAGCGGATTGTGAGCCAGCAACGCACCGGCGCGGCTCATCACCTGCTCAATGACCGGCGCCTGTTCGGCATCAAACAGCCCCTCGTTGACATCGGTGCCACTGAGAAACATCACCGTCGGCAGATTGTCACACTGTCCCCCTTCGAGCCAGGGGCGACCGGTACGATAGGCGTGCAGCAATAACAACAGGTCGGGCTGATGGGCGGCGACCGCCTCATCCAGCGCCGTACACTGTGGCGGCAGATAACACTGACTCACCCGGTGCCCCCACTTTTCGAGGCTATGGCGAAAACGGCTAGCCGTCACCCAGTTTCCGGTGGCGTGATCACGTTCGGGCGAGCCGATCAGGATACGCACTGGGCCGCTCCAAAGCTGGTGAGGGTGATGCCGTGCTGCTCAATGGCGTGGCGGACGCTGGCGGCGGTCAGGGCCTGTTGTTCGCGCCGCCGTTGCGGGCCGCAAAACGGGATGCCGTCATCCTCGTCGCCAGGATGCACCATCAGCTCCCAGCACCCCGGAGTCAATTGCGCGATCAGTGTCAACAACGCCGCTTCATCAAGGCAATTAAGCAGCGGCATCCCCCACAGGCCGTCGGGGGTAAACAGTTGCGCTTCACAGGTTGCCCGCTGAACATCCGCAGCATAGTGACGATAGAGGCGCAACTCATCACCGAGCGGTGGTGCAGGATCGGCAAAGGGATCTTCCGCCGGCCATGGAAGCCGCGTCGCGCCGATCTGAAAAGAATCACACAGCTCAACCATTAACGGTGTTAACGTCGGGAACAGAAACATGTGCTGGTGGGAATCGATATGATCAAGCTCCAAACCAGCGTCTAATAGCCGCTGTATCTGGCAGCGCAGTTCTTCACCTGCCGCCTGGTGATCAAAACCGCCAGTGGCAAACACCACCCGCGACCGCTGCTTGCCGAGAAAAATCCCCTGCTCATCCGTGAGACCACGAATCGGCCCGGTAAGGGCACGTCCTTCGGAAAGGTTGAGATGGACGCCGACGCCGACATCGCTCTGTTTGAGTTCGCACACGGCCTCGGCAAAGGTGGAGCCGTTGGCAAACAGCGACACACTGGTGACAATTCCCTGCTCAACAGTGCGAAAAATCCCACGGTCGCGGCCGGGAGCCCAGCCCAGATCATCGGCATTCACAATCAGTTGACAGTTTGTCTCCATAAACGCTCCTGCGACTGTCCTGCAGCCGGGTCCGTGTTAAACAAATATCCGATAATACATTTGCCAACCATAGGCATTACCGATCTTAGCCGGTTTGACCGTTTATGACAATTACCCGATCGATGATTACCACACACTGGGCAACCGCATCTAAATTCGGAACCGTTTAGCAGATTTGCAACAAAATCATGTGACGCAAGTAAACTCGGGACTGTCCCCAGGGTCATCGGGGGCTGTCCCAGATGTTTACGGACGATGGAACACCAGTGATTCGCGGCGCAAAAAACTGGGACAGCCCCCTCTAAAACCTCAAAAGCGCGGGGACATTCCCAGTTTTGCTGATTTCGTGTCAACTACAACCAGTTAATGCTGGAAATTTAGATGCGGTTGCCCTGTTAACCCACACGAAATACTACCCATGAGGTGTGTAGTAATATAGTATTAAAATTCTTTGCCGCCTAGACACTCTATCTTAACCTGATTCACGGATTCAGGTCTAAACCACGAGCGACGACTGTATGCCCCATCTCACCTGCCCGGATTGTGATCTGATCGTCGAACTGCCCACCCTGCGCGAAGGACAGCGGGCATTTTGTCCGCGCTGTCGCCATCTGCTCACCCATCGCGGCCACCGTGCCCTGGAACGCTCCACCGCCTTTGCCCTGGCCGGTCTGGTGTTCCTGATTCTGGCTAATGTCTACCCGTTTCTCTCCTTTCGTGCCAGTGGCCGCGAACAGGTGATGACCTTGCTGCAAAGTGCTCAGGAGCTCTATCGTAACGGCAGCGAAGTGCTGAGTTTTTTTGTCCTGGCCTTTATCATTATCGTCCCGGCACTGATTATTCTCAGCCTGTTACTGGTGCTGATTCCGATCATTCTCAAACGCCGGGCGGTGATTGGACATCGCCTCTGGGCGCGTTTTATCTTCACCCTGGGGCCATGGAGCATGGTGGAGGTGTTTATCCTCGGCGTGTTGGCCAGCCTGACCAAAATTGCCAGCATGGCCACCATTGTCCTCGGGCTGTCGTTCTGGGCCTACGTCGCCTTTACCCTGTGTTTTCTCATCGCCGTTTCCGGCCTTGACCGTTATCAGTTCTGGCGCATCATCCTGCCGCAGCGATCGGCTCCGGCAAACATCGGCCGAAGTGCCGCCAGTCAGGGGTTGGCCAACTGCCACATCTGCACCCTGACCAGTCCCGTCGAACGACACCACTGTCCACGCTGTGGTGCCGGACTTCATCTGCGCATTCCGAACAGCCTGCAACGCACCCTGTCGCTGCTGATCACCGCCATTGTCCTCTATCTGCCCGCCAACCTGCTCCCCATCACCCATACCGACCAGTTCGGCAACGTCCTCGATAGCACTATTATGGGCGGTGTATTGTTGATGTGGGAACACGGCAGCTATCCGGTGGCGCTGGTGATTTTTGTTGCCAGTATCATGGTGCCGCTGGCCAAACTCGGATCGCTGATCTGGCTATGCTGGAGTGTATCGCGCAAGGAAACCCGCTTACTCCGCCAACGCACCTCGCTCTATCGCATCACCGAATTTGTTGGCCGCTGGTCCATGGTCGATGTATTTGTTGTCGCTATTCTTGTCGCCCTCATTCAATTGGGCGGCATACTCACCATCCGCCCCGGCCCGGCAGCTCTGGCCTTTTCCGGGATGGTAATCATTACAATGCTCGCGGCGGAATCGTTCGATCCGCGGCTGATCTGGGATAAATTGGAGGAGAAAACTCGTGACGAATAAACAAGCTGTCGTCAGCCAGAAACGGCGCTTTTCCATGGTATGGATCGTCCCCATCGTCGCGGTGCTACTCGGCGGCTGGATGGTGGTCCACAACTACCGCACCCGTGGCCCGGTGATCACCATTCAATTCGCCAGCGCCGAAGGGATTGTCGCCGACAAGACCCACATCAAAGCGTTAAGTGTCGATGTCGGTGTGGTACAGAGCGTCGAGATCAATCCGCAATTTGATGGCGTACTGGTTCGTGCTCAGGTAAAAAAAGAGATCAGTCCACTGCTGCGCAGCGACAGCCAGTTCTGGGTGGTGCGACCGCGGATCGGCGCCTCTGGGATCTCCGGGCTAAGCACCCTGCTCAGCGGTGCCTATATTGAACTATCACCGGGCAGCTCGGATCAACTGCAGCGCGATTTTATCGGCCTCAACGATATCCCGCCGACCCCCGCCAACACCCCCGGTGTCCACCTGACCCTGATCAGCGATGAAAGTGCCTCGCTCAATTCCGGCGAGCCGGTGCTGTATCGCGGCTTCCAGGTCGGCCGGGTGGAAAAGACCGAATTCGATACCGCCAGCCGTCAGGTGCGTTCTGACATCTTTGTCGATGCCCCTTACAACGATCTGATCACCACCACGACCCGGTTCTGGAACGCCAGCGGCCTGTCGATCAACGTGGATGCTGAAGGGGTACGCGTCACCAGCGAATCATTGGAGACTCTGCTGGTTGGCGGCGTCGCCTTTGCCTTGCCCGACGGCACAAACGCCGGCCAAGCGGTCAACAATGGCGATGCGTTCAAACTCTACCCCGACGAGTCGAGCATCCACACCGCCAACTTCAGCTACAGCAGCGACTACCTGCTGCTGTTCAACAGTTCGGTGCACGGCCTGCTGCCGGGTGCGCCAGTGACCTTTCGCGGTCTGGAGATCGGTCAGGTGGTGGGGATATCCTTCGACTACCTGCCCAACGGCAGTGTCGCCATCGACAACGACAGTGCGCCAGTGCCGGTGCTGGTCCGCCTGACCCCGGCCGCCCTGACCGGCGATAATTCAGCGCAGATGGTCGAAATTCTCCAACAGCGCATCGACGACGGCATCGCTTCCGGCCTGCGTGCCAGTCTGAAGACCGGCAACCTGCTCACCGGCAGCCTGTATGTTTCCCTCGACTTTTTCGAACATCCCGATCCCGCCGGTGACAAAAATATGGGCGACTACCCGCTGATCCCCACCGTCTCCGGCAGCTTTGATCAGATCCAGACCAAAGTCAGCCTGCTGCTCGATAAATTTAACGATCTGGCGCTGCAACAAACCGTTGATGATGCCGGACAGACCCTGCGCCAAGTCGGCACAGCGGCCGGTCGGGCCGAACAGGCTCTGGCCCAGATCGATACCCTGCTGGCCGCAGATGCCATTCAGCAACTGCCGACGGAACTGGGCCACACCCTGCTGCAACTGCGCCGGAGTTTGGGTACGGTTACCGGTGACTTTTCCGCTGGGTCGCCGCTCTACCGGCAACTCGGCCACAGCCTCGATCAACTACAGCAGACCCTGCACAGTGTCGAGCAGCTGACCACTCAACTCGACACCCAACCCAGCAAGCTGATGTTTTCCGCTCCCCAACCGGTCGATCCCCCCCCGGAGGTATCCCGATGAAACCCATACTCTTTATACTGACCGCCCTGTTGTTAACCCTCAGCAGCTGCGCCGAGGTCAAGCCGCCACAGAGCCACTACTACCTGCTCACGCCCCCGCAAATCCGGCAGGCAGAACTGGCCAGCGCCCCACTGACGGTTCGCGTTGAACTGGCGCAATTCCTTAATCAGGGAACATTGGTGGTCCAACTGGATGAACAACAGATCCGCCCCAGCCATTATCACCGCTGGGCTGAACCACTGCCGGGGCTAATCGAACGCTATATCCAACGCCGTCTTCAGCAACAGCTGACGCAGCCTTCGGCAGCCAATCTGATCAGCGTGATGATCGACCGCTTCCACGGTTCATCTCAGGGCCAGGTATGGCTCAGCGGCCAGTGGTGGATCAACAGCGAAACATCCCACCGCCCCCGCACCTTCAGCTATCGCGCCACGCAACAGCAAACAGGCTATGATGAACTGGTTGTCACCCTGCAACAGCTACTGGATAACGCCTGCCTGGATATGATCGGCCAACTGACAAGCGAGGTTCCCCAATGAGCGACACCAACCGTGAAGAAGCGATCTTGCCACGGCTGCTGGCCAGCAACGCCCTGCGTGCCAACCTGACCAAGCACATGACCCTCAACCAGATGGCCGACTCCAAGGCGTCAATGATCCTCACGGCAGCGTCATTGATTATCACCATCACCCTGACCCAGTATGACCGTCTGAACCTGTCGACGGTGCTGATCCTCGCCGGATCGGGTTTACTGGCCATCGTCTGTTCCATTTTTGCCATCATTCCACCCTGGCATGCCAGTGGCGCAACCAATCTGTTCTACTTCCGCTCATTTTCAAAATTGAGTGAAGCGGAGTTTTGCGATCAATTTCGTGAAACCTTAACCGACAAAGAAAAACTCTACGATGCCTACCTGCACGAAATTTATTTTTTGGGCAAACACCGCTTAACCCGCAAGTACCGCCTGATCCGCGACGGACTGTGGAGTTTACTCGGCGGCCTGATCGGTGCCACGCTGTCGGTGATCCTCCACCATATTCCCCTGTAGCGCCCTATCGCTCCCGGAAGCACGGATTGAACAAACCGGGGCACAGCACACGCAAGTAGCAAAAAAAGGAACGATGGTGCGGGTACTAAACCATTTTTTTGGTAAACTTTCATCCATAACACCTGATTGCATGAAGACAGGGTGGATAAAACTTGACGAACCGTAACGATACACAGACCACTAACGACGGCCAACGCCACGGAGGGATCAATGAAAATTGCCGTAGCCAAAGAGATCAAAAGCCATGAATATCGGGTAGCGATCACCCCACAGGGCGTTGCCGCACTCACCGCCCTCGGCCATCAGGTGACGGTTGAACACAATGCCGGCGTGGGCAGTGGCATCACCAACGACGCCTATATGGCTGCCGGTGCATGTATCGAACAGGACAACCAACGCCTGTTCGGCGACGCTGAACTGATTGTCAAAGTCAAAGAGCCGCAGCCTCAGGAGGTCGAATTACTGCAACCAGGGCAACTACTGTTCACCTACCTGCATCTGGCCGCCCTGCCGGAACTGACCCGACAACTGATGAATAAGAAGGTCAGTGCTCTGGGCTATGAAACCGTCACCCGCCCACATGGCGGCTTACCGCTGCTCCACCCCATGAGTTTAATTGCCGGTCGCATGGCCCCCCAGATCGGCGCGAACCTGCTACAAAAAGAGCACGGCGGCCGCGGCGTACTGCTATCGGGAGCCCCGGGAGTCGAACGAGGCAACGTGGTGATTCTCGGTGCCGGCACCGTGGGGGAAAACGCCCTCAACATTACCGTCGGCATGGGAGCCGATGTGATGATTTTCGACCGCAGCCCCCACCGTCTGGAAAAACTTGATCAGCAGTACGGCAACCGCATTCAAACCCTGCTGGCCGCCTCGGATCAAGTCGCCGCTGCCGTTCGCCAGGCAGATCTGGTGATCGGTGCCGTCCTGATCGCTGGTGCCAAAGCACCGCAGCTGGTAAGTGCCGAACTGGTCGACGAGATGAAACCAGGCAGCGTCATCGTCGATGTCTCCATTGATCAGGGTGGCTGCGTCGAAACCATCCACCCAACCAGCCATGACAACCCCAGCTACATCCATGCCGGAGTCGTTCACTACGCTGTCACCAATATTCCCGGGGCCGTGGCCCGCACCAGCACCTTGGCGTTAACCAGCCGAACACTGCCCTATGTCATAAAACTGGCAAATCTCGGTCTTAAAAAAGCCTGCGAAACCGATGTGGCCCTGCTACAGGGGTTGAACGTTCATCAGGGAATGCTCTGCAATAAAGCGGTGGCGACAGCACACCAGATGGAGGCCATCACTCCGCAGCAGGCGTTGTTTGGACATGCTCTGTCCGCTGAATCGTAATAATCAGCGAGTCAGCCTTGACAACAGTGGCAAAATCCAGACAATGATGGCGTCATAAAAAGTCCGCCCCTGTATGTTCATGATGAAATACCATCGATCAAGTTACGCGGGCCGCAAGGGATCAGGCCCGCCCTCGCAGCTCGGGCTGCCACGCAGTCAGTACTCTGAAACCGTTGTAGGCCACGGTTGGTTACGTTGGTTTCAAAAGCCATTTTTACTTACTTTTTGGGGCTTGGCAAAAAGAATGTCGGCTGCGGGACGAAACCCGCGAACTTGACCTTGGTTTTAAGAACTTGATCAACATTGGTCCATCGGAAAACGCAATCATCGGCAGAAATAAACCGGGGTACGCGGCCCCGGACGCCGCCTTCCTTTTAGAATCATCCAAAAGTAGGCAAGACATTCGGGGGGGGGACCATTACCAGACAATTTAATTCAGGAAGCTGTCCGATTAACCGTGAGAGCCTTGACAACAGCGTAAAAATCGAGACAATGCTGAACACATATCTATTTACCAAAGGGGAATAACAATGAAAATTGAATTTTACAAGACCGGCTTCTGACCACGCTGCCTGCTCGCGGGTCGCGAGCTTAAAAAAGCACTGAACGATCAACCGGATGTCGAACTGGAAACCATCGAAATGGCGATGAATGCCATCCAGACGTGGAACGCCGGTATCCGCATGTTTCCCGCCCTTAAAATCGGCGATGACATTTTATCCGGCGTGACACTGAACGAAGAAAAAATCCGTGAATTTATCAACCAACACAGGGATTAGCAACAGCTACTTTGTATAAGGGTAGCCGTTATCGTCAAACCGCCAATCGCTAAAGGCAAACATGAACGGATGGCTGAGGTGGCGAAAAAACCACTGATTACGATGATTGAAACCGATGGTTTTACTCATGGTGGAAAAGTCAAGCTGCCAGCCCTGCTTGCTGCGTTGCAACAGATATGGTGGGCAATGGCGCTCCGTAGCGGAAAAACGGATCACAGCCAGAGAATCCTGCTCATAGACCTCAGCTTGGTAAAAAATACGCTCAAGATCACGCAACTCGTTGTTCTGCTGAGCATCGGTCACCAACCAGCCGGCAAAAAATTCACGGGTTGCCGCAGTATAGATAGTCAATTCGGGATCTTTGATATGACGGGCCAGGATTTGTTGATAACATTCCAGAGCCGCTAACGGCGATGGCTGGGGAACGAAGATACGACGTGCAGCCTCATCGTTGGAGTCTATAAACTCGGCATCCAGCGGTTGATCAATCGTCATGGCACTACGCGCACCCGCACCACCCGAGTATTTCTCGCGCGCTGCTGCGGGTGCCGATTCATGCTGCGGCTGCTCGGCCACCAGCAGTTCCAGACTGGCTTCAATGCCGTCGCCAACACGATTGGCGGCAAAAAACGGTGCCATCTGTTGCCGTTCAATACGCGCTATGAGCAGATCGCTGAACACCCCTTCGAGATCATAACCGACCTCCACCCGTACCTGTTCGGCCTGTGGATCAACCAACAACAACAGTCCGCGGGCGCTGCCGCTACGTTGCCCCAACCGCTGTTGCTCCACCAGCTCAACCGCCAGGGCATCTAGATCCCCGGCGACTTCGGCCAACGTATAAACCTGCAATTCTATACGCTGGTGCTCAAGCATCGACGCCGCCAGCCGTTCTATACGCTGCTCCGCTACACTGCTGAGCAACTGCGCCTCATCAACCACCGTCGGTAGCGGCAGCGTAGAGTGTTTTTCACAGCCAACGCAGCCCAGGGCAAACAGGCTCAACAACACAAGCTTAACGATCTTCGCCAATACTCTCATCATCGTTCTTGTCATCTTGCCGTTCTTCCTCTGCAATGTCATCGCGATTCCCGTTGCCATGGTTGCCATCTTGAGTATCCCCCTGTTCGCCCTGCGGCGCATCAATCACCACCTCGGCCACGGGGGGATCAAGACGGTGCTCCATAAGCGGTGCGGCTTTTCTCGGCTTTGAATCAGGATACGACAGATTTTCAAAATCACGCAAATTTTCCAGTGAGCCGGGATGACGATCACTGTAATGCAGACCACCCTTTTCATCAATCCATTTGTAGAGTTGCCCGGCCAAGCAGGACACAGGCAACAGACAGATCACCGTCACTACGATTACAATAACACGCATGAGACTCTCCTGTTAAAGATGTTAACCACAACACCTCTACAGCGTATCACTATTCTTTGAATTCAAAAGCACTCCAGGAGGTGACGAGCCATAGTACTTTGTCCAACTAAAATTGTTGGAAAGTGCCCCCCGTTTGTTGCCGCCGAACGTAATGAGCGTCAACGAGAAAAATGGATCAGAGGCCATAAACTAAGAACAAGTTCGCGGGTTTCGTCCCGCAGCCGACCCACTTACGATGAGTCGTTTTCCAATATTTTCGCGGAATCCGCGAGCCTGTTGCAACGGGCGGGCAAAAAAAATCCCCGGCTCTAGAGGGTGCCGGGGCAAGGAGAGAGTAGCCAACAAAGAAGCTACTCAAGGGTTTCTGCAAGCAGGGTGATGGTATGCGCGGTCCGAACGGGGCTACCGGCGTGGTCGAGGCCGCCACCGATCTGCATCATGCAGCCGGGACAGTCCATGGCCACGCATTGGACACCACTGTGTTTAATATCGTTGAGCTTATCGGCTAAAATCGCATTGGCAATATCGGGATGACCCGTAAAGGAGTAGGACCCGCCGAACCCGCAGCAGCGATCGGCATGTGACATCTCCACCACCTCGTGACCACTATTCTGCAGCAATTGGCGCGGCTGCTGCCACACCCCGGCACCACGTTTGAGGTGACAGGAATCGTGATACGTCACCTTGAGGGGGTCACCGTCATCACCTGGCAACGTCTTAAGCTGCGAGATATCCACCTGCAACACATCGTGAAGGAAACGGGAGACATCGTAGGTGATGGACGCCAACTGCTGCGCCTGAGCGTGGAATTGCGGCTCACCGGCCAGCAATTCAACACTGTCGCGTTGCAGTGACATGGTGCAGGTTGGACAGGTGGTAAGAACATAATCGGGCTGGTCTTCGAGCAACGCCGCCACATTCTGCCGCGCCATCTCCTGCGCAGTCTCCCGATCCCCTGAATACAGGGCGGGGATGCCGCAGCAATTCTGTTTTTCAGGAAAATAAACCTCGACGCCAAAATGATTCAACACCTTGAGCAGATCCAGCCCCAGTTCCGGATAGATAAAGTCACTGGAACAGCCGCCGAACAGCGCCACCCGGTAGCGTTGCCGCCCTATCTTCTGTTGTTGTTTAGGCATCAGGTCACGCAACGGCTCAGGGGCCAAGGCGGGCAGGCTGCGCCACTCGGTCAACGATGAGAAGAACAGCGGCAAGTGACGAATGGTCCGTGAGCCACCGGTCACCGGCTTTTGCAATTTGGCGCCACTGCGCAGCAGAGCATGGAACAGGCGCCGGTTGCGCATCACCTTGCGGAATAGCAGCGACTTGCCCAGCCCCATCCCCTCTTCTTCCTGCACCTGTTGACGCAACTGGAGGATGATCTCTTCCAGATCAATCTTTGAGGGACAGACACTGACACAGGCCCGACAGCCGATACAGGCCTTGACCAGTTCTGCCGCCTTGTCCAGGCCATCGTAAAATGCCGTAAGGATAATACCGATGGCACCGATATAGGTGTGGCCAAACACATGGCCTCCCACCGACTGATAGACCGGACAGACATTGGCACAGGCACCACAGCGCACGCAACGCAACGCATCTTTGCAGGTTTTCGACTCGGCCAGTTTCTCGCGGCCGTTATCCAATAAGACGATGTGCAGCTCTTTGTTGACATCACCGCACGGCACGGCACCGCGAATCCAGGTCACATAACTGGTGATGGCCTGACCGGTGGCATTGCGCGGCAACACCTGGATGATCTTCAAGGCATCATCCATGGTCGGCACCAATTTTTCCATGCCGATCAAAGCGACATGGATCTTCGGCAGGGTAGTCACCAAACGGGCGTTGCCTTCATTGGTCACCAGACCAAAGGTGCCGCTATCGGCAATGGCGAAATTGGCACCACTGATCCCCATATCGGCGTCCAGATACTCACGGCGTAACTGACGACGCGCCACATCAACCAGATGTTTAATATCATCCGATTCCGTTTTGCCCGTTTCCGCACTGAACAATTCAGCCACCTGATCGCGAAACATGTGGATGGCTGGCATCACCATATGACTGGGACGCTGATTAGCCAGTTGAATAATCCATTCGCCAAGATCGGTTTCCACCGCCTGCACGCCGGCATTTTCCAGCGCTTTATTGAGATGGATCTCCTCGCTGACCATACTCTTACTTTTAACCACCTTGCGCACACAGTTGGCTTTGGCCAGGTCGGTGATATAACGGTTGGCCTCCTCGGCATCCGCAGCGAGAAAGACCGTCGCTCCGGCGGCACGCGCCTCTCGGATAAACTGCTCGCGCAACGAAGCACGTGAGGTCAACACACGGTCTTTCATCTCAGCAATATCGGTACGCAACTGTTCAAAGTCCAGCTCTGCAAACGCCCGCTGGCGGGCTTCAAGATAGGCATCGCCAAAACGATGCAAGGCATCGTTAAGGCGGGACGTGTTCAACGCCTCATTAACATCCTGCTTGTACTGTTGAGTTCTGGTCTTGCTCATGATGACACCCCTTTCTCAGGCTGCGCCACGGCAGATAACAGCAGAATATACAGCTCACACGGGCCATGGACACCAATGGTCAACACCCGTTCAATATCAGCGGTACGGCTGGGCCCGGTGATATAAGAGAGGTAATCGGCAGGCTGCTGGTGTTGTAAATCGCGTAACGCCTGGCCCGCTTCCTGTTGGCCGAGCAAAATCGCCTGCGGATCAAGAACAACAAAATGACGTTCAGGCAAAGTACTGGCCAAGCGGACCAGCTCAGCAGTGCTATCAATAACCACCGTGCCGGTTTCAGCCAGCCCGTAGTTACTTCCGGTCAGCCCAGCCACCGCATCAGCGGCATCCAGCCGAGAGGTCATCTCCAGAAGGGAAACCTCTGAGCGACTCAACGCCGGGGAGAACCCCAATTGCTCCAAAGAATCATTTGGGGCATAGAGCAGCGCCCCACCCGCATGTTCAGCAATATACGCCGCAGCGTCGTTGACATCCTGACAATGATAAACAACGGCACCGGCGCTTTCTGCAGCTTGTTGAAAAAGATTTATTCGATTCCGTGACTTCATCTCGCCTCCAATCCATGTGGCCTGACCACTTCATCTTTACACCAAACTAAACCGACATCTCCGTTGCTGTCAAGGTAAAAAAAATATCTTTATACCGTCAGCGCAACCCATAAGTGACCGCAATATGGCGCTTTTGTTAAAAAACACCATTCAACACGCCAGCCTTGCCAGCGACAAACCAAAAGCCGTTTGTTTTCACCTTGACACAGCGTAAAACGACATATACCGTTAAACAAACACGCTGGTCGGACCAATTAACCAGTGACCGCCGCCGACAGGGCACAGCATTGATCGCTCTCCATTGAAAGGAAAAACCCAGCCATGCCGACACTACTCTCACTATTTCCCATCGTTTTACTCATCCTGCTGATGACCAAGAAAAACAGCGTCCCCTCATTCAAGGCCCTGCCGCTGGTGGCGCTGATCCTCTACCTGCTGAAACTCACCTTTTTCGGTTTTGACGCCACCCTGGTCAACGCCACCGTCGTCAGCGGCCTGCTTACCGCCTGGACACCGATTCTGATTGTCTGGGGTGCGATCTTCCTGTTTAAGACCATGGAATATACCGGCGCCATGGACACCATCCGCACCTGGTTGAACAGTGTCACCACCAATCGGGTGGCGCAGTTGATGATTATCGGCTGGAGTTTTGCCTTTCTGATCGAGGGCGCCAGCGGATTCGGCACCCCGGCCGCCATCGCCGCCCCGATTCTGGTCGGTCTCGGTTTTCCTGCGGTACGCGTTGCCATCCTCTGTTTGATCATGAACAGCGTACCGGTATCGTTCGGTGCCGTCGGCACCCCCACCTGGTTTGGCCTCGGCCAACTGGGACTGACCGCCGCCCAATTGTCAGAGATCGGTATCAAATCCGCCGTGATCCATGGCACGGCGGCTCTGGTGATTCCCATTATTGCCCTGGTGTTTGCCCTGTCGTTCAACGAAGTCAAAAAAAATCTGCTCTTCGTCTACCTGAGTATCCTCAGTTGCATCGTCCCGTATCTGCTGCTGGCACGGATCAACTATGAATTCCCATCCATCGTCGGTGGAGCCGTTGGTCTGACCCTCTCGGTGTTTTTGGCCCAGCGCGGTATCGGTCTGGCCCATGAAGAGGCTGACAAGCGCAGCGCAACAATCCCGACATCGGCCTTGATAAAGGCCACCTTCCCGCTGTGGGGAACCGTCGTCCTGTTGCTGATCACCCGCATCAAACAACTGGGCATTAAACCGCTGCTGGTCGCCACCGAACCGGCTTGGAATCTGTCTCTGGGCACCCTGGCCGACCTCAGCATCAGCTCATCGCTGGTGATCTCACTGAAAAACCTGTTCGGCAGCGGTGTCGGCTGGAAGTTCCAGGCGCTGTATGTGCCGGCGCTGATCCCGTTTTTTACCATCTCCGCCGTCACTTTTGTACTGTTCCGCAGTAACGGCGCCACGGTAAAGCGCACCATCGGCGAATCGGCCCAGCAGATGAAAAAACCAATCATTGCCCTGCTCGCCGCCCTGGTCTTTGTCAAACTGCTAATGCTAGGCACCCCGGAAAACAGCGCCAACACCATCCTGATTGGCGAAGCTTTGGCTGACGCCTTCGGTCAACAATGGCAATTCTTTGCCAGCTACCTGGGCGCACTAGGCGCGTTTTTCTCCGGATCCAATACGGTGTCCAACCTGACCTTTGGCGGTATCCAGCTATCGATTGCCAACAACCTCGGGCTGTCAGCAACCGCCATCCTGGCCTTCCAAAGTGTCGGCGGCGCCATGGGCAACATGACCTGCATCCATAACATTGTCGCTGTCTGCTCGGTGCTCGGCTTAAGTGCCGAGGAGGGATTTATCCTCAAGCGCACGGTGATCCCCATGGCACTGTACGGAATCATCGCCGCCATTGTCGGCAACCTAATTTAACTGACCCAGCCCAGCATGAGGTAACGATATGAAAAAAGGCTTACTTAACAAATTGCATCAAAGCTTCGGCCCCCAAAACGTCTACCACGAACAGGAGGACCTGCTGGTTTACGGTTACGACTCCACCCCCGGCATTCAGGGCCATCCCGAGGTGGTGGTGTTCCCCACCAGCCATGAGCAGGTCGAACAAGCGGTGAATATCGCCCGCCAGGAAGGACTGGCGATCATCCCGCGCGGCTCAGGCACCGGCCTGTCCGGCGGCTGCGTGGCCGTAAAGGGCGGCATGGTGATCGGCCTGAGCCGCCTCAACCGCATCCGCGAAATCGATGCGGAGAACCTCACCGCCACCTGCGACGCCGGCGTGCTCACCCTCGACCTGTTCAATGCCGCAGCCGCCAAGGAGCTGTTCTACCCGCCCGATCCCGGATCGCAAAAGGTTTCCACCCTCGGCGGCAACATCGCTGAAAACGCCGGCGGCCTGCGCGGCCTCAAATACGGCGTCACCCGCGACTATGTGATGGGGATGCGCGGCATCCTCGGCGACGGTCAACCCTTCGCCACCGGCGGCAAGGCGGTCAAGGATGTGGCTGGCTACTCCCTGCGCGACCTGCTGGTGGGCAGCGAGGGCACCCTGGGCGTCATCACCGAAGTTACCCTGAAGCTGATTCCGCAGCCGCAGGACAAGCGCACCATGCTGGCCTATTTCAACGATGTACGCAGCGCGGCCCAAGCCGTATCCGAGATCATCGCCGCCAAGGTGATTCCGGCCACGCTGGAGATCATGGACCGCACCACCATCAACTGTGTCGAGGACTTTGCCGCTATCGGCCTGCCACGCGACATGGCGGCGCTGCTGCTAATCGAGGTCGACGGTCACCCGGCCGTGGTGGCCGAAGAAGCCGAAGCGGTCATGCGCATCCTTAACAAGGTCAAGGCAACCGAGATTCACCAGGCCAAAAACGCCGTCGAAGCGGACAAGCTCACCGCCGCCCGCCGCACCGCCCTGTCGGCCTTGGCCCGCGTCTCCCCCACCACAGTGCTGGAGGACGCTACCGTGCCGCGCTCGCGACTGGCTGACACCTTTGCCGAAATCGAGCACCTCAAGCAACGTTACGGACTGCAAGTCGGCACCTTCGGCCATGCCGGTGACGGCAACCTGCACCCCACTTGCCTAGCCGACGAACGCGACGCCGACCAGATGGCCCGTGTCCACGCCTTCTTCGACGAATTGTACGATATGGTCCTGAATATCGGCGGCACCGTGTCCGGCGAGCACGGTATCGGCCTGGCTAAAAAAGGTTACCTGCAACGCCAGATCGGCAGCGGCGGTGTGGAGGTGATGCAACGGATCAAGAACGCTTTTGATCCCGCAGGCGTGCTCAATCCCGGCAAGATTTTCGTTGATTCCGACGACACTGTCGGCCGCTAAAATCGGGAGGAAACCATGAACGATCAAAAACTCAAGGATCAAACACCCTGGGGCAATTTCACCACCGCCGACGCCCCTAGCTACGATTCGCTGTTACAGTGCATGCGCTGCGGCTTCTGCCTGCCCAGTTGCCCCACCTTTCAGCTCACCGGTCGCGAACGCTCCAGCCCCCGCGGTCGCGTGGCCATGGCCCGCGCCATTGCCGAACAGAAACTGGAGTTGACGCCGGCCATGAAGGAAGAGGCCTTCTTCTGCCTCGACTGCCGCGCCTGCACCAGCGCCTGTCCCTCGGGCGTCCAGGCCGGAAGCATCATGGAGCACTGCCGCAGCCAGGTGCAAGAGGTTGCTCCGGCTCCGACCCCGGTCCGCAGCTTGCGCGCCTTTGTGCTGGAAAAGATGTTACCGTCGCCGGAAGGGCTGAAGTACTCTATGCTGCCGACCCGCCTCTACCAGCGCCTCGGCGTCCAATGGCTGGTGCGGCGCAGCAAACTGCTGAATCTGGGACCCAAGTGGCTGGAAAAAGCCGAGCAGATGCTACCGGAATTGGAAGCACCCCTCAGCGATCAGCTGCCCCTGGCCACCCCGGCCCGCGGCGAGAAACGAGGCACCGTCGGCTTCTTCCTCGGCTGCGTCATGAACCTGATGTATGCCGAGGTATCGCGCCAGACCGTGCGGGTACTGGCCCATCAGGGCTTCGACGTGATCACCCCGCCGGGCCAGAAATGCTGCGGCGCCCCCCACTTAAGCGAAGGCGACCCGGTCACCGCACGCAAACTGGCGGCGGCCAACCTGGAGCTGTTCATGGCACAGGATGTGGACTACATCGTCACCGACTGCGCCGGTTGCGGCGCGGCCCTCAAGGACTACGAAGAGATGCTGGCCGAGCAGTACGATGAACAGGTGCTCCACGCCTTTCGCGCCAAGCTGCGCGACATCAGCGAATTTCTGGCCGAGCAGGGCCTGCACACCGACGACCTGATTGCACAACAAGTTAGCGTCACCTATCACGAGTCCTGCCATTTGGCCCACGCCCAGCAGGTCACCGCAGCCCCGCGCACCCTGATCAACGCCATCCCCGGCGTTGAACTACGCGAGATGAAGGAATCGGATTGGTGCTGCGGCTCCGCCGCCACCTTCAGCCTCAAGTATGTCGATGAAAGCCGTCAGATTCTGGAACGCAAACTCGACCACGTGGCCGAAACCGAGGCCGACATTCTGGTCACCGCCAACCCCGGCTGCCAGTTGCAACTGGCCTGGGGCCTGCAACAGACCGGCATGCCGCAACAGATGCTGCACATCATGCAACTGCTGGGGCGGGCAACGCCGGACTGAGCAAACAACACATAGCGCACCATAGAAGAAGGCCGGTCAATGTTCTGACCGGCCTTCTTTATTTAGCTTACTTCATGTGCAAACGCGTCTGAACACTCTTCTTAAACGTCTAAACCCCACCCTGCTTCAACAGCTCGACCATTTTGGCTTCCACCAGCTGTAGATGAGCCATCATGGCGTCGCGGGATCCCTGGGGATCACGCTCGGCAATGGCATCAACAATGGCCTTGTGCTGATCGAGCAACAGCTCGGTATAGCCTTCTTTGCGATAAAACTCGGTCAACGCCACATTGATGCTGGTAAGGAACAGGCTGTAGATGGTGTTGAGCATGTGCATCTGCAAGGCATTATGGCTGGCTTCGGTGATGGTGACATGAAAACGGGCGTCGATATCGGCATCCCAGCCGCCGTCTGCCGCCTGTTCTTCCATGGCACGGCACAGGTCACGCAGGGTAGCGATCTCCTGTTCGGTGGCGTTCTTGGCCGCCAAGTAGGCGGACCATGACTCCAGCCCCATTCGCACCTCGACCAGGGCGTGCAGCACACGCGGCGATTTCTCCTTAACCAACGCGGCCAGCGGATCGGCCATGGTGTTATCGGCCAGGGAGCGCACAAAGGTGCCTCCGCCATGTCGCGCCTCGACAAAGCCCATCATCTCCAGGGCCATCAACGCCTCACGCACCGAGGGGCGACTCACTCCCAACGCCGCCGCCAAGTCGCGTTCAGACGGAATCCGGTCACCGGGGGTCAACTCCCCTTTGGCGATCAGCTCCTTAATCTGGCCGACAATCTCTTCAGATATCTTTTTCGGACGAATAGGTTTGAATACGGTGGTCATGCCAGCCCCCTGTTGGTGTGATGGTCTGGCCAGAGTATACATAGCCGAGACCGAAACAACAAGCTGTAGAGCTGAACGTGGTGATCAGAGTCGCAGCTAAAACAAAAAACGCCGGACAAGATCCCTTGCCCGGCGTCGGCTTAATCATCCTGCGGCGGCGTGGGATAAGGTTGCGGATCACACAGCAGTTCCGGATTAACGGCAATCTTATGACATTTGCCGCAGATGTAACGTAAATTGTGCGGAAAGTGTTCGCAGCTCGCCGGTGGTTTCAAACTCGCTGTGCCACACCAATCGCGACGACAGCCCCTGCCCAGCGGTTGACATAACCGATCCACATCCAGCGACACCGCCCCACAGCGAGCACACATAAACGCCTGAGTCTCATCACTGACCGGAATACACTTGGACAGGTCTTTTAAACGATCTTCCATAGCATCCTCCTCTGGCTGTTGACCACGGTTGTCGGTTGTCGGTCATTGAATCGTTACATTGAATTTTAGCATAATATTTTACAGGGATAATAGAGATGCAGAGAATAAAATCAAATTCGTAGAACAATTCTCGCGCCATGACGCAAAGAAGGTTAAAAGAAGTTTCGCGCTGAGAACGCTGAGCGCGAGGGAAGATCAAAATCTTGTTTTTTGGATTTATGGCTTAACCCTGAATTTCGAGTTTTGCTTTTCTCTGCGGTCTCTGCGTCTTGAGTGAACGAAGAGAACGGGCGCGAGATAAAAGGTTGTCAGGGTTTGTCCTGAAGATACGCCAGCAATGTGTTGAGGCTCTGGATTTTCTCGTAATCAGCTTCGGGGATATCCACCTGCAACTGTTCACTTAAGGCAATAAGAAAGTTGAGATAATCAAAAGAATCGAGTTCCAGCTCTTCGCGCATATTATCATCGCCCTGCAACTGCTCCGGTTCGCAACCGGGAGCGTTCTCTTCCAGCAGGGCAAAGATCAATGTCGTCAACTCAGCATCGGTCATCATGAGGCAAACTCCAGCTCTTGCAGGACATTATTGAGACGATCAAGAAAACGGGCACCGGTCAATCCGTCCGTGGCGCGATGATCCGCAGCCAACGAGGCAGTGACCACCGACCTCACCATCAGCGCATCCCCTTCCGCCCACGGCTGTCGGACAATGCGACCGAATCCCACCAAGGCCACCTGGGGCGGAAAGATCACGCCATACACGCTATCCACCCCAAGATCGCCCATGTTGGTCAGACTGATGGACGCTCCCTCCATGTCGCTTTGACTCAACCGACCGCTGCGACTGCGGCGGATCAGTTGCCGTAACGCCGCCATGGTCTGTTCCGGGTGATCCAAAGCTTCCCCCTTGATCACCGGCATCACCAACCCGCCCGTCTTCAGGGCAACGGTGAAGCCGATCCCGGTCTGGGCTACAGGCTGAAATGCGCCATCAATCCAGAAACCGTTCAACTCCTCCACTTGGCGCAACGCCGTCGCCACCGCCCACACCAGCACCGCCACCGGCAACATCCTGTCCTGAATCGGCAACGTGCGGTTGCGTTCCTCCATCCACTGCAAGGCCCGCTGTAGATTGATTTTCTTACTCAGATAATAGTGAGGAATCTCGCTGTTGGAGCGGGTCACAGCGGCGGCAATAGCTTGGCGCATGGTATCCTGCGCCACCACCGGCTTCCGCCATGCATCCCCCTTCCCGACATGTTTTTCGGCATGGGACCGTTCAATATCGTCACGCTGAATCACCCCGTCAGGGCCGCTGCCGATGACCGTCGCCAGATCCACCTGTAGCTCAGTGGCCAGACGGCGGGCAGCCGGTGAGATACTCTGCCGGAGCCGTTGCGGAGCAGTCTCAACAACGGCATCCACTGTCTGCGTTGCATCGACTTGCGACGGCGGCAGCGTTTCAGGCTGAGGTTCCTGAGCCGCCGACGGCTCCGCAGCAGCACCAACGCCATC
>JAGGYC010000010.1 GCA_021162745.1 Desulfuromonas sp. | reverse complement strand
GGTAGCGCCAACGGGTTCCCGCCACCAGCAACATACAGCCGGTCACCGCCGCCATGGTTGCTGAACCACCGAGATCGCGTTGCAGCAGCATCAGGCTGATCAACACCACCAACACCACCATATACGGCACAAAACCGTATTTAAAATCCTTGAGTCGATCCTCTTTTTTTGTTGCCGAATGGGCCAGATAGAAAATCAGCGCCAGCTTGGCGGCTTCCGATGGCTGAAACGAAAAACCGGGCATGCGGATCCAGCGATAAGCTCCACCGGCTTTGGCACCGACACCGGGAATAAACACCGCCGCCAGCAATACCGTACACAGCAACAACAGCGGCACCGAAAGCTTGCGCCACCAGTGATAGTCAATGCGCATGGAGACCGCCAGCACGGCAAAACCGAGCATGGCAAAAATCCCCTGCCGCTTGAGAAAATGAAAACTGTCGTTGTGAGCCTTCAGGGCCGTCATCGACGACGCCGAATAGACCATCATCACACCGAAACAGGCCAGTGCCACGGTTAACAGCAGAATGGTGCTATCATACTCGCGCTTCATCACTGCCCCCCCCGTGAAGACAACGCCAACACCGCCTGGGTAAAGCACTCGCCGCGCTCTTCAAAACTGCGGAACATATCAAAACTGGAACAGCCCGGTGACAACAAAACCTGGCCACCGCCTGGCGTGATCTGTTGCGCCACGGCAACGGCCTGTTCCATAGACGCCGCATGATGTACCGGGCATAAGTCGCCCCAGGCCTGTTCCATCAAATCGGCCGCTTCGCCGATCAATACCAGCTCAGTCACCCGGCTCTTGAGCGTTTCCCGCAGTTGACGGTAATCGCCCCCCTTATCTTTGCCACCGGCGATCAAGGTCAACGGTGCCGACAGCCCGGCGACACTTTTCTCTACACTACCGAGATTAGTCCCTTTGGAATCGTTGTACCAGTTGACACCATCAAGGCGGCGCACCTTAACCATCCGATGTGGCAAACCAGCAAAGGCACAGGCGGCTTGCCACGCCCTGTGACGATCTCCACCCTCAAGGAGTACCGGCACCAATGCCGCCATCACATTTTCAATATTATGCAGCCCCGACAACTGTAGCCCGGCACAGTCGAAAACATACTGATCGTCGCCATCGACCCAGTAGATGTGTCCGTCGGCATAACTGATCCCCTCGGCCAATCTGCGACGCGAAGAAAACAACACCTTGCGCGCGCGACACGCCTGAGCCATCGCCATCACCTGCGGGTCTTCGGCATTGAGAATCGCCACATCATCGGCAGTCTGATTACGGAAGATCTGTTGCTTGGCACTAACATAATCCGCCATAGTCGGATAACGATCAAGATGATCCTCCGAGATATTCAGCAGTGCGGCATAGCGCGGACGAAAATGGTCGATGGTCTCAAGCTGAAATGATGATAATTCCGCCACCACATAGTCAAACGGCTGGTTGGCCGCCTCAATCAGGGGCACGCCAATATTGCCGCCGATAAACACCTGATAATCACAGGCCTGCAACATCA
This sequence comes from Desulfuromonas sp., assembly GCA_021162745.1. GTDB lineage: Bacteria > Desulfobacterota > Desulfuromonadia > Desulfuromonadales > Desulfuromonadaceae > Desulfuromonas. Next base: position 16,741 of record JAGGYC010000010.1, on the reverse strand, counting down.
GCCCCATCAATTCAGTGGTGGTCGACTTACCATTGGTGCCGGTAATGGCCAGAATCGGACACTTCAGTTGACGGCTGGCGAGTTCAACCTCGCCCCAGATAGGGACACCGGCAGCGGCAGCACGTTTCAGTGCCGGGATGGTCAGGGGGACACCGGGGCTGAGGACAATCAGATCGGCGGCGACGAACAACGCTTCATCATGGCCACCGAGATCACGGGCCACGTTGGCATCGAGACGTCCAAGACCGGCGATCTGCATCGCGCTACGCCGGTCACTGAGCACAACCTGTGCCCCATGGCGGGCGGCAAAATGACACACGGCCAGGCCACTGAGTCCGGCACCGACCACAACAATCTTTTGCTCACGCCAGCAATCCATACTATCTCAATTTCAGGGTAGAAAGAGCAATCAGGGCCAGAACGATACTGATAATCCAGAAACGGACGATAATTTTCGGTTCAGGCCAGCCCTTCAATTCAAAGTGGTGATGGATGGGCGCCATACGGAACACCCTCCGGCCAAGAAAACGGAACGACAGCACTTGAACAATCACCGACAACGCCTCAACGACAAAAATTCCACCGACAATCACCAGGACCAGTTCCTGTTTGACGATAATCGCGATGATCCCCAAGGCACCACCGAGGGACAAACTGCCGACATCGCCCATAAACACCTGTGCCGGGTAGGTATTGAACCACAAAAAACCCAGACCGGCACCCGCCATGGCACCACACATGATCGACAGTTCTCCGGCTCCCGGTACGCCACTGATCTGCAGGTAAGAGGCCAACCTGGCATTACCGGCCAGGTAGGCAAAAAGCAGATAGGCTCCCGAGGCAATGATCATCGGCCCGATGGCCAGACCATCGAGACCATCGGTCAGGTTAACGGCATTACTGGTGCCCACCACGACGACGAGGATTAACGGCAGATACAACAGCCCCAGTTCCGGCTGCAAACCTTTGAAAAACGGCACCGATAGCACCGGCTCAAAGGGGGTAAATTGAAACAGCAGGAATGCCGCCAGTAGAGCAATCACCAGTTGCCACATCATCTTATAGCGGGCCGAAAGGCCATCGCTGCTCTTATACTTCACCTTTTTATAGTCATCGACAAAGCCGATGGCACCATAGCCGACGGTAACCAGCAGGGCAATCCAGATATAGCCATTTTTCAGATCAGCCCACAACAGGGTCGGCAAGACGATGGAGATCAAAATCAGCGTACCGCCCATGGTCGGCGTACCCTCTTTTTTAAAGTGCGACTCCGGCCCCACCTTGCGAATCGTCTGGCCGATCTGTAATGAACTGAGGCGTTCAATTACCCACGGACCGAGCAGAAACGACAACACCAGCGCCGTGATGGTGGCATAGATGGTGCGAAAGGTGATAAAGCGAAAGACATACAATGCCGAGAATTCGCTATGTAGCGGATAGAGTAGATGGTAGAGCATGATTCCCCCGACCGGGTAACGATATTATTTAAGGATGTTGCTGTTGCGCGAGCAGGGCATGGACCACTTTTTCCATGCGCATCCCCCGCGAACCTTTAACCAGCACGCAATCGTCGTCCTGCAGATGATGCTGCAGCCAGTAGACAATGTCAGCATGGTGCTGAAAGCACTGTGAGTTATCCGTCCCGGTGCTGCGTACCCCTCGGGCAACGCTTTCTGACCATTGGCCAAGACACAGCACATGATCTGCTTTAACCGCAGCAAGGGCGCCAAGTTCTTCATGGCAGAGTTCGGCAGCCGTTCCCAGTTCCAGCATATCGGCTAAAACGGCAATTTTCTTGCCCTGACAGGGCCAGTCCCCCAACACATTGAGAGCCGCCTGCATCGACTGTGGATTGGCATTATAGCTGTCATCGAGCAGCGTTCCACCGCTGAGCAGTGGGCGAACCTCTAAACGACCGGCAGCCATTTTCACCGCCCGCAGGCCGGCGGCTATCTGCTCTGGCGAACAATGCAATGCCGTTGCGGCCGCAGCAGCAGCCACGGCATTATAGACCTGATGCCGACCAGGTAAAGGCAATTCGACATTGACGGTTTTACCATTAATCACCAGGTCGAATTCAGCGTGTCGTTCGCTGTGGATATTGATGGCCTGAATATCGGCCTCCCCCTCGACGGCATAACTGATCGTCCGTACTCCAGCGGGCAACGCCAGCGCCGCGACCAGGGGATCATCGCGGTTGACAACGGCTGTCGCCCCGGCACGCAAACCGGCAAACAGCTCCCCCTTCGCCCGGGCCACACCATCGATGTTGCCCACCCCGGACAGGTGGCCGGCACCGACATTGGTAATGATTGCCACATCAGGCTGAGCAATACGGGTCAAACGTTCAATTTCGCCGTGCTGGCTCATTCCTAGCTCCAACACCATCCAGCGGTGCTCTTCTTCCAGGCGTGCCAAGGTCAACGGCAGACCGATCAGGTTGTTGAAGTTCCCCTCGGTTTTCAGCCCCTGCTCACCTCGGCTCAAAATCGCCGCCAACATCTCCTTGGTCGATGTTTTTCCGGTGGTGCCGGTAATCGCCACGACAGGACCGTTAAAACGGTTACGGATATAGTGTGCCAATTCCCCTAACGCCCGCAGGGCATCCTCAACCTGAATAACCGGCACCGGAAGCCCGCCAACCACCTCTTCGCTCAGACAGGCGGCGGCACCATGTTCGACGGCTTGGCGTAAATAATCGTGACCATCGTAGTTGGGCCCTTTAAGCGGTACAAACAGATCACCCGACTGCAGAGTCCGGGTATCGGTTGAAATGCCACTGATCGGAGGATCTGTGGCGGCCATTAGTCGTCGCCCCTGCACAATCCGGGCAATCTGTTCACTGGTCAGTATCATTGTCATCACTCCGTTGGCAAGCGAGAGCCAAACGCACTTGCTCACAATCATCAAAATGTTTTTTTTCGCTGCCGACGATCTGATAATCCTCATGCCCCTTACCAGCGATCAACAACAGATCACCCTCACCCAACTGGGCCACGGCAAAAGCAATGGCATCATGACGATCCTCAAGCACCACATAACCTTTTTCGTCCGGCCTGACCTGATCGACACTCCATCGCTGCGGACATACCCGCTCGATACCAACACAGATATCCGCCAGAATTTTTTGCGGATCTTCTGTGCGGGGATTATCCGAGGTGACAATGGTCAGCATTGAGGCGCGGGCGGCAACCTCGCCCATGGCCGGTCGTTTTAGCGCATCGCGATCACCACCACAACCAAATACGGTGATAATCCGTTGTGGTTTGAGCACCGTAACAGCATCCAGTGCTTTGGCCAAGGCATCACTGGTGTGCGCATAATCGACAACAATCAGCGCCCCGAGACAGTTATCAATCCGCTCCAGTCGCCCAGGAACCCGCTTGGCAGCAGCCAGCCCCAGCTCAATGGTGGCGACGGGCAGTCCAAGGGCCACCCCCGCTCCGGCTGCGCACAACAGGTTTTCCAGATTAAAACGACCTATCAATGGTGAACGCAACGTCAGGTCACCGTACTCGCAGCGAATATGGGCAACGGTTCCATCAAGCGTCTGTTGACAATCTTCAACCCGTAAACTGGCCCCACGGTGATGGCCGACGCTGATGACATCATTGAGCTGGCGCACCAACTTTGCACCATAGGGGTCATCGGTATTGACCACCGCTTTGAGGTGACCATAGGTTTCCGGCTCACAGAATAAGCGAGTTTTTGCCGCAAAATAGCTTTCCATGTTTTTGTGATAATCAAGATGCTCCGGCGTCAGGTTGGTAAAAATCGCCACATCAAAGGTTAAACCAACCACCCGACTCTGCATCAGCGCGTGAGAGGAGACTTCGATCACCAACGCATCGGCACCGCGCTGACGAAAATCAGCGAGCATCCGCAGCAAATCCAACGACTCCGGAGTGGTACGGTTGGCCTCTTCGCCCTCATCACCTAGACGATTACTGATGGTCCCCACCACCGCAGGCGTATAACCGGCCTGCTGCAACAGCGACTCCATCAAATAGGTCATGGTTGTTTTACCATTGGTACCTGTTACCCCGACGATTAACATCTCCCGACCGGGATAATCGTAAAACGAGGCGGCAATTCGGGCCATAGCATAGCGACTATCGGCAACCTGCACCATCTCCACATCTTGGCCAACGTCGATGGGCCGCTGTACAACCACCGCCACAGCTCCGCGCGCAACGGCATCGCCGATATAATCATGGCCATCGACCACTTCGCCACTGAGCGCAAAAAATAATCCACCGGGCTGAACCTGACGGGAATCGTAGGCCAAGCTGGTGATATCGACATCACCAACGACATCATTGAGTACTTTAACGTCTGAAAGAATCTGCGATAATTTCATCGTTCCCTCTCACTGTGGTGGTTGCAACTGCACCCAGATAACGCTCTGAGTATCGATAGCCCTGCCCGGTGCCGGAAATTGATCAACAACGCGTCCCGCCCCTTTAATCATCATATTGAGTCCACTTTGCTCCATCAACTCAAGAACCTGCCGCGATGTCAGACCGCGGCAATCGGGCATCACCTCCGCCCCTTGGAGCTGAGCAACACGCTCGGCGAGGAGCACTGGCACATGCGGCACCTCCGTTGGCATGGACTCAATTATCTGCTGGGCAATACGATTATCGCCCTGACTGGCAGGAATACGCAGATAACGCAGCGACTGTTCGACTATGCGTGAAAATACGGGTGCGGCCAATAAACCACCATAGGCTTTTCCTTGCGGTTCATCCAGAGTGACCAGCACAACCAGTTTAGGATCACGGGCCGGAGCAAAACCGACAAAAGAGGAAACGCGCTTGTCTACAGAATAGGTCCCGGTTACCGGATCCACCTTCTGCGCGGTGCCGGTTTTTCCGCCGACCTCAAAGCCTGGAACACGCGCACGTGAACCCGTTCCATCAACATCCGTCACCGTAACCATTATATTACGCATTGCCAGGGCAACATCGCGACCAATAACACGACGCACTGGATAGGGACGACGCTGTTCTTCGACGGCATTGCGTTTGTCGATCACCTTTGTAACCAGATGCGGCCGCATCAGCTCACCGCCATTGACAATGGCACTGGTTGCTGTGGCCAATTGCAAAGCAGTTACTGTAACGCCCTGACCAAATGAGATTGCAGCCAGATCAATTTCAAACCAGCGCTGCGGTGGACGCAGGATTCCGCGCCCCTCACCATCGAAATCGATATCGGTTTTGTCGCCAAAACCAAACTGTTTAAGATAGGAGTAAAAGTTCTCTTTGCCCAGGTTCTGAGCAATCTTGGCACAGCCGATATTCGAGCTGTGCTTCAAGACATCACTTACGCTTAATCGGCCCAACGGACGATGATCATGAATCACCTTACCGCCAACTTTGTAGGAACCTCGTCCACAGTCAACCTGATCTTTAAGGCTGATGGAACCACTATCCAATGCCGCAGCCATCAGAAAAAGCTTAAACGTTGACCCCGGTTCAAAGGTATCGCAGATACCGCGATTACGCCGTGCCGACGCTCTGAATTTTCCGAACGCATTGGGATCGTAATCGGGATAACTGGCCAACGCCAAGATCTCACCGCTATAGGGATCCATCACCAGTGCGGTTCCTGCGCGAGCACCGGCATCTTTCACCGCAACAGCCAACTCCTTTTCAGCAATGAACTGAATCTGGGTATCTATGGTCAGGTAGATATCTTTGCCGAGACGGCCATTAAAGACTTGGCGACCACTGCCGATGCTGCGTCGTCCCCCATCGGCCTGCATGGTCAGATAACTGCCATCACCAGCGATCAAACCGTTGTAGCGCCGTTCGATCCCCTCAAGACCTTCATTATCGGTCCCAGAGAAGCCCAGCACCTGACCGGCAACACGACCGTTGGGATACCAGCGTTCATGCTCACGGATATAGTGAACGCCTGGCAATTCAAGTGCTTTAAGTTGTGTACTTTGCTCGCTACTGATCCGGCGTTTTACCCAGATGAACTTTTTATTCCGCTCCAGCATAGCTAGCAGACGGTCACTCGGCAAATGAAGGATCTCGGCTAAGGATGCAGCAATTGAATCAACACTATGCTGGGGAATTTTTTCAAGCTTTTCTTTAGAGCCACCGGCACGTGCTTTTTCGCGCTCTTGCTCTTGCTTGACAAGAATCTTTTTCGCTTCGGCAGGATTAACGTAGACGGAATCAGCTTCAAGACTGATTGCCAGGGGTTCACCATGACGGTCGTAGATCGCACCGCGCTGAGGAGTGAGAGAGATGGTTTTCTTGTGCTGATTGGACGCGCGCTGCTGCCACTGCTCTGCCGTCATCACCTGCAAGTAAAACGCACGTCCGAGCAACATAAGATACACGGCGACAAAACAGCCGCCCACGAGCAGAATCCGTCGCCGTACAGCACGAGCTTCCGACTCCGAATGGGCAGCTTTTCGGCGTGGTGATTTATCAGATAGAGAGCGTTTCCGTATACTCAATGGTATTTTCCCGCTGATCAACGCACGCCCCAGGAGCATCGTTAACCGAGGCCTCCATCTCCAGCTGCTGGCCTTGAACGTGAAGATACAAGGGATCCTGCGTTGTCGTGGAAAAACTCACAAAGGCAAAGGCACTGACCATAATGAACAATGACACTGCAGCCGTCACACCGAGATAGACCTTACGGCGTCGCACCTGGCGGTTATTCCACAGCTCGTTCATTTCAGACCACAAATCCTGTTTTTCAGCGTAATCTCTGTTCATCTCCCGACTCCTTACTCCCTATTTTATCGTGATCACCTGGTTAGCGTGAGGCTCTCTCAATCCAATCCGCGAGGTGGCAACTCTCTGCAGATGACGAGGATTGGTCAGTTTACCCAAAGCAACTTCCAGCGTTTTGTATTCGTACTTTTCGGCACGAATCTGTTTTTCCAGTCCGGAAACAGCATATTCATGCTGCGTCACTTCCATTCGCAGCCAGACATGGAACACCCCAATCACCATCAAAATAGCAATTGCGCTCAGTACAGTTGACACCCTGAGTCTGACACTTACGCCGCCAAGCGGCCAGGTGATATCACTCATCTACACCCTCCCTCGTTGTCAACCGCCAGACGACGAACAGCTCTTAACACGGCACTCCGGGAGCGGGGATTCTCCGCGATCTCCTTTTCCGAAGCACGTACAGCTCGCCGTGTCAGCAACTCCACATCCGCTTTTTTTCCACAAGCACAGATCGGCAACCGCGGCGGACAGACGCAGGGTGCGACACGATGCTTAAAAATATTTTTCACAATCCGGTCTTCCAGCGAATGAAAACTGATCACCGCCAGCACCCCTCCGGGCTTCAGTAGTGAAATCCCCTGTTCAACACCCTTGGCGACACATTCCAGCTCGTCATTAACCCGAATGCGCAAGGCTTGAAAAACCCTGGTTGCGGGATGAATTCGTGCCGGCACTCTGCCGCCGGGCACTGTATTTTGAATCAGGTCCGCAAGTTGCAGGGTGGTTTCGATGGGATTCTCCTCGCGTACCCTCTCAATTTTACGGGCGATGCGTCTGGCCCAGCGTTCTTCACCATATTTTTTAAAAATCAGCGTCAGCTCTTCGACACTGCATTCGTTGACAATTTCAGCGGCCGTCAGCGACGCTGTACGATCCATCCGCATATCCAGCGGAGCATCGGCACGAAAAGAAAACCCTCGTTCCGCCTGATCCAGCTGATAGGACGACACGCCAAGGTCAAGCAACATACCATCGAGACCATCAATACCCAGATCGTCCAAAACCTGTGCGGCTTCAGCAAAGTTGGCATGACGTAAAATGGCGCGGCCACCGAATTCAGCCAACACCTCAGCCCCTTTGGCCAAGGCATCGTTGTCGCGATCAAGGCCGATCAACACCCCGTCTGGAGCTGTCTTCTCCAGGATAAGTCGAGAATGACCTGCTCCGCCAAGGGTGCCGTCAAGCACCGTTGCCCCCGGCTTAAGATCCAGTAAGGCCAGCACTTCATCCGGCATCACCGAGAGATGTTTAAAACTCGTAACATCCATTAGAAACCCAGATCTCCCAGTTCAGCTTTAAGCGTTGCCAGCTGCTCTTCATCTCTTTTCATCTGCTCGTCAAAACGTTCCTGACTCCACAGCTCGATTTTATCGGCCAGACCGATCACCACCACCTCTTTTTCAAACATCGCAAAACTACGTTGCGGGGATGGGATGGCAATACGCCCCTGGCGATCAAAGCTGCACTGTACCGCCGGGCTGATCCGGTTGCGGTAGATCAGGTCTTTGGCATCACCATTGGCCATGGCATCGACACGAGCCTTGATTTTCACCCAGTCGGAAAAAGGATACGCAACGAGGGCGTCCTTGCCCCGGGTCACCACCAACAGCTCATCACCAAAATCGTCCGTCAGCACACCGCGCAACTTGGCCGGAATACTTAAACGTCCTTTCGGATCAATGTTGTTGAAGAATGTCCCTGAGAAACCCATCTCACCCCCCATTTGCCCAACTTTTACACTTTTCCCCACCCTGAGCGGAAAATATAGCGTCTCGCTCTGGGACTGTCAAGACATTCACCGCTTTTTATAAAAAGATCTGCAATTGAGTCTAGTAATTGATTTTTCGACGGAAAATCGGCTGGCAACAACAACCGACAGCGGGGGGAAAGACGGGGTAAAAGTGGGCGTTAAAACGAAAAAACGCCACCTTTGCCGGTGGCGTTTTTTCAAGCAGACTTACATGAAATATGAACAAAAACCATATCAGCAAAAAAGAATCAGAGGCTCTCCCCTCCCAGGTGTTTTTTTTCTGAAAGCTGAAGTTCCAGTTGCTCGATCCGTTGCAATACAACCTTACGCGCCGTGAGCACCACGCCTTCGATCTCGCACTGATCGCCTTCAGCAGGGATCTGCCCCAGACAGCACAACATCAAACCGGCCAGGGTGGTGGCATCCTCCTCGGACAGATGAAGGCCAAGGTGGCGATTGAGCTGACGCAAGCCAACGCCGCCATCGACCAAAAAACAGCCAGGGGTGATGGGGGTGATCCCCAGCTCTTCCTCATCATATTCATCCTGAATCTCACCGACAATCTCCTCCAGAACATCCTCCAGTGTGACAATCCCCTCAACGCCGCCGTATTCATCCAGCACTACCGCCAGATGAACCCGTCTGCGACGAAACGCCAGCAACAACGCCTCCACCTGTTTCGCCTCAGGAACAAAATAGGGGGAGCGCATCACCTGCTCCATTTGGAACTGGTCTGGACAATCGACATAACGCAGTACATCCTTGGAATGGATAATACCGACAATATCGTCAAGGGTTTCTCGATAGACGGGAAAACGGGAATGGGGGGAAAGCTTGACCTGATCAAGCAGGACGGCAAACGGCGAGTCGACGTTAATCCCCTTAACCTCGGTGCGGGGGATCATCAGATCGCGCACCCGCAGCTGCGACAATTCAAAAACACCGTCGAGCATCCGCCGTTGTTCTCCGGCCAGGGTCCCCGACTTGGCACCGATGGAGATCATGGTCTTGATCTCATCCGCCGACAGGACAGCCACCGAATCATCCACCTTGAACAGGCGGGTAATCAGACCGGAGACACCCGTCACCAGCCAGATCACCGGCGACAGTACCCACAACACAAACAGGATGGGGCGCAGCACTCGAAACGAAACCTGCTCTGCACGGCGTGCCGCATAGGTTTTCGGGCACACTTCCGAGATGATCAACAGCAGCGGCGTCAACAGCACAATCGTTAAGATCTCGCCGTTTTCACCATACAGTTCAACGAAGAGCGTGGTCGCAAATACCGACAGAGCAATGTTGACCAAGTTATTGCCTATCAGGATGCCACCGAGCAAACGCTCGGGATTATCGAGCATTTGCTCCAATTCCAAAGCGCCACGGTGTTTCTTTTCAATCAGGTATTTAACCCGCAAGCGATCAATCGCCAGCAGGGCTGTTTCAGAACCGGAAAAAAAGGCCGACGCTAAAAACAAGCCCCCCATAATCAACAGGCGACACCACTGATCTTCCGTCATAATTTCCTCAAAAAATCCTGTCGTGCAAGACACATCATCACATCAGATAAATTCAATGCTGCATCTTAGCGCAGCCACCATGGAAAAATCAATTCACATGGCCGGCGAAATCAACCATAATGGCTTGCAGATCCTCGTTTATTACTTCAAACCGCTCCAACATTTTCCCAAAAAGATATTTACATGCTTTCAGACCAGCAAAAGGAGCTGCTTCAACGCAGCGATACGCCACTAAAACAGCTCGACGAACAACGGCTGCTCGCCATCGCCGGCCATCAAGTGATGATTCCCACCCTGAGCGATGACGAACTGTTGGAATTTCTCCGCTGCGCCAACACCCTGTATCGCAGCGGCTACCCCCTGATCAGCGATGCCGACTACGATTTCATCTTTCTGTCCGAGCTGAAACAGCGTCATCCGCAGCACCCGTTTCTCCACAGCGTTGAACCGGAAACCGCCTTTGAAGGCAAGACCGTTGAGCTACCGCAACGGATGCTGTCGACGGAAAAAGCCTACGGCAAACAGGAGATCGACGCCTGGCTGGAGCGGATCCGCAAAGCCGCCGCCGACATTCAGGTTCCATTCGACCAGCTCCAATTCCGCGCCACCCCCAAGCTGGACGGTTTTGCCGCCTACGACGACGGCAAGCGGTTCTACACTCGCGGCAATGGTCGCCGTGGCACCGACATCAGCCGGGTGTTTGAGCGCGGGTTGCAGGTAGCAGGCAAGGACAACAAACAGGGCGAACGCGGACTTGGTCCAGGGGAGATCGTAGTGCAAAGCTCCTACTTTGCCGCCAACCTGTCCGAGCAGTTTGAAAACGCCCGTAACTTTCAGGCCAGCGTGGTCAAGGAGAAGGCCCTGGAACCAGAGGTGGAGGAAGCCATTGCCGCCGGAGCCGTGGTGTTCTACCCCTTTTCTCTGCTACCGGACCGGCATGGCACCGCCACAGAACTCAGCGACCTGCTGCCACAAATCGTCGAACAGCTGCAACAGGCCGTGGACTACGACATGGACGGCATCATCCTTGAAATCATCGATGAGGAGCTGAAGCAATACATGGGCGCCACCCGCCACCACCACCGCTGGCAGATCGCCCTCAAGCAAAACCAGGAAAAAGCCGAGGTGCGCGTGCTGCGCGTGCTGCCGCAAACTTCCCGCTCCGGGCGCGTCAATCCGGTGGCGGAGGTGGAACCAACCCGACTCAGCGGCGCCCTGATCCAGCGCGCCACGGCTCATCACTACGGCATGGTCAAGAGCAAGGGGATCGGCCCCGGCGCTTTGATCGAACTGACCCGCAGCGGCGAGGTGATCCCCAAGATCGTTCGCGTCATCACCCCCGCCACCCCCGACATCCCCGTTGCCTGCCCCAGCTGTGAGTCCGATCTGGTATGGGACGGCGACTACCTGTTCTGCACCAACAACACCGGCTGCCCGGCCCAGATCGCCCACACCATCGAGCACTTTTTTCGCACTCTCGGCAACATCGACGGCTTCGGGCCGGCCACCATCGAAAAGCTCTACGCTCACAACATCACCGCGCTGGAAACCATCTACGGCCTGAGCGCCGAGCAGTTTGAAGGGATGGGCTTTGGCCCCAAGCAATCGGAGAATCTAGTCACTCAACTCCTGCGCAGCCGCCGCGAAGCGATCGACGACTGGCGCTTTCTCGCCGCCTTCGGCGTCTTCCGCATGGGCGGCGGCAACTGCGAGCGCCTGCTGCGCCACTACCCGCTGACGCAGGTGTTTGATCTGACCATGAAACAAATTGTCAACATTGAAGGCTTTGCCGAAAAAACAGCCCAAGCGGTGATAAACGGGCTCAAACGGATCCGCCCCCTGTTTGATCATCTCTTTGCGCTGGAATTCACCCTCATCCCCACGCCGCGCATCGACGAACTACAAGCCAATGGATCATTAAGCCCCATCGCCGGCAAGTTGCTGGTGTTCACCGGCACCATGCAACACGGCAGCCGCACCGACATGCAGGCCGAGGCCAAGAAGCTGGGAGCCAAGGTCGGCAGCTCGGTCAGCGGCAAAACCGACTACCTGATCACTGGGGACAAGGTGGGGGTAGCCAAGTTGAAATCAGCCGAAGCCAAGGGTGTGGAGGTGCTGACGGAAGAGGAGTACCGGCAGCTGATCGGAGTGGAGGATTGAGCAGGGAAATTACTTCCAAAGGGCGATCAATGGCAAACCTGGTCCCTTTTTCACTCAAACGATTCAAACCATAGCGAACAACAACGGAGACAACACCATGAATCTTATTCGTGCTTCAATCCGCGTCAGCGGTTGTGTTCAGGGAGTGTGGTACCGCCGTTTTACCCAGCAGACGGCCCAGGCCCACGGCGTAACCGGCTGGGTAAAAAACTTGGTTGACGGCAATGTGGCCGCCCTGCTTGAAGGGGAAGAACAAGCGATCAACGCCGTACTGAGCGAGTGCCGCCAAGGCCCCCAAAATGCCCACGTCGACCATATTGAGCTTGAACTTCAGACATATGAGGGCGAGTTTGACACCTTCGCCATTCTATGCTGAGCCAACCTACCATGTTGTATGACACTGACCAGACCGGATACAAAATACGACTTCCGAACTATCCGCAACGGATCATCTCGCTAGTGCCATCCCTGACGGAGCTGCTCTTTGATTTGGGGCTGGATGATGAGGTGGTCGGGGTGACGGATTACTGCATTGCACCGGAGAAACATGTTGCGGACAAACCCCGGATCGGCGGCCCCAAGGATTTCAGCCTTGAACTGATTGATGCGCTACGACCGGATCTGATCCTTGGCGACAAAGAGGAAAACACCCCCGAGGCCATTCACCAGCTGCGGCACAAACATCCGGCCTGGCTGAGCGATGTCACCACCATTGAAAAAGCTCTGGAAATGATCGGCGCCGTCGGACGACTGGTGAATCGAAGAGTTGAAGCGCAGGAACTGGTTCGCACCATCAACCGCGACCTGAGCAACCAGCCGCCATCGGCGACTTGGCCTGAAATCACCGTGGCCTATCTGATCTGGAAAGAACCCTGGATGGTCGCGACGCAAGGCACCTTTATCAACGCCATGCTCAAAGCCTGCGGTTTTCGCAACCTCTTTGCCGACCAGCACCGCTATCCCGTCATTGGCGTCGATAAACTGAAGGACGCCGAAGTGATTCTGCTGTCGTCCGAACCCTGTTCTTTCAGCCAAACAGACCTGAACCAGCTTCAGATACGCTTCCCTGCCAGCCTGGTTTGCCGAGTCGATGGCACCATCTTTTCCTGGTACGGCAGCAGAATGCAACAGGCGCCAGCCTATTTTGCCGCTTTACGTCGGCAAATTCAGCAACAAAGACTTGCCCGACCTCCGCAATAACCTCCGGCTCAGGAGAAGCAGGGGACATTCTATATTGCTTACGTCAAGATGAAATATTTCCCCTACTCTACGGCCTGCTGTTTTGCCAATGGGGAACTCATGACCCTTGATTACTCAAACGCCGCTCCCTTGAGCTACTGGGGCGCACGGATAATTCCCCAGACGGGACTTTAACCCGCGTGATATTCAACTGTTACTGCGAACGGTCAAATCTTTACCCTTGACAGTTTATTCTCCAACGCCCCATGAAGCCTTTATGTCTCCCTGTTGTTCGCCAAAGCCTTTCTTCCTGCGCTGACGACGCTGTAATCCAGCTCCAACAAAGGCCGCTCAAGCTGAGCGGCCTTTGTTGCGTAAGTTTTCAAATTATTCGTCAAAGGCCAGATCGGTGGTCCACTCTTTCCAGACGTTGCCCACCAAGTCGGGACCCGGTTTGAGGGTCTTCTTGCCCGGCTTCCAGCCGGAGGGGGTCGCCTCACTGCCGCCGCTAGCGCGGACCAGCTGGAAGGCCTGGAGTTGGCGCAGGGCCTCGTTGATGTTGCGGCCCACCGGCGGAATCAGCATTTCGTAGCTCTGGATAATACCATCCGGGTCGATGATGAAGCGTCCGCGGATGTCGACGCCGATGTTTTCGTCGTACACACCATATACACTTCCGATTTTGCCGCCGGGATCGGAGAGCATCGGGAAGGGAATGCCGTCGCCCTTGATCATTTTTACCAACTCTTCGTCGTTCCACATCTTGTGCACGAACATGCTGTCGATGCTCATGGTGAGGACGTTGGCATTCAGCTTTTGAAATACGTCGTATTTTTCAGCAACTGCTGAAATCTCGGTCGCTCAGACAAAAGTGAAATCGCCCGGATAAAAGCAAAGCACAGCCCATTTGCCGTCGCCGTAGTAATCGGAAAGTTTAAAGTCGGCAAACTGTCCATTCAGGTAGCCCGGCGCGGTAAAATCCGGGACTTTTTGTCCAACCATAATCATCTTCTTTTCCTCCCTGGGAGTTTCAGCCTGTTCCATCGCCGCCACGATTTCCGGCTCAAAGACCGGTCCACCCGTCGGCCGTTCACAACCCGCAGCCAATTCTTCCGCCATAAATCCTCCTTTCGAAGAACAAATACAACCAAAACGGTTTACTATAGATATAGCAGGGGAAATTGAAAAAGCAACCATGGTCCATAAAATTATTTGGACCATCCATGTGTAAACGACCAGCCAGCTCTCCCCTGTTTTTTTATTCGACAATGAAAAAATCAGCCAGCATTGCATCAGATCACTTGTAAAAAATTCGAGTTAGATTTTTTTTGAAGCCGGCAGTAGAATGAAAATCAGTTCCATCGATCAACAGTGCGCAAACAAGGAGGCAATCCATGGCAAAGGTACGGATAAAAGCGGAAATGAGCGGCCGGGTTCAAGGGGTCTGGTACCGCCGTTTCACCCAGCAAACAGCCCAGGCTCACGGGGTAAACGGCTGGGTGAAAAACCTGGTTAACGGCCACGTGGCCGCCCTGCTTGAAGGGGAGAAGCAGGCAGTCAATGCCGTGCTGAATGAGTGCCGCAAAGGATCACAGAATGCCCATGTCGAGCATATTGAACTAGAAATTCAGGAATTTCAGGGAGAGTTTAGCGATTTCGCCATTCTGCGATGAGGGGGATGGGACTAATCCACTGAATCGAGTTACAGATAAGTCCGGGCACCAACATAGGTGTTTCTCCAAAATTTGCTCGATAAATTGGCGAAACGGATGGTCTTGCCGGTGCGCGGCGCGTGGATAAAGCGGTTATTGCCGGTGTACATCCCCACATGGGTAACCCTTGTGCCCCCCTTGGTAGCGAAAAAGACCAAGTCGCCCTTTTGCAGATCCTTTTTCGCCACACAGCGCCCGACCCGATACTGCATCCGCGAGTTGCGCGGCAGGTTCAGACCGTTGAGCCGGTAGCTGACCATGGTCAGGCCGCTGCAATCAAAGCCGTTCTTGCGATCCTCGCCGCCCCAGCGATAGGGTACGCCGAGAAAGCGCTGGGCGGTCTTCACCAGTTCCCCCCTCAAGTTCCCCCGGCCACTGCGGTCAATCCTGGCCGCCGCATAATTTTCCGGAATAACGATAAAGAAATTGCCGATCATCCCCTGCCCCTGTAGCCGCTCCGCTTCGTTGCGGGCCAGGCGGTAGTTAGAATGATTGCCGAAGCGCACCTTGTAAAGCCCTGATTCATGCAGGAAATGGTAGGCATCAATGCCCCGCGCCTGCAACGTTTCCTTAAAACGCACAGCGTTGTTCAGCTTGCTGAAGGCTCCAACCTGTACGGAAAAACCCATCTTCTGCAACGGCTTGACTGTTTTCTCCTGCTCACAGGACGGAGATTTTTCGAGAAGACCGGCAATCGGGTCCTGGACAGGAGCTGGATGCGCCGCTTGTGAAGCCACCGGCGGTACAGTCCACCGACGCAGGGGAGCGCAGGAACAAAGGAGAAAAAGAATCAGCAGGGCTAGTAAAATGGGGTAGCGGTTCATGGCTACGAGCATAACAGATGAAGTACGCAGCTGTTAACCGGTTTGTTTGTGCTGCGCTTTCCCTCTTTGCCGAGTTGAACTTGCAAGGAACGGCGATGTTCGGTAGGGTGTATTACAAATGCAATGCAAGGAGCATCAATATGAAATCTTCAACAATCCCATCCGTAAGAGTTGAACCCGAACTTCGCCAAGCGGCAGAAAATGTTTTACGTGATGGCGAAACACTCTCTAATTTCATGGAAGAATCATTACGCGCAGGTATCCGGCACCGAAAAGCCCAGCAGGAGTTTATTACTCGTGGGCTGGCCTCTCGGGACGAAGCTCGGCAAACGGGTGAATACTTTTCTGCAAAAGCCGTTTTTGATGAACTGAGTGGGATGCTCACCAGTGCTGAAAAGAATGATGTCAGGTGAGTTATCAGGTTCGTTATACCAAAGCAGCCAAGGAAGATATTGTTCGACTCTATGGTTTTATCGTTGAACAGGATATTGCGGCTGCCCGCAAAGCACTTGATGCGATTAAAAAAGGGATCGAATTCCTCCGGGAGTTCCCCTTTACGTGCCGAAAGGCAACAGCGGAAGATTCCTTGCTTCGTGAAATGATCATCTCTTTTGGGGCAAGGGGTTATGTGGTTCTCTTTGAGATCGAGGACAGGAAAACGATCACAATTTTAGCCATTCGACATCAACGTGAAGAGGACTTGCTCTGGGAGGCTGTCTGACTTGGCGAATCGTAGCGAAAAATTAGCTGTTCGAGAACAGATTTTCGGACATTTGAGAGCGAATAGCTAGCCTATTTGTCGAAAATGTCCGGGAATATGGGCCGATCAGAT
>JAGGYC010000061.1 GCA_021162745.1 Desulfuromonas sp. | reverse complement strand
TACGATGAGTCGTTTTCCGTTATGCTTCACCTTGGCGGCAAGTCGCCCTTTAGGTCGACTGAGTTTTCTCTTTTTACAAGCAACGGCATTGAATAGCTTGATGCTGTACCGCTCTCTACTTTTTCCGTGGCACCGTTATGCACTTATGACTTAAATTCTGGCCCTGTTGGTGCGACACCATTTAGTGCAACAGACCGATGACACTGAGTACGGAAATAACGATCAATGTCGGGTGACACTGGCGAATTTTACCTTGGGCCAGATAGATCACCACGTGGCTGATCAGGCCGAAGGACAGGCCGGTAGCGATAGAGTAACCCAGCGGCATGATGATGATGGTGAGAAAGGCCGGAGCGCCCACTTCAAGGTTTTTAAAGTCGATCAGCGGCAGGCTGCGCATCATGAACAGGCCGACAATCAGCAAAGCCGGTGCGGTGGCAAAGGCGGGAACGACGGCAATCACGGGTGAAAAGAACAGCGCCAATAAAAACAGCACGGCGGTGACGACACTGGACAGTCCGGTGCGACCACCATCGGAGACACCACTGGCTGATTCGATAAAGGCAGTGGTGGTACTGGTGCCGAGTAAAGCGCCACCGATGGTCGCCAGGGCATCGGCGTACAACAGCCGCGACAACATGGGGATATCGCCTTTTTCGTCGACCATATTGGCTTCGCGGCAAACGGCCATCATCGTCCCCAGGCTGTCAAACAGATCGACAAACATGAACGAAAAGATCGTCGACCACAAGGAGATACTCAGCGCCGACATGATATCGAGCTGTAACAACAGCGGCGCCGGTGACGGCGGCATGGAGGCGATCTGGCCGGGCATGGTCACCAGCCCCAGCGCCATGCCAACGCCGGTAGCGGCGGCAATGCCGATGAGGATGGCACCGCGTACGCGGCGGATCTCCAGCACCAGAATCAACAATAAGGCGCCCAGACCGACGCAGCACTCGGTGGTAAACTCACCCAACTGCACCAGGGTCGCCGGGCTCTTGACGATCACACCGAGATTTTGCAAACCAATAAAGGCGATAAACAGCCCGATACCGACGGCGGTGGCCAGCCGTAACGACTGCGGGATCACCTGCAACACATGTTCACGCGCCCCGAACCAGCTGAGGATCAGAAACAACGCACCGGACAGGAACACCACCCCCAATGCCGTTTGCCATGGCAGCCCTTCGCCCAACACCAGGGTGTAGGTGAAAAAGGCGTTGAGGCCCATACCCGGCGCCATCATCAATGGCGCATTGCCCAACAGAGCCACCAGCAAGGTGGCCAACGATGCCGCCAGGCCGGTGACGGTGATCAGCGCCCCCTGATCCATCCCCGTAGCGGAAAGCATGTTGGGATGGACGAACAGGATGTAGGATGCGGTGAGAAAGGTGGTGGCACCGGCAAGCACTTCGGTCATAACGTCGCTGCCACGTTGTTTCAGTTTGAAAAATTGGTCAAGGGTGTTGGGTTGATTATGCATCTTGGATTTTCCCCATAAAACAAAACAAGGGTGCCCGAAAGCACCCTTGTCAATTCAATACAGCTATCAATCTGTTATCAGGAGGAACAACCGCAGCCACAACCGCAACCGGAAGAAACCTTCAAGGTGGTCGGCTTGGTCAGCAGGTTCAGTGCTTCCATATATTTCTCACCGGTCTTCTCGACAATCTCCTGTGGCAGATCAGGAGCAGGAGCGGTCTTGCCCCAATCCAGGGTCTCCAGATAGTCACGCAGAAACTGCTTGTCAAAGCTGGGCTGGGCACCGCCGGGCTTATACTGATCCTTGGGCCAGAAACGGGAGGAGTCAGGGGTCAGGGCTTCGTCGATCCAGATCAGTTGATCTTCGAAGATACCGAACTCAAACTTGGTGTCGGCAATGATGATCCCTTTGGTGTCCGCCAGCTCGCGCGCACGCTCGTAGATGGCGATGGTGACGTCGCGCACCTGGGCGGCCAGTTCGGCACCGCACAGCTCTTCCACTTTGGAGAACGGGATATTCTCATCATGCTCACCCAGTTCAGCCTTGGTCGACGGTGTAAAGATCACCTCGGGCAGCTTGTCACTTTCTTTCAATCCCGCCGGAAGCGGAATACCGCAGATGGCCCCGGTCTGTTGATATTCTTTCCAGCCGGAACCGGAGATGTAACCACGTACGATGCACTCAACGGGCAGCGGCTGGGCTTTTTTTACCAGCATACTGCGCCCTTCGAGTTGATCGCGATACTTGTGGGTTTCAACCGGGAAGTCATCGACATTGGTGCTGACGATGTGGTTGGGGATGATATTGGTCATCTGCTCGAACCAGAACTTGGAGATCTCGGTCAGCACATAGCCTTTTTGCGGAATCCCTACGTTCATGATGACGTCAAAGGCTGAGATCCGGTCGCTGGCGACGAGAAGCAGATACTCACCGACATCATAAATATCGCGCACTTTCCCCTGATTTACCAGTTTCAGATCGGGGCAGTTACTCTGCATAACAATTGGAGTCATGATTATTTCCCTTCGATGGAGCGCAAAATAGCCGGTGCGATGGTCACATCGGCAGTATCCTTAAGTTCAGTCAATTTATCTTTTAACAGTTCGTCCTGCTTACGGGTAAGTACCGCCGTCTGCAGCCGCTCAGATTCTTCAGCGGTCAGCCCGTTGGGATCTGCGGGTTGCAACTGCTTGAGACGAACAAGGTAAAAAGTCTCTGCTGCGGCAAACAACTGTGCAGGCACAGGCTCTTTAATGGTCAGGGTAAAGGCGGTTTCAGCCAGCTGCGGAACATTGCCGAGCTTGGGGACAAAATCTCCCAGCGCACGGCTGAACAACCCGGTCTCTTCAACCGTGCTCCCCTGCGGGGCGACCGATTTCAGTTTAGCGCCGGATTTCACCTTGTCCAATGCCGCCTGAGCGGCCTGCTCAGCGAGAACAACCGCTTCCTGATGACGCACGGCGGCTTCAATGGCGGGCTTGACTTTTGCCAGTTCGGGGATGTGGCTGGCAATTTTTTCGGTCACGGCAGCCAGAACAACCCCTTGCGCCGTCTTGACCGGAGAAATCAACTGGCCGACATCGGCAGCAAAAGCCCGCTGAGCCAATTCTTCACTGAGGCCAACGGTAGGGATGGCCTGGCCACGAGTGAACAGTCCGGTTTCAACCGGGACCGCATTAAGGGCTTCTGCGGCGGCGGAGAAATTACCCTGCTTGCGATTGATATTGTAGGCGTCCATCGCCTTCTCGTAAGCAAGGCGCTCAGCCAGCTCAAGGCGTAAACCACCTTCGACCTCGGCACGCACATCGGCCAACGGGGTAAACCCGGCCTCAACCACGCCGCCCCCTTTGATGATGTGATACCCGAAGCGGCTCTGCACAACACCACTGAGTGCCCCTTTTTCGAGGGCAAAGGCGGCATCTTCAAAGGCTGGATCCATCACACCACGCTTGAATAAGCCCAAGTCACCACCAGTTGCAGCGGTTCCTTTGTCGTCGGAATATTTTTTAGCCAACTGGGCGAAATCACCTTTTTGAGCTAACTCCAGTACCTTGTCCGCCAACTGACGTTGCTTTTGTTGCTGGGCTTCGTCGGCATCTGCCGCCAGCTTGATCAGGATGTGAGCGGCAGATGCCTGCTCGACAATCTCATAGCTGGCGAGATGGCGGTTATAGTAACGCTCAACCTCAGCCTCATCGACGCTGACCTGAGAGATAAAGGGCTTCACATCGAGCCTTAGAACGTTCAGTGCCACCTGCTCCGGCACCCGGAAGTTCTCCTGATTACCGGCATAGTAACTGGCCACCTGCTCATCGTTCAGCTTAACCATGTCACGATAATCAGCCGCAGCAAAGGCCACATAGCCAAGGTTGATCTTTTCGTTAATGCGGCGAAACTCTTCAGCGACATCGGCATCGCTAGCGTCGGCACTGCTTTGCAACCGGGTACGGGTCAGATTAACCAGCATCTGCCGCCGTTGCATCTGCTCGAACAGATCCGGTGTCATACGCTGATAACTGAGCACGGATAAATACTGCTCTTTATTGAATAGTCCGTCGACTTGGAATGCGGGGATTTGGGCAATGGCCTGAACCAGCTCATCATCCGCAACCTTCAGATTGAGGCGTTCCCCCTCCTGTAACAGCAGAGTCTGTTCGATCAGCATATTGATCGCCTGTTCAGACAGGCGCAATTGCCGTTCAAGTTCAGGGGTGAAGTTCTGCCCATAGATATTGCGATACAGATTGTACATATTACTATAGGTCGACTTGAACTCTTCGAAACTGATCTCCACTCCATTGACTTGTGCCGCGACGGTCATGTCACGCTCTTGGTCTCGCCCCTTACCCCAGACGAGGAAGATAGTGCCGATAAACGTGGCGATAATCACCCAGAAAACGACCTGAACGACAGTCGTCTTCTGCTTTTTACGAATCAGATCCAGCATAGAAAGTTTTCTCCTTGTCGAACGCGGAAATTTACGGTAAAAACAGCGTCGCATCTTACGTCAATACTTCCGAGGATTGCAACAGTTTTTCCCTTTAATCCTTGAGCATAACCAGTCTTTCTGCTAGGTTGAAAACTTTCACGATACGCACATGAACACCTGCGCCTAACCATAAGGAAATACGGCCATGTTTAATCTACTAAACGCCCTGTGGGGACTTTTTTCCAACGATCTGGCAATCGACCTCGGCACGGCAAACACCCTGGTCTACCTGAAGAGCAAGGGGATTGTCGTCAGCGAACCATCGGTGGTTGCAGTACAGAAAGATGTTTCGGGAGCCAAAAAAGTACTGGCTGTCGGTGTCGAAGCCAAGAAAATGC
The DNA here is from genome assembly GCA_021162745.1 of Desulfuromonas sp. Classification (GTDB taxonomy): domain Bacteria; phylum Desulfobacterota; class Desulfuromonadia; order Desulfuromonadales; family Desulfuromonadaceae; genus Desulfuromonas. Next base: position 20,603 of record JAGGYC010000061.1, on the reverse strand, counting down.
TCGGTCGCACCCCGGGCAGCATTGTCGCCATCCGACCGATGAAAGACGGCGTGATTGCCGACTTTGACATCACCGAAGAGATGCTACGCTACTTCATTCAGAAGGTGCATAACCGCAAAGCACTGGTTCGACCACGCATTGTCATCTGTGTTCCATCGGGGATCACCCAGGTGGAGAAACGTGCCGTCAGAGAATCGGCCGAATCGGCCGGTGCCCGCGAAGTGTACCTGATTGAGGAGCCCATGGCGGCAGCCATCGGTGCCGGCCTGCCCATCACCGAAGCCAACGGCAACATGATTGTCGATATCGGCGGCGGCACCACCGAGGTGGCGATCATCTCCCTGGCCGGAATCGTCTATGCCAAGAGTGTCCGTGTCGGCGGCGACAAGCTCGATGAAGCGGTTACCCAATACATTAAACGTAAATACAATATGCTGATCGGCGAACGCACCGCCGAGCAGATCAAAATCGAGATCGGCAGCGCCTTTCCCGGTGAAGAAGAGATCGACATGGATGTTAAAGGCCGCGACCTGGTGACAGGGATCCCGCGCACCCTTCAGATCAATTCTCTTGAAATCCGCGAGGCCATGACTGAAACTGTTAACACCATTGTCGAAGCGGTTCGCGTTTCCCTGGAACGCACCCCACCGGAACTTGCCGCCGACATTGTCGATCGCGGCATTATTTTGGCGGGCGGTGGTGCCCAACTGCGCAATCTCGACGAACTGCTGCGCCGCGAAACCGGCCTGCCGGTGATGATCGCTGACGATCCGCTGTCCTGTGTTGTCCTCGGCTCGGGTATGGTTCTCGATGAACTGGACCTGTTGCGCCGCGTAACAATAGCTTCCTGATAGTATCTGCGGAGTTGCCGTCGATCCTACGGCAACTCCGAGTCTGTGACCATTAAATGCTGGACTTCTTCAAGCGATACCAGACCCCTCTCCTATTCTGCCTGTTATTGTTGTGCGCACTGTTGCTCTATTCCAACAGTCTGCGCCAGCGCCAACACACCTCTTTATTCGAAAAAGCGGTTCTGCAACTGGCCAGTCCGTTCTATCGAACCATCGACAGCGTCTGCCGTGACAGCGCTAGGCGGTGGAATGACTACATCGATTTGATCGATGTCCGTCAGAAAAACATCCAGTTACGCAAACAGGTGCGATTCCAAAAACAGCGCCTGCTGCAACTGCGTGAGACCGAGCAAGAGAATATCCGCCTGAAAAACCTGCTCGGATTTGTTCAGACCAGCAAGCTTCCCGTCCTGCCGGCGCGGATTATTGCCGAAGATGCTTCAAGTTGGTTCCGCACCATCACCATCGACAAGGGCAGCACTGATGGTGTCGTCGAAGGCTTACCGGTGGTGGTTGCCGAAGGGATTGTCGGTCGCACCATAAAATGTGGCCACAACAGTTCCCGGGTATTGTTGGTGATTGATGCCTCATCGGAAGTAGCAGCCCTGGTTCAACACAACCGCACCCGCGGCATCACGCGCGGCAAAGGGGCACAACTGACCTTCGACTACGCCCTGCGCAGTATGGATGTCCATCCCGGCGACAGCGTTGTCACCGCCGGTACCGGCGGCGTCTTCCCCAAGGGCTTGCCCATCGGCACCATCTCGCAGGTCGTTAAACACAGCTACGGTCTGTTTCAAACCTTGGAACTGATCCCCAGTGTCGACTTTTCACGCCTTGAGGACGTACTGGTCTTGTTGCCGGAGTCGCCATGAAACGGATTGTCGGCTATGCCGTTTTCGGCCTGATTGTCATCCTGTTGCAAACCACCCTGTTGCCGCGACTGCTCGGCCACGGCCCACGGCCCGATCTGGTGCTGCTGTTGACATTACACATCGGCCTTAATGAACGTGCCCTGCCCGGTGCCTTCAGCGCCTGGTTGCTCGGCTGCCTGCTCGACGTGTTCAGCGGCACCACCTTTGGCCTCTATGGATTAATCCTGCTATTGATTTTTTGTGCCGCCACTGCTGTGGGCCGCCAACTCAACCGGGACAATTCCATGGTGATGGTGGTTGCCACCCTGTTTGGCACCACCGGCCACGCCCTGCTGCTGATCACCACCTTGCTGCTGTTTGCCGATGCCGATCAGGGTTGGCACCTGGTGCTGCGTCAACTTCCGCTACAGCTGTTGTTCAACCTACTGGCCGTCATTGTTCTCTCACCCCTTTTCGCGATGTTTGCAGGCCACAAGCAGGCCACAGCTCGCCGCGTTTTATCTTAGCCTATGCCTCTCAACAGCCCACAACCGGACGATATCAGCCGCAAACGACGCTTCGAGCTGTTGATGCTGGCGGCAGTGTTCTTTTTCGCCCTGATCGGCATGCGGCTGTGGTATCTGCAGATCATCAGCGGCGAACGCTACCAGCTGCTATCGCAGAAAAACCGTACCCGCTATATCCCCATCGCCGCCCCCCGCGGACCGATTTACGATCGTGACGGTCTGCTGCTGGTGGACAATCGCCCATCATTTACCCTCACGGTCCTGCGTCAGGATGTAACGGACAAAGAATTGCTATTGCAACGGCTGGCCGACTATCTCGGTAGCGACAGACAACAGTTAGCAAACGCTTGGGACAAGCGCCGCTACTATCCACGCTACCGGCCGATCCCCCTTAAAACCGATATCGACCGCGACACCCTGGAACGACTGGCTGAAAATTCAGTCAACCTGCCGGGGATGCTCATCGAAGTTCAACCCATGCGTGCCTATCCATATCACGAAACAGCCGCCCACCTGTTTGGCCACATCGGTGCCATCACTGAAAAAGAATTGAACAGTCGAGAATTTCGGGGCTATCGTGCCGGCGAATTCATCGGCAAGAGTGGTTTGGAAAAGCACCTCGAACCTTACCTCAAGGGTCAAGCCGGCGAAAAGCTGTTGGAAGTCGATGTTAAAGGCAAAGAGCTGCGTCAACTACAGGTGCAGGAACCACTGCCCGGGAAAAGTGTCTATCTGACCTTGCGCCGTGAGCTGCAGCTGGCTACGGAACAGGCCTTTGGTGATCAGGCAGGAGCGGCGGTGGTGCTCGATGTCAACAATGGCGACATTCTGGCCATGGTCAGCCGCCCGGCATTTGATCCGGCGCTGTTTGCCCGCGGTATCAGCAACAAGGAATGGCAAGCACTGATTAAAAACCCCGACCATCCACTGCAAGCCAAAGCGATCAGCGGTCAATATCCGCCAGGCTCAACCTTTAAGATGGTCACCGCCCTGGCCGCCTTGCGTGCTGGAGTCGTCACCCCCAATGAGTTGATCGATTGCGAGGGTCGGATCTCTCTCGGCAATCGAGCGTTCCGCTGTTGGAAGAAAACGGGCCACGGCCCGACCAACCTGAAAAAAGCATTGCGGGAGAGTTGTGACGTCTGGTTTTACGAGATCGCCTTGCGGCTGGGGATTGAACGGATGTCGACCATGGCGCGCGAACTGGGCATGGGCCGCAGCTATGATCTCCCGCTGGACAATGAGATGCCTGGGCTGATCCCGGACAAAGGCTGGAAACGGCGGCGCTACAATGCCCCCTGGTACAAGGGGGAGACGGTGATTGCCGCCATCGGCCAGGGCTACGTCCTCACTACGCCATTGCAATTGGCGGTGATGACCGCCACCATCGCCAACGGCGGCACCCTCTACCAACCCCAGCTGATCAAGCGCATTGAGGACTATCAGGGGCGCCTACTCAAAGAGATGGAGCCAAAAATCATCCACACCGCCCAGCTCGACAAAAAACAGCTCAAGTCGGTAAAGCAGGGGTTGGAAGAAGTGGTTAACCATCCGCGCGGCACCGGTAAGACCAGCCGCTTGGCCGACATCCGCGTTGCCGGGAAAACAGGCACCGCCCAGGTGGTCAAGCTCAAGGACGACCCCGAAGAGGGGGAGGAGCAACCCAGTGCCGAGGAGATCGCCTACCGTCTGCGTGACCACGCGCTGTTTGTCGCCTACGCCCCGGCGGAAAAACCCGAAATTGCCCTGGCAATTATCGTTGAACACGGTCAACACGGTGGTAGCGCGGCGGGCCCGATCGCCAAACAGATTTTCGACAGTTACTTTCATCGCCAACCCGCAGCCACGGCAACGCAAGCTCAGGTCAGTGCCGAAACCGCCAGGTCAGCACAGAACTAATATACGGAGAACATCATGTTTGATCGTCGTCTGATCGCCAATATCGATTGGGTACTGCTACTTCTGGTGATCTCTGCTGCCGGTCTCGGCATCATGAACCTGTACAGCTCCACCTCGACCTGGAACATGACGGGCACACCGATCTACATCAAGCAGTTGTACTGGCTGGGTTTGAGCTTGATGATTGCGTTGATTGTGGCCCTGTTTGACTACCGTCATCTCGAATATGTCGGCGTATTCGGCTATATCGGCTGCGTCGCCCTACTGGCCGGCGTACTGCTGTTCGGTAAAACCAGTATGGGCGCAACCCGCTGGATCAACCTCGGTCTGTTTAATCTGCAACCGAGCGAAATCATGAAGCTACTGATCATTATCGCCCTGGCCACCTACCTCAGTCGTCACGAAACGCCCGATGGCTACAGCCTGAAAGAGTTGATTGCCCCCGGGCTGTTGCTCGGCATTCCAGTAGTGCTGATCATAAAACAGCCCGATCTGGGTACCGCTATGCTGCTGCTGTTTATCGGCGTCACCATGGCGCTGTTTGCCGGTATCCGCCGCTCGGCATTAGTCGTCCTCGGCTTGGCCGCCAGCGGGGCGATGGTCGGCGGCTGGTTTCTCCTTCATGGCTACCAGAAGGACCGAATCCGCACATTTCTTGATCCGGAACGCGATCCATTGGGCACCGGCTACCACATCATTCAGTCGAAAATCGCCGTCGGCAGTGGCGGCTTCTGGGGCAAAGGATTCATGCAGGGCACCCAGTCGCAACTGTCGTTCCTCCCTGAGCGCCACACCGACTTTGCCTTTTCGGTCTTTGCCGAGGAGTGGGGGCTGTTCGGCTCATTTATGCTACTGGGGCTCTACCTGCTGATCGTGCTATGGGGGATCCATATCGCCCGTAAGGCCGGATCGAGCTTTGGCATGTACCTGGCCATCGGTATCACCGCCATGATCTTCTGGCACATCATCGTCAACCTCGGCATGGTGATCGGCCTGCTGCCGGTGGTTGGCGTACCGCTGCCGCTGTTTTCCTATGGCGGCACCAGCATGGTAACAACCATGATCGGCATCGGCCTGCTCCTCAACATCAGCATGCGCCGCTTTATGTTCTGAGCCCAGGCTGGAGAAACACTCAATCGCTTCGCGAACACCCCCATCCCAACTTTCCCCCATCAAGCGGGGAAGGAGCTAAAATCCTTAATTTTGAGATTTAGTCGGCAAACAATTAAATTCCGCTGTTGTTAAAGTCGGCTAACACTCTATACTGGTTTCCACCGTGCAATCTATCACTCTGCAGTGGAAACCATGCCGACACCCCATTCAACCACAGAGCACGAACACAATCGACGCCAATGCCGGGCACAGGGCGTCTGGCCATTGCTGACTAGCTATGTCGTTGGACTGCTGCTCGCAAACCGGCTTCTGACGCCGCAACTATGGATATTACCGACGGCGGCAACCGCTGTCAGCTTGATCATTTCATACTACACTACCCGCCTGCCCCGCGCTCTGCCGGTATGGTTCATCGTACTGGCTCTGGGGACGGCAAGCTACCCACACGCCCTGCAACCTGCGGGGAGCAACCTGGATCCACATCTTAATATTCCTTCACTTATCATCAGCGGACGGGTGTTGCAGATCGACCCGCAACCTGGACGATGGCGGATGGATGTCGCCATCGAAGAACTCGCCGGCGTTGGTAGCAATGGCAAAAGGGCAACGGCAACAGGCCGCGTCCGCATTCAGGTCGCCGACAACAACGGCCAGCCACAGCCCGGCGACCGAATCTGTTTTCGATCCAAGCTGCGCAGACCTCGTCGCTTCGGACTACCCGGAGAATTTGACTACCCTCGCCACCTCGCCAATGAAGGGATCCGTTACACCGGCTACCTGAGTTCAGGCGACAGCATCGCCAACCTTGGCCCGATATCGACATTTGACCCGACACTCACCATTGCGCGTTGGCGCAACAAGCTGGGGCGCAGCATGGCATCGCAGCTCAGCGAGGACAGTGCCTACCTCCTCAGCCTGACCCTCGGCGAAAAAACCCGTTTCAGCAGCCCTCAGCGCCAGCGACTGGCACGCCTGGGACTCTCCCACCTGTTTTCAATCTCCGGTTTACATCTGGGGCTACTGGCCACCCTGCTCTACGCCCTGTTCAATCGCCTTTACCGGCGCAGCACCACCTTGATGCTCCGGCAACCGGCACAGCTCATGGTACCGCTGTTAACCCTGCCCTGGCTGCTTTTCTACCTGCTGCTCAGCGGTGGTTCGCTGCCAACCCTCAGAGCGCTGCTGTTGATCGCCCTGGCGGCACTGGTGCTATGTCGCCAACGACATACGCCCCCGATCCAACTGCTGGGCCTTGTCGCCCTGCTGATTTTGTTGATGCAGCCATTGGCGCTGTTCAGCGTCTCGTTCCAGTTATCATTTTGCGGCGTTGCCGCCCTGATGTTATGCCTGCCGAGCCAGCAAAAACAGTTGAAACACCGTTGGCAACGCTGGCTGCTCCTGCCGCCGCTGGCAACACTGGTCGCCACCCTGGCCACGGCGCCGATTGCCTTGTGGCACTTCCATTTACTCGCACCGGCCGCCCTGCTCAGCAATCTGTTTGCCATTCCACTGATCGGCCTGCTAACCCTGCCGTTGGCACTGTGCGGCACACTACTGTTCGCCTTGAACCCAGCAGCGGGATTACCCTGTTTGCAGTTGGCACAACGCCTGATTGATGGCTGCCTCCATCTGGCCGAGCGGGTGGCGGTTGGCCCGTTCAGCGCTCACCATCTGTACCTGAATAACCCGGAGCTGCTGGCTATCGCCGTCCTGTGCCTGGTGATACTGTGTCTCATCGCCCGTCAACGTCGGTTGGCAACCCGACTCGCCGGCGCTGCGGTTCTGATGTTTTCCATCTACGCACTGCTGGCACCAACCCCGGCGGCTCTGCAACTGATCCCGTTCAGCATTGGCCAGGGGGACTCATTACTGCTGCAACGCTTCGGCCACGAAAACTATCTGATCGACGGCGGTGGCCTGTACAGCCCCACCTTTGATGTCGGCGAGCGACTGCTGGCACCCAGCCTTGGCCAGCTAGGCGTACACCATTTTAAAGCCGTCATCCTCACTCATGACCATCCCGATCATCGCAAGGGACTGATCTACATTCTGCGCTATTTCAATGTCGATCAATTCTGGTGTTCGCTGCCCGTAAACGAACTACACTGGTCACTCCAGCAAGTATTGCAGGAGAGGAGAATTCCGGTGCGGATCTTTGCCGCGGGCTGGATAACCATTGACGAGCCACCGACCCCCCTCAGCATCTATGCCGCCCCGCAACCGAAAAACATGAATGATCGCTCCCTGGCACTTTATGCCGCCTGCCGAAATGACGGCTTGCTGCTCACTGGTGATCTGGAACAGGCTGGAGTCAGCCAATTGCTGGCACAACCCCTTCCCGGTCCGGTTCAGGTGCTCAAGCTCCCCCATCATGGCAGCCGCCGCTCCCTCCCCGACCAGTTACTGCCACAATTGAAACCACAATGGGCTATCGCCAGCGTCGGCTACAACAACCGCTACGGCTTTCCCCACTCACAGGTGATCGAAGCCGTCAGCCGCTGTGGAGCACAATTGATCCGCACCGATCGCCATGGCAGCGTGAAATTCAGCAGCGATGGCAACGGTTGGCGGATGACACCCTTCGTCCCCGCCTTGCCTCAGTAGACTGTTCAACTTTAATTGTTTGATAGCCCCCCGTTTGTCGCCGCCGAACGCAATGAGCGGCAGCAGGACCGGTTGTTCCAAAATTGATCAACCCCTTAAAACCAAGGTCAAGTTCGCGGGTTTCGTCCCGCAGCCGACGTACTTTTTTGAAAGGCCACAAAAAAGTAAGCAAAAAATGGCCTTTAAAATCGGCCCTCCGGGGGTTGCAAATCCACCGACAATGAATCGCTTTCCGTTATGCTTTACCTTGGCGGCAAGTCGGATCTTGCGACCGACTGAGTTGATTCTTTTACATGGCCAAGGCATTGAATAATTTGGTTATTTAGTCGGTATTTACTTTTTCCGCGGCACCGTTATACAGAACCCTGTTGGTGTGACATTGTTGCTTTGTCCATTCTGCGCAGAACCTGTCGGGTTACGCTTCGCGAACCTGACCTACAAAACCTTGCCCCGCCCTGCCTTGCTCTAATCCACAAATCTGGCAAAAAAAAACATCACGGCAACGAGTTTTTTTTGTCCGGGGCTTCCCATGCGTCGGCAAATCCTGTATTAAAAGGGGTTCGCTCTGTATTCCAGCAAACAGAAGCGTATTAAACAGTTATAAACAAGGAGAGTTTTGTGAGTATTACCGGCATCAAAGGAATGAACGACATATTACCAAGCGACGTGGCCACTTGGCAGTTTCTGGAAGAAACCGCCCGCAACATCTTCGGCACCTACGGTTGCCGGGAGATCCGGGTGCCGGTGGTGGAAAAAACCGAGCTGTTCTGCCGCTCCATTGGCGAGACCACCGACATTGTCGAAAAGGAGATGTACACCTTTAACGACAAAAGCAGTCATTCCCTGACCCTGCGCCCGGAAGGAACCGCACCGGTGATGCGTGCATTCATCCAACACAAACTGTACAATCTCAATCCGGTATCCAAGCTCTACTATATGGGACCGATGTTCCGTTACGAGCGCCCGCAAAAAGGACGTTACCGCCAGTTTCACCAGATCGGTGCTGAAATCCTCGGTGAGGACGATCCGCGTATTGATGCTCAGGTACTGGCGATGCTCAGCCACTATTTTGACGCCGTCGGCATCGATGATGTCAGTCTGCAGATCAACTCCCTGGGCTGCACCGAATGTCGCCCCCAATATCGCCAGGCCCTGGTCGAGTTTTTACAGCAGCGCCTTGAGCAGCTGTGCCCCGACTGCCAGCGCCGCTATACCAGCAATCCGCTACGGGTACTCGATTGCAAGTCCAAGAGCTGCAAAGAAGCGACCGTCGATGCGCCATCGGTGCTCGACCATCTGTGTGATGGTTGCGACAGCCACTTCGATGCCGTACAAAACTATCTGAACATGCTCGGCACCACTTACAGTATCAACAACCGCATGGTGCGTGGCCTCGATTACTACACCAAAACCACCTTTGAGATGGTCACCAACAACCTTGGTGCCCAGAACGCTGTCGCCGCCGGTGGTCGTTACGACGGTCTGGTAGAGGAACTCGGTGGCCCGGCACTGCCCGGTATCGGCTTTGCCATGGGCGTTGAACGACTGGTACTGCTGCTGGGTGAAAACGGCGTCAAGACGCCGACACCAAAACTGTTCCTGGCCACCATGGGGGAAGAGGCTGAGAAACTGGCCTTCACCCTGTTGCACCAGCTGCAGCGTCACGGCATCCAGTCCGAAATGGACTTCAGTGGCAAAAGCCTCAAAGCTCAGCTGCGTCGGGCCAACAAGCTGGAATGCGCCTACACCCTGTTTTTGGGCGAAAACGAGTTGGCTGACGGCAACGCCCAACTTAAACGGATGGCTGACGGTGAACAAACAACGATTGCTTTAGACGGTATCTTCACCGGCTTGTGCAGCCTACTTGACGACGAGGCAACAACCTCGTTATAATCACTTTTTTGACTGTCACGATGCGACTTACTGGCTCAACAAGTCAGAATACGCGTCGCGCATATACTATTTTATATTGGAGGAACATCCCTTGAACGACGCACTCGGAAACTGGAAGAGAACTCACTACTGTGGCGATTTAACCAGCGCAGACATCGGCAGCGAAGTTTGCCTGATGGGCTGGGTTCAACGTCGTCGCGACCATGGCGGCTTGATCTTTATCGACCTGCGTGATCGCACAGGCATTGCTCAACTGGCACTCGATCCCGATCGTGACCCGGAAGCTCACGCCAAGGCCGACAAAATCCGCAATGAGTTTGTCGTTGCCGTCAAGGGCACCATCTCTCCACGCCCCGAGGGAACGATCAATCCCAAAATGAAAACCGGCGAAGTGGAGATGGAAGTTCGCGAGCTGAAGATCCTCAACACCTCCAAGACCCCTCCATTCATGCTTGACGAGCACGTTGAGGTTGCGGAAAACATCCGTCTCAAGTATCGCTACCTCGACCTGCGCCGTCCGGCCCTGCAAAAAAACATGATCCTGCGTCACCAAGTCACCAAAACGGTGCGCAACTATCTTGACGAAGAAGGGTTCCTCGAAATTGAAACCCCCGTTCTCAACAAGAGCACCCCTGAAGGGGCTCGTGACTTCCTGGTTCCCAGCCGTGTCAACGGCGGCAACTTCTTTGCCCTGCCCCAATCGCCCCAGCTGTTCAAGCAGCTGTTGATGGTCTCGGGTTATGACCGTTACTGCCAGATCGTCAAATGTTTCCGCGATGAAGACCTGCGTGCCGATCGTCAACCTGAGTTCACCCAGATCGACTGCGAAATGAGCTTTGTCGATCGCGATGACATCATCACCATCATGGAAAACATGATTGCCCGCGTCTTCAAAGAGTCTATCGGTGTCGATGTTGCCACCCCCATGGCACGCATGACCTATGCCGAAGCGATGGATCGCTTTGGCGTCGACAATCCGGATCTGCGCTTTGATCTCGAACTGGTCGAACTGTCCAAGATTGTCGATGGTTGCGGCTTCAAGGTGTTCGCCGATGCCATTAAAAACGGCGGCATGGTCAAGGCGATCAACGCTAAAAGCTGCGCCAAGTTCTCACGCAAGGATCTCGATGGCCTGACCGACTTCGTCAAGATCTATGGCGCAAAAGGGCTGGCTTGGGTCAAGATGACCGAAGATGGCTGGCAGTCTCCCATTGCCAAGTTCTTCACCCCGGAAGAGCTGGAGCAGATCAATAGGGCGATGGACGCCGAGGTCGGCGACCTGTTGATGTTCGTTGCCGACACCACGGCCATCACCAACGAAGCCTTGGGCCGTCTGCGTGGCCACCTCGGTCAAAAAATGGGTCTGGCTGACAAGAACGACTACCGGTTCGTCTGGATCACCGACTTCCCGCTGCTGGAATGGGACGGCGAAACCCGTCGCCACATGGCCGTGCATCACCCCTTCACCGCACCGCGCGATGAAGATATGGAGCTGCTCGACACTGAGCCGGCCAAAGCCTGCGCTAAAGCCTACGATCTAGTTCTCAATGGTTCCGAGATCGGCGGCGGCAGTATTCGTATCCACGACCAGCAGATTCAGAGCAAGATGTTTGAACTGCTCGGCATCGGCAAAGAAGAAGCTCAGGAAAAATTCGGTTTCCTCCTCGACGCCCTCGAGTTTGGTGCGCCCCCTCACGGTGGACTGGCCTTTGGTCTCGACCGCCTGGTGATGATTCTTACCGGCTCGGACTCGATCCGCGACGTTATCGCATTCCCGAAAACCCAGAAGGCCACCTGCCTGCTGTCGGGAGCACCGAGTACTGTTGAAGAAAAACAACTTCAGGAGCTATCTCTTCGCCTGCGGATGCGCAAGAAGGAATAAATCTCTTGGGGATTTAAACCGACTTTCTTCCGTTTTTTGTTTTTTCATACAAGGCGTTCCGATGACTCTCTGTTCCCGTTGTGCCGCTTTTCTGTTGATCGCAGTCAGCCTGATGGCTGGCTGCGCAACACCCCCTCCAGCAGAACTCGATACCGCTCGTCGCGCGATTGAATCCGCTAAAGGTGAAGGCGCTGCTGACCACGCCGCCCACGAACTGTGCCAGGCACAGCGAGCGCTGGCCAAAGGGGAAACTTTTTTACGTCAACAGAATTCCGACCAAGCCCTTACCGCTTTCGATCAAACGACAAAACTCGCAGATCAAGCCAGCGCTAAAACCAATCAACAACGCAGCGCAACTCAAGACTATCAACAACAACTTCAACAACTGAGCAGCGAAGGACGCATCGACCAACTGAAACAATCCTTAGCGGCAGCGGAGACCCAGAAGGCGGCCCACAGTCCTCAGTCACCGCCCCCGCCGGTGACCATCGTAAAAAAAACTACCGCTAAATCCGAGCCAGCAAAACCACGGATTACATCCTATACTGTTGGTGAGGGGGAAAACCTCTATGCGATTGCCGCCAAACAGACGATCTACAACGAGGGTCTGCTCTGGCCGCTGATCTACCGCGCCAATCGCGACCAGATCAAGGACCCCCAGCAAATTTTCCCAGATCAGATCCTAAGCATTCCACGTAACCTCACCGAGGAGGAGCTGGAATCGGCACGCGAGACTGCACGCACGTCGGGAATCTTCCTCAATTGATCAGCTCTGATTGTCTGAGTAGATCAACACAATACAGGCATGGTAATTTTTCTTGACAGCTTTTGACCTTTTGCATACTGTATACATCGCTCACAGTATACGCTTTTTACAGTCTTGTACGTCCACGAGAAATGGGCAACGAAGAGCCCAAGAGTCTTTGTTGAAAGCAGGGGAAACAGACTGGCTGGCGAGAGCAAACTGGGTACAACCCCGTTCCGAAGCGCATGTGACGCTTCGGGTTTTATTCATTTATTTGATTTTGGAGGAGAGACACAATGGCACGAGCTAAGATTTCGTTAATCGGTGGTGGTCAAATCGGTGGTGTTCTGGCACAACTTTGCGCACTGCGTGAGCTGGGCGACGTTGTTCTGTTTGACATCGTTGAAGGATTGCCCCAAGGCAAAATGCTCGACATCGCTGAGGTTGCTCGCGTTGACGGTTTTGACGTTGACCTCAAAGGTACCAACAGCTATGCCGACATCGCTGGTTCTGATATCGTAATCGTTACCGCTGGTCTGCCTCGTAAACCAGGCATGAGCCGCGACGATCTACTTGGCGTTAACGCTAAGATCATGCAACAGGTATCTGAAGGAATCAAAGAGCACGCCCCTGATTCATTCGTTATCATCATCTCCAACCCTCTGGACGCCATGGTAACACTTTGTCAAAAAGTTACCGGTTTCCCACCAGAGCGTATTTTAGGTCAAGCTGGCGTTCTCGACTCCAACCGTTTCTGCTCTTTCATCGCTTGGGAGCTGGGTGTTTCCGTACGCGACGTCAATGCAATGGTTCTCGGCGGTCACGGCGACACCATGGTACCGATCGTACGTTACGCAAACGTTAACGGTGTTCCAGTAATGGAGCAACTGGTTCGCAAGTACGGCAACGAAGCTAAAGCTAAAGAAGTAATGACTGCCATGGTTGAGCGCACCAAGGCTGCCGGTGGCGAAGTTGTTAAGCTGCTCGGCAACGGTTCTGCATTCTACAGCCCAGCTTCTTCTGCAATCGGCATGGCTGAGGCCATTCTGCGTGACCAAAAGCGTGTTCTCCCTGTTTGTGCACTGCTAAACGGTGAGTTCGGTGTTGACAACTACTACGTTGGCGTTCCTTGTGTTCTGGGTGCTGCCGGCATCGAGAAAATCATCGAATTTGATCTGGACGCTGAAGAACAAGCGATGTTTGACCACTCCGTTGCGGCTGTTAAAGGTCTCATCGATGAGCTGCCAAGCATCCTGCCTGACCTGGCAGATGTGCTTAAAGGCTAAGATCAGTCCATTACAGACTGATTGATTTACAACAAGGGCAATGGCAACATTGCCCTTGTTGCTTATTCAGTGTCTGAGAGCATAAAGAAATGCTTAAAAACCTCTTCTTTTCATACTCCCTAACACTATTTTAGCCAAATTCAACTTATATGTAATTTTATTTCACCCAACGCATCTCTATGCTTGCACATTGTATATTGCATATTGTATACAACTGGTGTATACAATTCGCGTTTGGCGAATGACGATGTTTGATTGCTGCAAGTCGCGGCATAATTTCTTAGAACATCTCTTTTTTAACAGGAGACAGTATGGCAGAGAACGCAAAACTCACGAGTGCTGAGCAAATTGTCGTGAAGTTCACCGGTGACTCCGGTGACGGCATGCAGCTCATCGGTAACCAGCTTACCGCCCTGGCAGCATTGGACGGTAACGATGTTAACTCCCTTCCCGATTACCCTTCAGAAATCCGTGCCCCAACCGGTACGATTGCTGGCGTATCCGGCTTCCAGATGTGTCTGGGTGATCATAAAATCTACACTGCGGGTGATGCACCAGACGTGCTGGTCTCTTTCAACCCTGCAGCTCTCAAGCACAGCTCTAAATTTGTTAAAGCTGGCGGCATCATCATCACCAACTCTGACTCCTTCACCGAGAAGGCGATGACCAAAGTTGGTTACGAGAGCAACCCTCTCGAAGACGGCAGCCTGGCTGGTTACGACGTTAAGGCGATCCCTATGTTTACCCTGGTGCGTGCAGCGCTGGCTGACATGGATATGCCTAACGCTGCAAAAGACCGCTGCAAAAACTTCTTCGTCATGGGTATTTTGTGCTGGTTGTTCAGCAAAGAGAAGCAACTGGTACTCGACTTCATTCAAGAGAAGTTTGGCCCCAACGCCAAGAAGCCCAAAGCGCAAGTTGCCGAAGCCAACACCCTCGCCTTTAAAGCGGGCCTGAACTACGGTGAAACCACCGTTATGTTTCAGGAGCGTTACAGCATGGGTGCTGCACAGATCGAAAAAGGTCTGTATCGCAACATCACAGGTAATGACGCTGCTGCCCTGGCATGTATGGCAGCAGGAGCCAAGTCTGGTTTGCAACCATTCATCGGTTCTTACCCCATCACCCCTGCTACCGACCTGCTCCACTTAGCATCTGAATTTAAAGATGCCGGTCTGGTCACCATGCAGATGGAAGATGAGATCGCGGGTATCTGCTGTGCTATCGGCGCATCCTGTGCCGGCAATCTGGCCTTCACCACCACTTCCGGCCCCGGTCTGGCACTGAAAACAGAAGCTGCCGGTATGGCTCTGATTCTGGAAGTTCCCTTGGTCATTGTCAACGTTCAGCGTGGCGGTCCTTGTACTGGCCTGCCGACCAAGACTGAACAATCTGACCTGTTACAGTCCATGTTTGGTCGTAACGGTGACAGCTATCTCCCAATCATCGCTGCCAACAGCCCTGCAGACTGTTTTGATGCGACATTCCAGGCCGCTAAAATTGCCCTGCAATACCGCACACCGGTTATCGTCCTCACCGACGGTTACATCGGCCAAGGTAGCTGCCCATGGAAAGTACCGACCCTGGATGAGTTGGAAGACTTGACCCCTTATGTCAACTTCTGGAAGCCGGAAGATCATCCCGGCGAGGAATACGTTTCTTACAAGCGCAATTCTGAGACACTGGCACGTGACTGGGCAATCCCTGGAACCAAGGGATGCCAACACCGTATCGGTACTCTGGAAAAAGATGAGACCGGCGCAGTTAGCCACGATCCGATGAACCACCAGAATATGACTGAAATCCGTAAAGCCAAGGTTGACAATCTGGCTCAGGTTCTGCCTGAACTTGAAGTCAATGGTGCAGATTCCGGCAAGATTCTCGTAATCAGCTGGGGTGGTACTTACGGTGCGGTTAAAGGTGCTGTTGACCGTCTCATCGCTGACGGCAAATCAGTTTCCGGCATCAACCTGCGCTGGGTATGGCCTTTCCCTCCCAACCTGGGAGAGATCATCAGCAGTTTCGACAAGGTTCTGGTTCCTGAGCTCAACATGGGTCAACTGAGCCTGATGCTGCGTGCCAAGTTCCTGGTTGACGTCCAATCTCTCTCGAAGGTACAGGGCGACCCGTTCCGCGAGTATGAGGTTATCGACAAAGTCAACGAAATGTTAGGAGAATAAAAAACCATGGCAGATACACAACTGACAAAAAAATATTTTGCCTCACCTGCTGAGGTTAAATGGTGCCCGGGCTGTGGCGACTTCGCTATTATGAACGCCGTACGTGGCGGCATGGTTGCTGCGGGCAAGCCCCGCGATGAAGTAGCTATCGTTTCCGGTATCGGTTGCTCCAGTCGTTTCCCTTACTACATGGAAACCTACGGCTTCCACACCATCCACGGTCGCGCTGCAGCTATCGCTTCCGGTGTCAAGGTTGCTAATCCCAAACTCGACGTGTGGGTTATCTCCGGCGACGGCGATTCCACCGCAATCGGTGGCAACCATTTTATCCACGTGATTCGTCGCAATATCAACCTGAACTATGTATTGATCAACAACAAGATCTACGGTCTCACCAAGGGTCAGTACTCTCCTTGCTCTGAAATGGGTCAAATCTCCAAGACCAGTCCTTATGGCGTCATTGACTACCCGATGGCTCCACTGAAGACCGCCATCAGCATGGGCGCTACTTTTGTGGCTCGCAGTATTGATGCCAAGATGAAGTTGTCTGAAGAGATCTGTGTACGCGGCGGGCAACATAAAGGTCTCAGCATGATGGAGATCTATGCCAACTGTGTCATCTACAACGATGGTGCTCACAAACAACTGGTTGACAAAGAAACCGGCGCAAACTTCAATATTATCCTGCGTGATGGCGAGAAGATGATCTTCGGTACCGACAACCAACTGTGCTTGGTTCAAGAAGGTTTCGGCATCAAAGCTGCCAAGGTTGCTGATGTCGCTGAAGCAGACATTCTCGTTCACGATGAGAAGAATGCTGAAATGGCTTCTGTTCTGGCTGGCATGCGTCCTGACAACGGTCTACCCGTCGCATTTGGTGTACTGTTTGCTGATGATAGCAAGAAGACTTATGACGACATGGTTTATGAGCAGCTTGACGCTGTTAAAGCCAAGCGTGGTCGCAGTGTAGACGACATCATGCAAGAAGGTCACACCTGGACCGTTTAATCCACGGTTCACAGTACATCCTGTAAGACAAAAGCCCGGAGGAGTGATCCTCCGGGCTAGTTTCAATAAGCACACCACTTGAGCTATTAGCTGGACATGTCAGGCCCCTGGGATGTTGCAAAGCACCACAAGCTGCAAGCCGGTCCGACACGTCCTCCGTCCATTCACTATCATTTCAATCGTCGCGTAAATTCTGTTTGCGAAACGGATCATACAGTCCTGTGTCTCTACACACTTCCACGTTATGATCTCTCGCTATTCGCAAACACTATCGCGACGAAGGAGAGAACCAAATGTCCACGATTATCTGGTCTAAAATTGATGAAGCACCGGCATTAGCCACCTATGCGTTGCTCCCTATTGTACAAAAATTCCTCAAGGGCTCAGGTGTAGAGGTTGAGACACGTGACATCTCCCTTGCGGGACGTATTCTTGCCAATTTCCCTGACAAGCTGAATGATGATCAAAAAGTTGCTGATTACTTGACACAACTGGGTGAGCTTACCCAAGACCCCACAGCTAACATCATCAAGCTGCCTAACGTCAGTGCTTCTATCCCTCAGCTTCAAGATGCGATCAAAGAGCTGCAAGGCAAGGGCTACGATGTCCCTGACTACCCTGAAGAGCCTCAGAACGATGCTGAAAAAGAGCTGCAAACCCGTTATGCCAAGTGTCTGGGCAGTGCGGTAAACCCAGTATTGCGTGAAGGAAACTCTGATCGTCGTTCCGCTGCTTCTGTTAAGAAATTTGCTCAAAAAAATCCTCATCGCATGATGAAGCCATGGCCTGCTGGTTCTAAAACCCGTGTTGCTCATATGAACGATAACGATTTTTATGGTAGCGAGACTTCGGTGACTTTTGATAAAGACACCACGGTTTCATACAAATTTGTTGGCAACGACGGCAGTGAGCAGGTACTCAAGGCAAATCTACCTATTTTGGCTGGTGAAGTTCTTGATTCATCATCAATGAGCATGGCGGCATTGCGTGAGTTCTTTGCTCAGCAAATTGAAGCTGCACAAAAGGATGGCACCTTGCTGTCTTTACACCTTAAAGCAACCATGATGAAAATCTCTGACCCTTATATTTTTGGTCAGTGCGTAACAGTTTTCTTTAAGGATGTGTTTGAAAAGTACGGTGCAGATTTTAACAAGATTGGTGTTAACATCAGCAACGGTCTTGGTGATGTATATGCAAAACTTGATCGTCTGCCTGCTGCAAAACGCGAAGAGATCGAAGCTGCTATTATGGACACCTATAAAAACCGTCCTGCTCTGGCAATGGTTGACTCTCGTAACGGGATCACCAACCTGCATGCACCTAACGATGTAATCATCGATGCATCTATGCCGGTCGTTGTTCGTGATGGCGGGCAAATGTGGAATCTGCAAGACGAGTTGCAAGATACTTTGGCAGTAATCCCTGATCGCTGCTATGCAACCATTTATCAAACAGTCATCGAAGATTGCCAGAAAAACGGTCAATTCGATCCTGCAACTATGGGTGCGGTTTCCAACGTTGGTCTCATGGCTAAAAAAGCTGAGGAGTATGGTTCACACGATAAGACCTTCTACGCTCCCGGTGATGGTAAAATCCAGGTTCTTGATGATGCTACTGGTAACGTTGTGTTGGAGCAGACTGTTGAGACTGGAGATGTATTCCGTTCTTGCCAGACCAAGGACGAGTCGATTCGTGACTGGGTCAAATTGGCAGTAACCCGTGCCAAAGCAGAGGGCGTACCAACTGTTTTCTGGCTCGATCCTAAGCGTGGTCACGATGCTCAAATTATCGCTAAGGTTGAAACCTACCTTAAGGATTACGATACTGCAGGTCTTGATATTCGTATCATGACTCCTGATGATGCGATGGTATTGGCGTGTGAGCGTAGCCGCCGCGGCGAAAATACGATTACTTGTACAGGTAATGCACTGCGTGATTATCTCACCGACCTGTTCCCAATTCTCGAACTGGGCACCTCGGCTCGTATGCTCTCTATCGTACCCTTGCTTCAAGGTGGCGGTGTGTTTGAGACCGGTGCTGGTGGTAGTGCTCCCAAGCACGTTGAGCAGTTCCTCAAAGAAGGTCACCTGCGCTGGGATTCACTTGGTGAGTACTGTGCACTGGTTCCATCTTTGGAGCAAGTTGCTACGTCTACAGGTAATGCAACGGCTCAATTGTTTGCTGATACCCTTGATGAGGCAGTAACCAGTTATCTATCGAATGCGAAAGCACCTTCTCGTAAGGTCAATGAGATCGACAACCGTGGTAGCAGCTTCTACATTGGACTGTATTGGGCGCAGGCTCTTGCTGCTCAGGACAAGGATGCAGACTTGAAAACTAAGTTTGCTAAAGTAGCTGCTGATCTTGGCGCTAACGAAGCTAAGATCAACAAGGAGCTTCTTGCCGCACAAGGTTCACCCGTTGATATCGATGGCTACTATATGCCAAACGTAGCGATTGTTTCTGCGGCAATGCGCCCCAGTGCAACCCTGAACGCAATTATCGACGCTCTGTAGGTCGATCGTTTCAGTAAAACACTAAGCACAACAAAAAAAGCTAAGGCAGGTAACTGCCTTAGCTTTTTTATTTTTAAATGTCCGGAAAGTGGGCGAAACTTAGGCTCCGGCTTGAACGTGACCAACCAAAAGTTAATCTGAGAACGACCACCCCCGGCGCAAAAACTCGCAGGTTTCATCAACCGGCATCGGCTTCGAAAACAAGTACCCCTGCATATTCACACAACCGAGATCACGCAGAAAAGAGACTTGGTCCTGATCCTCAACCCCTTCCGCGATCACAGCAAGGTTCATGGCCTGAGACATGGAGATAATGGTCTCAACAATGACCGCATTGTTTTCATCACGCATCACATCAACCAAGAACGACTTGTCGATCTTTAAGCGATCCAAGGGGGAATGTTTCAGATAATTAAGGGAGGAATAGCCCATGCCGAAATCGTCAATCGCCAGCTTTATACCCAGCTCACTCAGTTGCAACAGCACCTCTCGTGCCCGCTCAGCGTTGTCCATCAGAATCGTCTCGGTAATCTCCAACTCAAGCTGGCTGGCCGGCAATTGGCTATCATGCAAAGCGCATTGCACGGTCTCAAACAGGCCACCATGATCTAATTGACGACCGGACAGATTGACAGACAGTTTCAATGGCGTTTCCGAGCAATTCTGCATGGCGGAGATCTGACGGCAGGCCTGCTGCAACACCCAGGCCCCCATTTCAACCACCAGACCGGTTTCCTCAGCCACAGGGATAAATACATCAGGTGGGATCATCCCCATCTGCGGTTGCTGCCAACGTAACAACGCTTCAACGCCGGTCACCCGTCTGGTTTGGCAATTCACCTGGGGCTGATAATACAATTCAAATTCGTTGTGCTGTATGGCCTGTCGTAACTGCCCTTCCAGTTCAAGTTGTTGGGTGGCCTGCTGATTCATATCCTCGGAAAAGAAGCGGTAGCTATCGCCACGAGAGTTTTTAGCTGTGTACATGGCCATATCAGCATTGCGCATCAGGGTTTCAAAATTTTCACCATCCTGGGGATAGACGGCAATACCGAGACTGCCGGACAGAACAAGCTCACGTCCGGCGAGGTGATAGGGCTGAGACAACCGATCCAGCAACTTCTGGGCAATATGGGGGACATTGTTCAGCTGTTTAAAACCAGAAAGGATAATAGGCTCTCTTCCAGATTGTGTGGGTAAAAGTACTTCATTTTCGAGTTTTATATTGTAGCTCAACCACAACAT
>JAGGYC010000098.1 GCA_021162745.1 Desulfuromonas sp. | reverse complement strand
GCACCCCATTCGACAATTTTTATTTAGGCTAAATTTTATAATGGTGATCTATTTTAATTTCATCTCCATGATTTCAGCCACTTAACCGCCTGAAAAACGCTAGCCCTCTGTTTTTTCGCCACTATTTGAAATCCATATCTAAACTGACGATCTGCCTGCCAAAACACAAATACCACTATAACATGCTGTTATGCAAAGGGTTTTTTGTATTTTTTACTTGTAATAAAAAAAGATGCTTCTATACTTTTCACAACGTTGAGAAAAAATACTCGCTCAAGTTACAGTCCTCATGAAAGGTACATGCCCATGAAATGCCCCGTTTGTAAAAACCGTAAATATGCTGAACAAGACCTACATTCCGACGGCTTCGCAGAAGATATCGTTGAATGTGCTATTTGTGGAACCGTCTGGTCCGTCAACCATGGCATGACAGAGGTCGTGAAAGACACTCAGGCATGTTCTTTCCTTGAAGCGGTTTCTGAATGTGTTGAAGCGGACGATTACAGCTACGCCGGAGTTTGACCCTGAATCCGGTGGGTTAAACCTGTTCTCGCGCCCGTTCACTACGTTCTCTCAAGACGCAGAGAGCGCCGAGAAAGGCACAGTCAAAACCTGAAATTCTGGGGTAAGGTTTAACCCAAAAACAAGCTCTTGACCTTGATCTCCTCTGCGATCTTTACGTGCTCTGCGCGAGATTGCTTTTGACCTACGGGTTTAAACCAAGAACCCCCTGCCATAAACAGACAGGGGGTTCTTGGTTTTTCAGGTTTTAAAATCCACGTTTAAAAAACAGATTCAAGGAAGCTACAGGTTGTTTCACGTTTCTGCGCTTCCACCAATTTCGGATCAACTTCAACAAACTTCTCGTCCGGTGTCACATTGAACAAGGCTTGGCCTTTGGAAACGATAGTACCGTCACCACCTTCAATGATAATCTTGTCGATAGTACCGGAGAACGGCGCCGGAACCTTGTTGAACATCTTCATAACTTCGAGGATGAACAGCGGCTGCCCTTTTTCGAAGTGCATCCCCTCGGTGACAAACGGCGGCATACCCGGAGCTTCCTGGGCATAGTACATACCACCACCGGGGGTAACGACCTCGTCGGCCTTGGTCGCCGGAGGCGGAACCAGCACTTTCTTCATCGCCGCCTGCAATTCAGCATCGTGAAGATATTCAGGGATGGTGACCTCAAGATCGTCTTCGACCTTCAGATCATAGAAATCGGTCTTGTCGGCGATCATGAACAGAACGCCGAGCAACTCATTGCCGATCTCGAATCCGAAGTGAGCTTGCTGAATCTGGGCCCAAGCCTCAGCATCGTAATCCAGCTGCGGCTCATCCTTGTGAAGAATGGCATCCAACTCGCCAAATTGAGCTTTGCTCAAGCCGAACTGGGTCCGCAGCTCTTTGTAGAACTTCACGGCGTTTTGCAGCAACGCGTTATCATGGGTCCAGATCACCTCGGAAGCCGGTGCCGTCTCATCCCAATCCATATTCAGGTAAATGTAGGTTTCGTACAGCACACCAAGAGGGTTGCGGATCCACACCACCTTGCCATCGACAACACGGAAGTTCTTTTTGTTCCAGCTCAACCAGCCCGAAAGCAGATGGGGATCATCCAACAACTTCTGCATCGGTCGTGTCAGCAGAGTTCCCTTACGATCCAGGGTCTCGGAGACGGCCTTGGCCACCGCTGGATCTGCACCATACAGCTTTTTGTAGTGTTTTTTCATGGCGATAAAGGCGTAAACCACATCGACATTGCTGGCCTCTTCCTTCAGCTTGCCGACCAGAGTCAGGTACGGCACAACAAAACGGGTGGTCGGCTTGGCCATGACATTATTCGCCAGGAACCAGTTGACCAGACCGTAATGGAACCCAAGGTTTGTAGCCAGATCGCTACCGCGCAGGGTGGTGCTGCGCAACACGCGAGCCAGATGCTCATAGCTGAGCTGACGATCGGCATCCTTGGTCAACAACAGGGCAATATTGGAATCGTAGGCACCCGCCACGTTGTAGCGCATGAAACGACCGGTATCAGGATTCGGAACACAGATCCCCTGATCATCGCGAATCTCTCCATCGATGGGCTCAGACCAGTACTGGATCTTACCACCCGCCGAAGGGGAGAGTGAGCTATCGGTGGCGTTGAGACGGGCTTCGGCGGCAGCACCAAAACGGGGCTGACGCACAGGACGCGGCAGACGCTCTTTGTGCTGTGCCAACAGCGCCATGGCCTCAACCAAGGACTCAACGATGAAGAAATCGTCTTTGTCATCGGGATTGGTGAATTTGAGATTGTAAACCAGCTCGGTAACACGGTGCTCAACCTGGATACGGGTATTCACCTCCATGAAGTAGTGACGTTCTCCATCGACAATACACTCAAAGGTTGATGCCGAATCGAGACCAACGGCCTCACCAAAACGCTCGGACTCCGCTTCCATCCGCTTGAGCACAGTCAGGTCGGACTCTAATGCTGCAACCTGCTTTGGCAGACCGGCCTGTCTGGCTTTTTCGATTTCAGCGTTCAGTGCTTCCTGAGTAACTGAGATCTCCAGCAACTTTTGTTCATGCATCTGCAGTGAACAATCACGCCCACCCAGAGCAATACTCCAGGTGCCGTTACCCAGCAACTGGATCTCATTGTGACGGGTCTGCTCAATATTCAGCTCAACCAGTATGTTCTTGTTGTCACCAATGCCGTTGGTCTTGACCTCGTTGAGAATCTCAAGGACCAGACCGGGTGCTTCCGATGCAGCAGCAGAAATCTGTGCCTCAGTCGGATCTTTGCTTACCAGCAGTGAAGCACCGAGAATCCGCTGCCCTTTACCGCCGCCGCCGCCAATCGCTTTGAGGCGAATACGTGCACCGGGATAGCCTTTAAACATCTGGGCGCACTCAAACTCAACCTGAGCACACAGCTCGTCCACGGTATTGAGGTCAATCCCCTTGGCATAGGATGCGAACAGCACCACGTCGGCCAGGGACTCAATTGACAGCGCCTCATCAGCGAGCACCGCTTCGTCACATACCAGAGCTTCCGCTTTTACCAGGGCCAGCAATGCTTCACGGTTTGGATATTTTTTCAGCAATGTGCGTGCAGTCACATTGTCGATACCGGGGGTAACCGAAACATCCACCTGCAGGGCGGTACGCTTGGCTTCGTCCTTTTTACCGGCAGCGCGCTGGGTTGCCGCACAGGGACCGATAAATTTCAGGCCGGCATCTTCAATGGCGGCAACAAATTCGTCATCCTCGGCCATGAAACCGTAACCGGCAAAGATGGAATCGTAACCGTTATCCTTGGCAATGCTGATAATCTGACAGATTCGCTCGACACGCTCCTCTTTCGAAGCTCCCGAGTAATCGGGCACCCGGTGAACACGACTGTTATCCGTCAGTTTACGCAGTTCCGGTGACAGGGCATGAGGATAGACAATCGAATCTTTTTCCGACAGCAGGATGCCGTAATGGCTGATCCCCATCTCGTCATAGACATCCATCGCCTCTTTACGGATCGGGCCACGACAGACGATCAGCGGACAAAGCTCTTCGCAAGAGAAAGAACGAACCCACGCCGAATCGGACTGACTCAGGCGGCGATCGCGGTGGATCAAGGGGTTATTACTATAGTTATCTGTATTCTGTGCCATGGGCTTAATCTCCACTTCCATGGGGTTTATTTTCATCTCGGTCATCAATCAGTCAGCAAAATTCCGATGATTAATGCTAATGGAACTCACGCTGAACCGCTTGCATCGGACCAGCCTTGTAATGACGCAGGAAGAAGTTCATGTTCTCTCCCAACACATGACGTAGATCCGTCGGCATAACGATTGAGGAGATGGAGCCAAGAGCCAGACCCTCTTTCGGGTTCATCAACTCTTGCTCATAGCGAGTGTTCAGCGCAGCTTCCTGCGCCTTCAACCATTCAGCCGCTTCATGTTCTGCATCCTTCATGGCCGCATCGCCGTCCATGCCGGCGGCAATACGCTGCTGGGCACCCTGCTTGACCATATCCTTGATGGAACCACGGATCTTGCGAAGTTCAGTTTTGTAAACAAACTCTTTGCCCGCAGGGCCCATAACCGCCAGGCGTGTTGTCGGCAGCGCCAGAACCAGGTCAGCTCCGGTAGGATAGTTGTTGTAGGAGGCATAAGCACCACCGTAGGCGTTACGCAGAATCAGCAGAATCCGCGGGGTACGCACATCGACGATGGAGTCGAGCATGGAACGACCGGCCTGAACGATGCCGCGTGATTCTTGCTCGCGACCGGGGAGGAAGCCGGTGGTATCTTCGATGAAGACAATGGGGATATTGTAGATGTTGCAGAAACGGACGAAACGGGCGATTTTGTTCGCCGAATCGCAGTCGATCTGACCGGAGGCTACGGCACTGTTGTTGGCGCAGAAACCAACGACATGGCCATCGAGACGGCCGAATGCCGTGACCACTTCGCGGGCCCGTGTCGGTTGCAACTCAAAGTAATCGCCATGGTCACAGATCTGCTGAATAACGATGGAGACATCAACCGGGGTGTTAAAGCCCGTCGGTGAATTAAAGGCTTTCTTGAACAGGGTGTTGATCTCCCAGGTCTTGCGATCGAGAGGATCACTGGTTTTCTGGTACGGAGCCATCACACTGTTGTTGTCCGGGATATAGCTGAGCAGACGCAGGGCGGTGCGTAACGCCGCTGTTTCGTCACCAACGGTCAGGTCGGCAACACCGGTAGAGCTGTGAACCTTGGGACCGCCCAACTCATCGGGAGTAACATCCTCACCGAGAACCGACTTGACAACGCCGGGACCGGTCAGGCCGAAGAAGGTACCCTCAGGCTGAATGACAAAGCTGCCCTGACGTGGCAGATAACTACCACCACCGGCATTGAAACCGAACATACACATGATACTCGGAACCACACCACTGATGTTGCGCAGGGCGGTAAACGCCTCGGCATAGCCATCGAGACCACCGACACCGGCGGGAACGAATGCACCGGCGGAGTCGTTCATACCGATAACGGGAATCCCTTTTTCACCGGCCATGTTGAACAGTTTGGCCAGCTTGCTGCCGTTGGTGGCGTCGATGGAACCGGCACGCACGGTAAAGTCATGACCGTAGAGTGCCACATCGCGACCGTCGATATTGAGGATACCGGTAACCAGTGAGGCGCCATCGAGGTTTTTACCCCAGTTCTGGAACAAGATATTCGGTTGTTCGCTGGTCAAAACCTTGATCCGCTCCCACACCGTCATCCGCTGTTTGAAGTGCTGCTTTTCGATCTGGGCAACGGGCACCGATTTGATAGGGCGCTGAGTCAGGTCGAAACCTTCCTTCATCACCTCTTCATAAGCACCTGTCTGTCCGGCAACTTCTCCGGGGATGGTAAACTCGACATTCTCTTTAGGAGCGAGGGGGTTCTCCAACGAGGGTT
>JAGGYC010000013.1 GCA_021162745.1 Desulfuromonas sp. | reverse complement strand
GCTTCCTTGAGTAATTCATCACCGACCGAATGACCAAGGGTGTCATTGATTTTCTTAAACTGATCAAGATCAATGAACATCACCCCGAGATAGTGGGAGAATCGCTTGGCATCCGCAATAGCGTGCATCAATCGATCCTGGAGCAAGATGCGGTTAGGTAATCCCGTCAAGGTATCATAATAAGCCAACTGATGAATTTTCAGCTCAGTTTCTTTGCGCTCGGAAATATTGCGAAAAATACTGCGAATACTGTGCGGAACACCATCTTTGTAGCGTAAACTGACACTGCCTTCCAGCAGAACACCACCTCCATCCTTGCGCAGAAATGTCACATCCATGCGCGGGACCTCTTCGCCAGCGACAAGATTCGAAAAACGCTGTTGGCAATGGGGACGATCTGCGGGATGGATGACATCGAAAATATTCAGCGTAGGCAAATCCTGTTCGTCGTATCCGAGTGTTTGCAGCCAGGCACGATTTACATAGAGGATGGAACCATCCAGGCCGACCGCCTGAATCAAATCGGACGCATTCTCGAACAAATCAGAATAGCGTTGCTGTAGATCAACCTGCTGCTGTAACACCCGCCGCAACCGACAAGACCAGATGCCAACCAGCCCTCCGGCAATACTTCCGTACAAGCTGGGAAAAGCATAGGAAGCGACCTTCCAGATATTGATGCCAAGATAGAGTTTCTGGATAATCGACAAAGCACTGAGTAACAATGCCCCAAGCAAAGGCAGGACAATAAAATCGAGCCAGACGCCCTTACGAAAAAAGCCTATAAAACATTTCACAACATATCCCCTACTTACAGAAAAAACATGAAAGTATTTTATATTATTTATCTCTACAAAGTCAAAAAAAAGCATAGCCATAAAACTGACCATGCTCATCGAACATAATTTATTTACGGAGTGATTACTCCGTGCTCCAAGACTCAAAACCCATCCCCTGAAAACGTGGCACCCATGGTGAAACCTCAACAGCTTCCGGCGGGTTTGATGGGAGTCCCCCCCCTGCTCATCGGCAGTGCTTTCGTCAACAACAGCGCGTCGAATCACCACTGATCGAGGAAGCTCAGCCCAATTGAGTGATCAGGGAACAGATCTGTTCTGAGCTAATCTCATCAGGAGGATCGTCCATTTGAATCAGTATCTGGGCGTCGTGCGCCAATTGCCAGCGAGAATCAAGGTCAACATGCAAATGACTGCAGCCACTGAGTATAACCAGCAGCAGCATAAGCAACACGAGGGAACAAACGGCCCCATACTTCATCAATGTTCCTTTCCGAATTCTTGGCTCCAGGTACTCTCCATAAGCTGTTTGATCTGTTGATCGTTTAACCTCAGTGGCGGCATTCGTGTCAAACGGCGAATACTGCGCGGATTTTTTATCCATTTAGTCAACCCTTCGCCATTCCACAACTGCTGATCCTTAAAATTTTCCGGATAAAATCGGGTCAACAATCCCGACAAATTGGGGGCAATCGTTCCCTGACCCAATCCACCCAAGTGACGCGTGAGCACACGGTGACAAGAACCACAATTTTTCTCGAACAGATGTTCCAGATCAGCCTCGTCTTCAAAATGGACAACAACAGGCTGTGCCACATTCATCGTTTCAGCATCAACACCACCGGCAAGAATCTGCGTCACTAGTAAACGGAGATCATCCTCTGCCAGACTGAAATCAGGCATGTAAAATGCGGGGACCCGCAACGCCTGTTCAAGCTCTTCGACGGAACGGATCGCCATTAACATATCCAGATTGATAGCGAGAAGATTGCCCTGTTTGAGCTGAATATGGCAGCGTCGACACGCCAGCTGTTCAATCCGTTTTTTCCCATCGACAACGGCTTCCGATTGCGCAATGCGATACCAGGCATAACGAGCGCCGATCAAAAAATGGTGTGCGAGTTCCTTGCGTGTCGTCTGGTCATTACCACGATGACAGGTTGTACAGTTCGACGGCATCGCGACATCGTCGTGTGACGCAGCCAACAGATCCAGCCCATGACACTGCTCGTGACAACGCAGACACGTATTCAAATCCTGAGTAAAAACAGCACTGGGTCCCCCCAGTACAATCGTCAGAAAAACCAGCCAAAGGACCAATTTTCACCTCGAAAATAAAAAGCTACGATCGTCAGGGCAACAATGACCAGAAAACTGACAATTGTCAGCCAGTTCACCCAGCGCTGATCCTGAGGCCACCAACGTGCTTGCTCTGCGGAAGCAACACCGGGCAGCCAAGGCAGAACGCAGAATAAGCCCCCCAGCAGCAGAATCGGATAGATCGCATACTTGGAATAGCTCACCACTTCCTGCATCCAGGTCAAGAACCACGCCGCACGCGACGGGTTGGGCACCCGAGAGAGATCTGCCGGGGTCAGCAATGGCGCAGGCAACAGCGCGGCAAGCGCAACGACCAGCAACAGGATTGCCGCCATTGAATGCTTGATGATCTGGAAAAAGAACGGATCACTTTTTATATACTTTTTCACAGGTACGGCAAGGCTCCCTTCTGCTTACGGATCTTGTAAAAGTGTAAAAAGCATAATGAAACGGTCAACATCGGCAACACCACAACATGCAACACATAAAAACGGAGCAACGACAATGGTTCTCCAACAGCATCGGGAACCAGAATGTTGAACAAGGTTTCCCCCAGCGGTATCACCCGCAACAATTCCATCCCGGTCTGGGTCGCCCACAGCGCCAGTTGATCCATCGGCAACAGATAACCCGTATAGCCGGAAAACAGTGCCAGACACAGCAACATAAAGCCAATCAGCCAGTTAACTTCACGCGGTTTACGGTAGGCACCGGTCAACAACACCCGCAAAGTATGCAAAAAGATCAAGGCCAGATAAAAATTCGATGCGGTACGATGGAGGCTATGCAGAAAATGACCGCCGAAAACCTGCTCCTCGATATAGAGAATAGACGCATAGGCATGTTCACTGTGGGGCTGATAATACATGGCCAACAACAGGCCACTGACGGCCAACAGCAGAAACAGCGTAAAGGCCATCCCCCCCAGACAGAAGGTGTAGCGGATACGCAGGTTCTTCTCAAGAACCATGCGCGGAAACAAATGGCTGAGAAAGTCTTCAAACACGTTATCAATGTCCTTTTTCGTCTGTCCTCACGGTACGTCATCAAGCAACATGCACTGTTGTTCATGATGGAATATCATCAATCAAATACGTGCGGGCCGCACACAGAACCCGTTAGCTCCACCGTTAGTTACTTTGGTTTTCAAGGCCATTTCTTTGCTTACTTTCTTTGGGGCCTATTCAAAGAAAGTACGTCGGCTGCGGGACGAAACCCGCGAACTTGATCTTGCTTTTAAAGAGCATGGTTCATACAGATAGTTGTCGGGTTACCAGAACATTAAACCATGACCGAATTCAAGAACCATAGACCAGCCAGTTATCCCCCTGGCGCTGCAACCGCAACTGCGGTAACGGTTGATCCGCAGGGCCATGCGTAACCATCCCATGACGATCAAAGCTACTGCCGTGGCAGGGACAGATCAACTCCCGAGACGTAACAGTCAACGTGCAGCCCAAGTGGGTGCAGACCAAACTCAAACCATAAACGCTGCCCTGCTCGCGAATGAGGGCAAAACGCTGGTGACGAAAAACCAAGGCGCCGCGCTCAGGGATTTGCTGATCGACAACAGTGGCCAACAAGGTTTCCTGAGCCTGTTCAGAACCAAGAAATCGCTTCAACAACCACAGTCCGGCGGCCGAACCCATTAATGTTCGGAGGAAGCGCCGTCTTTTTTGAGAAAATTTTGCCATTTTTCAACATACTTCCGAGAATATTCGGTTGATTTTTTCGACATACGATTAAACCGCGCTGGCGAAAAGAAGCTGCCATTGACCACGGTTTGACCTTCTGTCCGCCAAAAACTATCCAGACCGAGACCATCCAGATCGGGACGGTAGATTCGCTGCGCCAGCGGCTCTAGCATAAAGCGCCGTGCATTGCCATGGCAACTGTCACACATGGGCGTACCGCGACGAATGGTATGCGGAGCAAAGGCTTTCCACTCGGCAGCAAGCAAGCGATTTTCAGCACCGATCGGTTTATTGTTTTCCATCTCGCTATAATAGGCAATAAATTGTGGCCTAATCGGTGCAACCCGTCCCCCCTCGTTGAGCCCTAACGGCGGCAGATCCTGCCGCTTAAGATAACTGCTCTTCACATACTGATCGTTGGTTTTACGCACCCGAAAATAGCTCCGATTACTACTGTCACGGGTTTGGATGTAAAACGTCCCATACTCCTGGGCCGCCCAGCCGGCATGGCAGCTGACGCACTCCAGTTTCTGCATATGAGCCGGGATGCTGTGTTCAATCACCTGCGGATCGGGATCATGACAACCGAGACAATGCTGTGCCACCTGCTTGCCAGCCTGCAAACTGGCCATGTTGTGGCAATCGCCACAATCCATCCCCGCATCGGCATGGACGTCCGGACGCATTTTCAGATAATGCTGAGCGTTGTCTTCAGGACCGCGCTGATAGCGGATACTGTCTTCACGCGGTGCCCGACCGGCAAACTCCCAGCCGACGAAGTAACCGTTATGACAGCGATAGCACGCTTCGGAACCGGGGCTGTGGATGGCGTGGCCATCGTCACCATGACAATCGAGGCAGTTGGTCACATGGCAGCCGGTGCAATTGACGGCAAAAAAGTCATGGTCCGCCTGCCCCCAGCTGCGTTGACAGAACCGCTGCTCAGCCTGGCGCGTCGTCATGGCCTGGCGGAAGATATGATCCGACTCGGCATGACAGTGGACACAACCCGCCGCCGCCGTTGCCATACTCGTCGGCTTACCCAGATTACCATACGCACCATGGCAATCGAGACAGGCCAGCCGTTGATGGACACCAACCAGATTCTGCTCATGGCACCGCTGACAGGGTGCCGGAGCAGCCACGGCACCGGCAACACTACTCAGTAGCAGCAGCGCGCTTAAAACACTCTTCAATCCGGTCATAATTGATTGCCTGTTGATAAATCGGATCCTTGGGGTTGTCATGACAGACCAGGCACTGATTCACCATCAGCACCCGCCGCACTTCCGTCTCATTCAAAGGCCGGCTGTGCTCACGCACCACGGCTGAAAAAGGTTGTATCTGCCCTTGCTTCATCACCATAAAACCATCGAGGGGCAACTCGTCAGCTTTTTCACACAATAAGGTACTCTCTACGCTCTGTCCGACAACCACATGTTGGCCAAAACCGAGAAACGATGGATTGGCATGGCATTCGCTGCAACCAACCGCTTTAGCTGCCGTGTTATGGGAATAAAATGGCGCGAAGCGTAACTGTTTTTTACCACGGAATTCGGCAACATATTCCTGTTTGACTGGCATTCCCTTACGGTCAAGCACCGAAACAAAGGTCTGACAACCCGGCGTCAATGGGGCAATCCGACCACGCTGATCGAGAGCCAGGGGAAACGGATAGAGAGAACGATAATCCTCTGTCTCGCTGAATCTACCGGGAGTTTCACGCCCCAACATAAAATCCATCCCCTTCTTGGAGCGGTCATACTGGGTATGGCAGCCAAAACATTGTGGCACTGCTGCGGAATGGCAGGCATAACACTCCATCCGCTCATGACCGGCAATCTGATGTTCAGCAGTACCGGTAATCACTTTACTGACGTGCTCGCGGCCATCGCGTTTACCGACCAACACCACCTGACCGTCACGGTAAAAGACGTTGGAGTAGGAACGCCCCTTTGAGGTCTGTACCAGTTGATCGCCCAGCTGCAGCTGACGTTGATAACTGCGTGATTCGCGTACCGCCTCATCATTTTCACGATTGACGGCCTGAAACTTCGGTCGTTGTGTGGCACTGCCATGACAGTCCTCGCAGGCAACTTCCGTCTGCAGGTACATGTTCTCATAAGCATAACCATCGCCCATCACATCGCGCGAGGTATGACAGTCGATACACTCCAGCCCTTTATCGTGATGAATATCAGCCTGAATATGGGTAACATTGCGAGCGCCGCTGATCAGCTCAGGGCCGGGAAAGGCATTGTTGACCGGCACCATACCGTTGTTGCCGTCATTGAAGCCCTGATAGGACAAGGCAATGCGACCGCTGCGATTGTGGCAACGGATGCAAACCTCGTTGGTGGGCAGCGGTTCCATGCGATGGCTTGCGGAGTGGGGCCACTTGCCCCGCATGACCTGATCATTGCCTTGATAGGTGCCGTTTTCATTAAACGGGAAATGACAGGCGGCACAGCCCGAAGCGTGGGAGCCCTTCCATGACTGATTGGATTCCACACCGACATGGCACAGTGAGCAGTATTTACGATACAACTCACCGGACAAGTTCTGCAGATTGAGTACGGAATGATGCTCGACCGGCTCGCC
This sequence comes from Desulfuromonas sp., assembly GCA_021162745.1. Lineage (GTDB taxonomy): Bacteria > Desulfobacterota > Desulfuromonadia > Desulfuromonadales > Desulfuromonadaceae > Desulfuromonas. The sequence goes on along the minus strand of JAGGYC010000013.1, from coordinate 7,890 downwards.
GTCGGCATCAAACAGCTGCTGAGCGCGGGTGGCATATAACCGATCCTCCCCCCCCTCCCAAGTCAGACGGATATTCTTGATAAACCCGGTGTTGGTGAGCATCAGGTTCGACTTTAACCGCTGCAGCTGATAATCGTGACACTGGCCACAACTCTTATCCCAGAATTTAGGATCGGAAGGATTGCGCGGCCCCATCATGCCGGCATGGGCAGCCTCTTTATCGCTGATCGTGGCATCGCCACCATGACATGCAATACAGTCCTGATGAGTTTCCGATGCCAACTCCAGACCGGCGTGACAACGCTCGCACTGGGATTCGGGTTGCCCCCCCCGGCAGCCGGACAAAAGCAAAGCAATGAATAGAAGGCTGACCAGCAGAAAACGACGCATAAACCCCGTGCATAGAAGAATATTAAGCACTATATGACGAACCCATCCTAGCACATTAACGAATTCGGCCCTACCCCAAACACCCCCGAAGAATGCTTGTCCTCACAGGCCACAGTCACCCGCCAGCCCATGCTACCAACAGTAATGGAAACAAGAAAGGCGCCAACCATAAAATCAATGGTTGGCGCCTCAAAAAAACCGACGATAAAAGACAGAGAAATTATGCCTTAATTGCCGCCCAAGCATTGATGACGAGATCTTCAGAAATCTCCTGCAGGGGGCGGTTGATAACACACCACAAACGTAATTCGACAGCCCGCAAAATAACACCGGTGTAGCTGATCGCGGCAACATACAGATCTTGCTGGCGGATAACCCCCTCAGCCATCCCCAGTTCGACATATTGGCGCACCAACTTGAACGGTTCAGTAAAACAGATCGGCGAGGCATCGGTCATAAACTCAGCGTGCTTCATATAAAGCATATACTCCATCATCACCGGATCGGATTCGGCGATGTCAAAACACAATTCAGCAAAGACCTGTAGTTTATCCTGAACGCCTTCTTTGCCCTCCAGCCGTTGAAGAAACATCTGCTGAAATTCAGCCAGTGTGTCTTCGTGTATCCGGCGGGCCAAGGTTTCCTTGTTGGCAAAATAGCTGTAAATGGCCCCGGTGCTAACGCCTGATGCTTTGACAATGGCGGGAATCGAGACATTGTAATAGCCCTTTTCCACAAACAATTCACGGGCAACCCGCAGCACGCGTGCCATCTTCACATTTGGTGCAATCCGGCGTTTTTTAACAGCAACCATTTTTTTCTCCTGTTTGCAACAGCTTTCCGGCAATATAACCATACTGGTCGCAAAAGAAAAGGATAAATCAACTCCGCTACACACCCTGTTGATTCATTTTTGCCAACACTTTACCGGGGCGCGCCTCTTCAGCCAACGCCGCATAACCACCGTCCAAAACACGCACCTGATCATAACCGTTACTACGCAAAAATGTATAGGCGACCGCGGCCCGAACCGCGTGCGGACAGAAGATACCGACGATACATTGTCGTGGAATTTGCTGAAACAGATCCGGCAACTCATGGAGCGGCACGTGGATCGTCTGTAGGTGATGAACGAATGCCAGCGGTAAGGTTTCAACCTCCGGCAAGGTTCGAACATCAAGCAAAACAGCATCAGGGTTACCCAGCAAATCTACAGCGGTAATTTTATGCTGCGCCCGTCCGACAAAATCCAAATCCATCTGCCTCAACACCTGCCCCATCGCATCCATCGCATCCATCGCATCCATTGCGCTCATCCTTTGGCTATACCGGGCTGATCGACAAAACTTATCACTTAACAATCCGCCAGCAATTGTGAATCCGTTGCCGCCGCGAAAAATCTTCCGGTACGGTTTGGCGGGAAATATTTTCGATCTCAAATTCTGCCAGCTGCTCATCATCCATCTTGAAACGGCGTAAATTATTGGAAAAGATCAACACGCCGTCATCAGCCAACAGACGGCAGGTTTCTCGGATCAACTGCACATGATCACGCTGAATGTCAAAGCTGTCTTCCATCCGCTTGGAGTTGGAAAAAGTCGGCGGGTCGAGGAAAATAAGATCATAGCGTTCACTGCACTGTTCGATCCAGCTCAGGCAATCGGCGCGAATAATGCGATGTTGCGGACCGCTGAAACCGTTGAGGGCCAAGTTTTTCTCCGCCCACTGGGTATAGGTGGTCGACATATCAACGGTAGTCGTTGAGCTGGCGCCACCATCGGCGGCGTAGACACTGACGCTGCCGGTATAGGCAAAGAGATTGAGAAACGATTTTCCCGCCGCCATGGAACGAATCAAAGCACGGGTCTGACGGTGATCCAAAAACAATCCCGTATCCAGATAATCTGACAGATTCACCAGAAAGCGCAATCCGCCCTCGATGACCTCAAAGAATTCACCCTGCTGTTCCTGACGATCATACTGTGCTGTGCCACGCTGCCGCTTGCGCGTTTTGACATGAATCGCCTCGGGGTCGAGTTCAAGTAATTCCGGCAGCATGGTGACCACTTCACGCAGTCGGCGCCGCGCAAGACGTTCATCAATCGTCGCCGGAGCCTGATACTCCTGCACATGAACCTGATCGCCATAGAGATCGATAGCCACGGCATATTCGGGCAGATCGGCATCGTAAACACGGTAGCAACTGATCTGATTACGCCGTGCCCACTTTCGCCAGCGCTTGAGGTTTTTCTTCAGCCGGTTGGCAAACATCTGCGCCCCATCGCTGAGTTCAGCGACAGGAGCCAGGCCATGGGGGGCGGTAACCGCTTCGCGGAAAAACGATGCGGGTTCGATATCAAAATGGAGCAACTGACACTTGAGGGATCCATTAAAGAAGGCATGCTTGCGTCGCGCCCGCATCCCCAACTGGGGGCCAAACTCAGTGCCGCTGGTAAACACACTCAGCTTCCAATGCAAAAAGTGCTGTCGGACGCGCTCACCGAGCAGCGCATACAGCTCCAGTAACGCTTTGACTTCGCCGAGTCGTTCACCATAAGGGGGGTTGGTAATAATCAAACCGGATGCGGCAGGCACCTCATCTTCACCCAGTTGCTGCAAATCACGCCGTTCAAAATGAACTTTATCCTGCAAACCGGCCCGCTCGGCATTGGCCCAGGCATTCTTTACCGCCCGCGCATCACAATCGTAGCCGGTAAGACGTGGCAACTGCTCAAGCCCCTGCCGGCGTCGCTCGGTCGCTTCATCACGCAGGCGATGCCAGAGCTCGGCATCGTGCTGTTTCCAATGCAAGAATCCACTATATTCCCGCGCCAGGCCGGGGGCACAATCACCGGCCATCAGTGCCGCTTCAAGCACCAGGGTCCCGGAACCACACATGGGATCAATCAGCGGCATGTTCTGTTGAGCCACTTCAGGCCATCCGGCACGGATCAGCAATGCGGCGGCCAAATTTTCCTTGAGAGGGGCACGCCCCCCTTCGGTGCGATAACCGCGCCGGTGCAGACTTTCTCCCGACAGGTCAAGACTCAAGGTCAACAGATCTTTATGAATCCACAGATTTAATCGCCAGTCAGGCTGCTGAAGTTCAATGTCGGGACGAGTGCCGGTCTGATCGCGAAAACGATCGACCACTGCATCTTTGGCTTTCAGCGCGGCATAGCGCGAGTGGGTAATCTGTGAATCCTGAAGGTTACAGTCAACGGCAAAGGTATTTGTCGCGTCAAAATGCTCCTCCCACGGAAAATCCCCCACTACCTGATACAGTTGATCCGTATCGGCGACCGGAGCGTGCAACAGCGGCAGAAAAACCCGACCGGCCAGTCGCGACCACAGACAGACCCGATAGGCGACCTCAAGATCACCGGAGAAGTTGACACCACCGCGACCCTGACGAACATTCTTCGCCCCCAGGGCGACAAGCTCATCAACCAACAATGGTTCGAGGCCTTTGGCTGCCGCAGCAAATAAATTAAGTTCAGTACTCATATGATTAGTCGGCACTGGTATTAATTCCAACGAGGTGCAAGGCAAAATTCAACGCTTTACCCGCCATGGGATGGTTGCCGTCGAGGGTGATCTGGTCACAATCAATGGCGGCAATGGTCACCACCAGTGGAATCCCCTCTTCCGTTTGCGCCTCTAGTTGCGCACCGACCTCCAACTCCAGAGACTCTGGCAACATAGAGCGTTCAACGGTGGCTAATTGATCTTCATCATACTCACCGTAAGCTTCGGCAGCTTCAATCCGCACCTGCTTTTCCTCATCCTCGGCCATCCCTGCAATCGCCTGCTCAAAACCTGGAATCACCTGGGATTCACCCAGAGTAAATTCGAGAGGGGTGCCCCCTTTTGACGAATCAAATTCGCTACCATCGTCGTAAGTACCGGTATAGTGAACTTTCACCAGGTTTCCGGGTTGTGCAACACGCATCATTTTGTTCCTTCTTCTGTTAGGGAAGTTCTTCCAGTAGTTGTTGCAGAGCCTCAAAGCAGTTGTAAGGGATCGCACCGATCGCCCTCACCTTGCCCAATTCTGCACCGCCATCTTCCATGCCGTGAAAATCAGAGCCACCTGTCGCAATCAATCCACGCAGACGGGCTTGAGTGAGATACCACTCGATCTCGTCACAACTAGCTCCATTATTATAGACTTCAACGCCCTGCAATCCTACCGCGACCAATTCGTCCAGCAAGGCTGCCATCGCCTGCTGGTCACGCGTGATATAGGGAGGATGAGCCAGAACAGCAACACCACCAGCAGCATGGATCAGAGCAATGGCTTCATCGACAGGGAAAAATCGCTTGGCGATATTGCACGGCACAAGGTACTTGGCAAACGCCTCTTCCATATTTTTGACATGGCCGAGTTCGATCAGTTCCATGGCAATATGGGGTCGACCAACGGTTCCCCCGGCACGCTGTGCAACCTGTTCATAGTTGAGCGGCTGGCGGCCATGTTTTTCAAGGGCATGATTGATTTTTTCGACAATCTTGGCATTACGTTGGCGGCGAAACGCCTGAAATTCACGCAGCGCCCGACCCAAGGGTGGATGCTCACTGTCAAAGCCATAACCGAGCAGGTGAATATCCTGATACGGTCCCCAGACACAGGAGAGTTCAACACCTGAAATCACCTGGACACCAAGATCAAGACCCGCTTTGCGCTCCGGCGCAACAGCATCGATATTATCGTGATCGCACACAGCAAGCGCGGTCACCCGCAGCTGGGCTGCCTTTGCCACCAGCTCTTGCGGGCTAAAAACACCATCCGAGCACGAACTGTGCATATGTAGATCGACCAGATCAGTCATTGTGCATCGCCTTTACCCCTGAATCCGTGAAGCCACCAGGCTACACATCGTTTGCGGCTTGCTTTATCGACAAGCCAATGCGCCGCCGTTGTTCATCGACACTGAGCACCTTAACATGAACAACCTGCCCGACTTTGACTATTTCTGCCGGATCTTTGACAAAACGGTCCGCCAACTCACTGATATGGACCAAGCCATCCTGATGTACACCAATATCGACAAACGCACCAAACGCTGCAACATTGGTCACACAGCCTTGCAATTGCATCCCAGCTTCCAGATCCGCCAGCACGGTAACATCCTCACGAAATTTTACCGTTTCAAATTGCTGTCGGGGATCACGACCAGGCTTAAGCAACTCATCACGAATATCGCGCAATGTCGGCAGACCAACCACCTCAGTGACGTAACGCGACAGCTCCAACGCTTTCACCGCTTCGCCCTGGCCAACCAGTTCGGCCACCGTCAACCCCAGATCGGTCGCCATCTGTTTTACCAGGGCATAGTGTTCAGGATGTACCGCACTATTATCCAGAGGCTCGTCCCCTTTTACGCGTAGAAATCCGGCGGCCTGCTGAAAGGACTTCGCCCCCAACCGTGCGACCTTCAACAGTTGTCTGCGCCGGACAAACGGACCATTGTTATCGCGGTAAGCCACAATCGCCTCGGCCAAAGCGGGGCCAATCCCCGACACATAGCTCAACAATACAGCCGAAGCCGTATTGAGATCAACGCCAACATAGTTCACGCAACTTTCGACAACGGCGTCCAACGCCCGCTTTAACTCACGCTGGTTGACATCGTGTTGATACTGACCGACACCAATACTCTTGGCATCGACCTTAACCAGTTCAGCCAGAGGATCCTGCAGGCGACGAGCAATGGAGATGGCACCGCGCACCGTCAGATCGAGATCGGGAAATTCTTGACGGGCAATATCTGATGCCGAGTAAATACTGGCCCCGGCTTCACTGACCATCACCACCGGACAGTCGAGACCGGCACGACGGACCACCTGCTGAGAAAATGTTTCCATCTCCCGGCCACCGGTGCCATTACCGACAGCAATCAACTCAACGCCGTGGCGTTGAATCAGCTCGGAAAACTGCCGTTCGAAGTGCTCTTTGCCACCCTTTTGCGTATGGGGGTAGATGGTCAAATGTTCAAGAAAGCGCCCGGTTTCACTGACAACTGCCAGCTTCGACCCGGTGCGCAAACCGGGATCGACACCGAGAACGCGCACATTTGCCGCCGGTGGGGCCAACAGCACATGGCGCAAATTTTCAGCAAAAACCTGGATGGCACGCTGCTCGGCGCCTTTTTTTGCCTCAAGGCGCAGCTCCACTTCAATGGAAGGTGCCAGCAGGCGATGATAGGCATCGTCAATCACCCGCTGCATAAACTCGGCAACACTGCCCTGACTGCGGATCAACAGTGCGGATAACTCAGGCAACAGTGTCGCTTCGGGAGCGCGCAGGGTCAGACGCAACACCTCCTCTGTTTCACCACGGCGCATGGCCAGCATCCGGTGGGACGGGATCTGACGAAGCGGCTCACTACACTGGTAATAGCTTTCATATTTTGATGATTTGCCGACATATTCAGGAACCGCACTGCACTGCAAAACGCCCTGCTGCCAGGTAGCGCGGCGCACCCGTTCACGGACCTCGACCTGTTCATTGACCCCTTCGGCCAAAATATCTGCCGCCCCCTTCAGGGCATCGTCAACAGAGGTCAATTCATCACAGTCGATAACCAGCTGCCGGGCAAACTGTTCAACCTGCCGCCAAACACACCCCTGGCCGCCAATGAGTTTAGCCAGCGGCTCAAGGCCTTTTTCCCGGGCCATGGTCGCCCGCGTTCGCCGCCGTGGTTTATAGGGGAGGTAAAGATCTTCAAGAGTTGTTTTATCGCGCAGTCCGTCAATCTTACGCTGCAATGACTCGGACAGGGCACCCGCCAGTTCGATGTTTTTTAAAACCGTCCGCTTGCGTTCTTCCAACTCGGTAAAATAACGCAACTGTTCCTGGAGATCGCGCAGAGCGACCTCATCAAGTTCTCCCGTCTGCTCTTTGCGGTAACGGGCGACAAACGGAACCGTGGCCCCACTCTCAAATAGAGTGACACAGTTGGCAACCTGCCAGCCCTGCCAGCCACTGACTTCGATTAAGCCACGGAGAATCCGTTTCTTTTGCTGTTCATTAAGAGCCATCGTTTATCCTGTTGAAAAAAGTGGTAGAGTTTAGCATGATCTCCAAGAGTACTCCAAGAACCTTTCTCTTACGGCACCCCGCACAGAACCGACAAAAAGGTCTCTTGGTAAACAGCAAACGTTCATGTCATAATGGTCACCATCGACAGCTCTCTCTCCAGACCTTCAGGAACCGCCATGAAAACAATTCGCGAATCCCTCATGACTCTGGCTTCTTTTTTTGCCGGTGCATCTGTTCTCAGTTTTTTGTCCTATACCCAAAAAACGGTTGTCGGCTACCCCCACCTGATTATGGGCTATGCCATCCCGTTCATGATCGGCGGTTTACTGGGAGCAACGATCTTCATCCTCTACCGGCGCAAAACCTCATCAAATGCCGTGCACCAGGCATTCAATGGCGCTCATCTCACCTACAGCTTACTGTTCGGCAGCGTGTCGCTCTGCCTGTTCTCGGCG
>JAGGYC010000040.1 GCA_021162745.1 Desulfuromonas sp. | reverse complement strand
TGGTTGAAGGCTTAAACCAAAAGCATACAGCTTTTGAAGTAATCGCTTTTGATAGATCCTGATCGCGGCTAAATAAGATTTTCAGGTTATGGTTTCGTCCGAATTTGTCCGTGTGCGTCCGTGGCTGATATGGCCTGTGACCGTCAGGTTTGATCAGCCACGGCCGCACAAAGACAAGGGTGGATAGGGGCTTTTAAAACTGTAAGGCTGAATATCCCTGTTGAATTTGATTTAGAGTTTTTAGCCATGGACACGTGGATGAAAGCTAATTGATTCGGATTTCACGGATTAATGCAACTCGGTGGAAGTTCAACAGCCGGTCAGTGAAAGGTGTTTTGATGCTTACCAGTGAAATGAAAAATCGAGTTTTGGAAAGATTGAAAACAGTTGACCCGTTAAAGGTGATTCTTTTTGGATCCCATGCCTATGGAACAGCTGATGTGGATAGCGATATTGATTTATTAGTTGTCACCAGTGATGAATTTATGCCTAAAAGTTTTTCCGATAAAATGGCAGTTTACCTGCGCGTTGCCGAGGCCCTGGCTGAAATTGAAAAAGATGTCCCTATTGATTTGATCGTCCACACAAAAGCTATGCACGCTAAATTTATTGCTTTGGATGGTATGTTTGCCCGGAAAATTCTTTCTCAGGGGGACATCTTATATGAAAAGCCTCACTAAGGCATGGCTTGATGCTGCAAAAAATGATCTGGATGTTATTAACAGGATCATTGAGGATGACCATTTGTCTCACATTGTTGCGTTTCATGCACAACAAGCTGTTGAAAAATGTTTTAAGGCTCTTATTGAAGAGCATGGTGTTGATGCCCATAAAATACACAGTCTTGTTACCTTGTACGCGAAAATTGAAATATTTCTGGCAGGGGAAGAATTGGATTGTCGAATGATGAGGATTTTGGACTCACTTTATATTGATGCCCGTTATCCTGGAGATTTGGGACTGCTTCCCGAGGGCCTTCCAACTCAAGAGGAAGCGAAAGGGTTTCAAGCTTTTGCTGTGGCTGTTTGTAATCTTGTTTTATGTACACTAAATGGCTGAAACTGGCCCGATAGTCAGATCAAAGGCGTATTAGCCGCGATGAAAATCTATCAAAATCTGTAGTTAAAGGTTTAAACCAAAAGCATACAGCCTTTGAAGTAATCGCTTTTGATAGATCCTGATCGCGGCTAAATAAGGTTTTCAGGTTATGGTTTCGTCCGAATTTGTCCGTGTGCGTCCGTGGCTGATATCGTTTTTGACCTATCAGATTTTAAACGTGACGGACAATGCAATCATTAAGCTGGAAATTTTAAATTAAAATTTCCAATGGACACTGAAAAGGGCGTATGGTTCGCAGCTGTGGTTTGGTTCGACGCTGATAGGAATCAAAGGCTTTTTCAAAAATAATCTGTTTTTTATCTATAGGTCATATGTCTTCTCGTACAGAATTATCCAGTTGGAAAAACCTTATTGCACATCAGCGTGACATGGACGCTGTGCATATGCGTGATTTGTTCGCTCAGGATGAAAATCGTTTCCAGAGCTTTTCGTTACAACTGGATGATTTGCTGTTCGATTTTTCAAAAAATCGGATCACTGACAAGACGTTAAACCTTTTAACAGCGCTGGCTGACCAGGTTGGTCTGGCTGAGAAGATAGACGCCATGTTCAGTGGTGCGGCCATAAATACCACTGAGCACAGAGCTGCCCTGCATACCGCCTTGCGGAACCGTTCATCCCGACCGGTGTATGTCGATGGCCTTGATGTGATGCCGGAAATACGCAACGTTCTAGCGAAGATGCAGGTGTTCAGCGATGCCGTGCGCGGTGGCTCCTGGCGTGGCCATACCGGAAAAGCGATTGTCACTATTGTCAATATCGGCATCGGTGGTTCAGATCTTGGCCCGCGCTTGGTGGTGCAGGCACTAGAGTGTTCTTCAACGTCCCATTTGAAAACAATCTTTATCTCTGGTGTTGATGCCTGCCAGCTGGAAATCACCCTGCAGCACTTAGATCCTGAAACCACCCTGTTTATTGTTGCATCCAAGTCATTTGCCACTGCTGAAACGATGCTTAATGCCAAGGCGGCCAAGGACTGGCTGGTTGATTCATTGGGCGATGCAACGGCAATAGCCAACCATTTTGTTGCCGTGTCCGCCAACCGGTCTGCCGCCACCGATTTCGGGATTGATGCCGATGGTGTGTTTGAGCTCTGGGACTGGGTTGGCGGTCGTTATTCGTTGTGGTCCGCTGTTGGTTTGCCCATTGCCATCTCTGTTGGGATGGATCAATTTGAGGAGTTGCTTGCCGGCGCGTATGCCATGGACGAGCATTTTCGATCAGCGCCTTGGGATAAAAATATCCCGGTGGTCATGGCCTTGCTCGGTGTTTGGTACACTAACTTTTTTGCTGCCCATAGCTATGCGGTACTCCCTTACGATCCTTCATTGCGGTTATTTCCGGGTTATCTACAGCAGTTGGATATGGAAAGTAATGGAAAAAGCTGCACCCGTGACGGAGCTGAGCTGAATTATGCCACTGGTCCAGTGGTGTGGGGGGAGCTGGGGATGGATAGCCAGCACGCTTTTTATCAGTCACTGCATCAGGGGACGGCAATGGTTCCGTGCGATTTCCTCTGTGCGGCCCATTCAGCGACCGAATCCTATGCTGACCATCATCGCTGGTTGTTGGCCAACTGTATGGCGCAATCAAAAGCATTATTGACAGGGAAAACCGCGCAAGAAGTACGAGAAGAACTTCTTGCTACAGGAGTTTCGGAAGCAGAGATAGAGCGCCTGACAGCACATAAAGTATTTCCGGGCAATCGTCCCTCCAATACCATCCTCTACCGCCAGCTGACCCCGCAAGTTCTTGGTAGTCTGTTGGCCATGTATGAACACCGTACCTTTGTTCAAGGGGTGATCTGGGACGTGAACTCGTTCGATCAGTGGGGGGTTGAGTTGGGGAAATCACTGGCGAAAGATTTAAATGAGGAACTGATACGAGACGGAAGCGTTGAGGGTCATGATTCTTCAACCAATGGTTTGCTGAATCGCTGCTTGAATTGGTAATCTCGGCAAGGTCAAGAGCATGTTAGCCACGGACCCACACGGACAAGGGCGGACAGGAGCTTTTAGCACTTAAAACCTCTTGGAATTGATTGGCTCCATTTGTCCGTGGCTGAAGAACGATGAACCACCCGTTCGCTGCGTTCACTAGAGAACACAGAGAAGGGCATGAGGAATAG
>JAGGYC010000139.1 GCA_021162745.1 Desulfuromonas sp. | reverse complement strand
CATTTTGGCAATAATGCTATCTTTCAGCTCTTTTGGATATTTAGTCATATGTCCTCTCTTTTTGCCCCTTGAGTTTTAACCTAATGTATCACAAGTGGAGACGACAACTATCCTGACACAGGGGGGTTTTGGATCTCGTCCGAATTTGTCCGTGTGGGTCCGTGGCTGATAAGTTTTTGATTGAGGGTGACGGAAGGGTGGAACGTATGCATGTGCGTTGGAAACAGAGATTTCAAAATTATGAAAAAGCATTTCTTCGCTTAAAAGAAGCCATCGATATGGAAGGGTTGAATGAGTTGGAACGAAATGGACTTATTCAACGTTTCAAGTTTACTCTTGATCTGTCGTGGAAGGTTCTGAAGGATTTTCTGGAAGAAAAAGGATTTGTTTTTAAACCTTCCCCTAAAGATACCTTGCGCATGGCACAGCAGGGTGAATATATCAGCTATGCTCAAGAGCTTATTGATGGCCTGGAGATCCGAAATACCCTTTCGCACGACTACAGTGGTGAAAAATTTGAACGTTTAGAGGGGGTGTTGCGTGAAGAGACGTTTGTCGCTCTTGAAAAATTGTACCATTTTTTTGTGAGTGAAAATCAGCAATGATATCCGTTCTGGTTACGAATGGAAAAGAACGTAATCGCTTTGGTTTGACTGACAGGGATATGACAACAATTCAGAATATTTTGGGCAAATACCCTGAAGTTGAAACTATGGTTGTGTTTGGTAGTCGAGCCATGGGGACGCATAAGCCGGGTAGCGATGTCGATTTGGCTATTATGGATGCCGAGGTTGATGACTCTGTGCTTTGTAAGCTGATTAATGATTTTTCTGACAGTTGTTTGCCTTATTTTGTTGATCTGGTTTGTTACGCTGCATTGGAAAATCCTGAATTGAAAGAACATATTGATAGTGTCGGGATCCCGTTTCCGAGACCATTGAGATAAGGTCAAAGGCATATTAGCCACGGACGCACACGGACAAGAGTGGACAGGGCTTTTTAAACTGTAAAGCAGAATGAACAGGGATATTCAGGATACACAGGATACACAGGATAAAGGCTTTTGTTTTTCAGGTTTTCATCCTGAGCATCCTGGTCATCCCTGTTAAATTTGGTTTTGGTTTGAGGCTGAACCTATACGGACAAAATTGAAAGATAGTCAAATCAGGCGTATTAGCCGCGATGAAAATCCGTCAGGATCTGTAGTTCAAGGTTTAAAACAAAGCATACAGTTTTTGACGTACCGATCTTGATAGATCCTGATCGCGGCTAAATAGGATTTTCAGGTTATGGATTCGTCCGAATTTGTCCGTGTGAGTCCGTGGCTAAAAAAGGTTTGAGTTTCTTCCTGGGCTTTAAAAGGTTTTGATCTCTGTTGATTATTTGATATTGTATTAAATATTAAGCATAATGAATACGGATTGCGTGCTGGAGGATGAATCAATATGGCTCAGACAACAATGACAGTGCGGCTTAGTGGCGCGTTAAGCGATTTTGTCGCTGCAAGTGTTGGAGAAACCGGTTCCTATGAGAATGTGAGTGAGTATATCCGCGATCTTATTCGCCGCGATAAGGAGCGCGTGGAGCAACAGTCATTCGAACGTCTCAAGGCGGAACTCTCCCTTTCTTTTTCTGCTCCAGAAAGTTCTTATGCTCCGTTAACCATCGCTGAAGTGATCAAGCGAAATCAGGGCCGGCAGGATTGATGTCCCGGTTTCTGGTACAGGATGCCGCCTCTCACAGGATCGATGAAATTTATCAATATACTTTGAAGGAGTGGGGAGCAGCGCAGGCAGAGGTTTATGTTACCGGCCTGTTTGATCACTTTGCAAAGGTGGGAACGCATGAAGTTCTTTCGCGTCCGGTGCCTGCTGAATTTGGAGTGGAGGGTTTTTTCTTCAGGTATGAAAAACATTTTGTTTATTGGCGATATTTGAGTAATGGTGATATCGGTATCGTTACCATTCTGCACGAGCGTATGCATCAGATTGGTTGGTTAAAGGATGATTTTGGACTTTGAGGATTCATTCTGATTTAACCACGGACGTACACGGACAAAGGCGGACAGGGGCTTTTAAGACTGAAAATCAAAGGCATATTAGCCGCGGATAAAATCTGATAGGGTCTGATGTTGAAACCAAAGAACAAGCTGTTATGGCTTTTGATCTATCAGATTTAATATTCGGCATCTCGCTCTGCATGCGAAAAAATTGACCTTGATAAAGCTTTACAGTACTATTGATGATACTGTTTAGGTGCTGTAAAGGGGTGCTTTATGGGTGTTATTACCGCAAATGAGTTAAAAACACGTGGGGTGGCTTCAATTGATGCGGCGCTCAAGGATCAGGATGAGGTGACTATTTCGGTTCGGGGCCGGGAGCGTTACGTGGTTATGGATATGGAGGCCTACAACCGTCTGCGGGTTTGTGAGCTTGAGGCCGCCCTGTATCAAGCCCGTCGAGAGATTGCTGATGGGCAGGGCATTGAGGAAAGTGTCGATGAGCATCTAGCGCGTTTACAAACCATGAAATCATGAACTATCGCGTCGTTTATACTCCTGGTTATAATAAGCGAGCTGCGAGGTTTCTGAAAAAACATCCTGAGCTTTATTCACAATATGAAAATGTACTCAAATTGTTGGAATTAGATCCGCATCATCCTTCCTTGCGTTTGCATAGATTGAAAGGTTCATTATGTGATCTTCACTCAGTGTCGATCAATATGAGCTATCGGATAACTCTTGAAATCATTATCCATGACGGTCAGCTCATTTTGATTGACGTTGGTAGTCATGATGAGGTTTACCGTTAGACAGGATGAAAATCTTTGTTGTTTTTGAATCTCTTAAAATCCTGTGCATCCCTGTTAAATTCGGTGGTTCAAAGTCTTTGACCTGTAAAGATGAACCACCCGTTCGTTGCACTCACTAGAGAGCACAGAGAGGGGCATGAGGAAAAGCGTTTTTAGTTTTAAATCAAGAGAAAGGTTTTCTCAGATTTATCTCAGTGGTGAAAGGCTTTTGATTTTACAGTTTTCGTCCGAATTTGTCCGTGTGCGTCCGTGGCAGATATTGCCTTTGACCGTCAGGTTTGATCAGATCTTATCCAGAGCAATCCCGAGGCGAAAACAGTTTTAGCTTCAGGATATCTCAGGAATAAACGGATAAGGTCAAAGGCATATTAGCCGCTGATAAGATCTTAATGTGGTCTGATGTTAAAATCAAAAACAACGTCAAGGACATATGTTAGCCACGGACGCACACGGACAAGGGCGGACAAGAGCAAACAGTAAGACAGAATGAACAGGGATATTCAGGATAAGGAGAGTAAGGGGTCAAAGCCTTTGACCTGTAAAGATGAACCACCCGTTCGTTGCACTCACTAGAGAGCACAGAAAGGGGCATGAGGAAAAGCGTTTTTAGTTTTAAATCAAGAAAAAGGTTTTCTCAGATTTACCTCAGTGTCCTCAGTGGTGAAAGGCTGTTGCCTTTACGGGTTTTGTTCGTGGCTGATCTGGCTTTGATCTATCAGATTTAATCAGATTTAATCAGATCTTATCCAGAGTCATCCCGAGGCGAAAAAAAGGTTTTAGCTTCAGGATATCTCAGGATTAAACGGATAAGATCAAAGGCAGAATGAACAGGGATATTTAGGATAGACAGGATAAAAGGCTTTTTTAGGTTTAAATCCTGGGCATCCTGTGAATCCCTGTTGAAATTCGGTTTTGATTCGGAGCATTTTGTCCATGTCTGATATGGCTTTTGATCTATCAGATTTGATCGGCGCCAAAGGGGTGAAGGTTCTATTTTATAGTTTTTTCAGATGCGGTGACTACTTAGCGCGAGTGTCCCGAACAGGTGTGAGATTGATTCTAGAACCTAACCAGAATTTAACCAGAGGTTAATATGATTCATGAATCCCGCCGAGTTTATGGCAAGGTTAAAAAAATGTCGCTGGATTCGTTGCAACAAGCGTTTACTCAACTTTCGTATGTCAAGATTGCGTTGTTGTTTGGGTCCCGGGCCGATCCTTATTCGTCCAAAGTGAATGCCCAAAGTGATTATGACTTTGCTGTTTTGATGGATAAGTCACGCCCCTGTGATTGGGGACATCTGGCGCAGGTGCGTACAGAGCTTGGGACGCTTTTGGCATTACCGGATGAAGATTTTGATGTGGTTGATTTGGAGATCGCTTCACCTGCGTTAATGGCGAGTATCAGGGAGCAGTATCAGGTTATTAAGGGAGATTGCCATGACGTTCGATGCCTACTTGGAGAGCACCACAAAGACAGCTGAATCGGAAAAAGAAGTGCTGGACATTCTGTGTGGACAGTTACGATCTGGATCAGTTCTTGGTAAGATCGAGCTTCGGGCGGCACGCGCTTCCCTACAGATTCTGATTGAGAATGCCATTGGTAAGGCACGTCGTATTTTGAAGTACTATAACTGCCCGCTGGTGCCAAGTCGTGGTCGTGATGCCTTTACGATTATGTTCGACACTGGTTTGTTGGACGACGATCTTTATCAGAGTCTGATGCAATCGGTTGGTTTTCGTAATGCGATGATTCATGATTATATGAATTTTGATGAAGCTGTATTGGTGAAGATTGTGGGGGGGGGGCAGCGTTATCTGGATATTTATAATTTTTTGATGGAGCAGCCAGATTACAACGCTGTTCAGCGCTCAAGGGTGGAAAACTTCAGTTTTTGATTGATGGGGTTAAGGGCGAAAAATCGATTATGATCGTAGGTTTGGGTAATCTGTTTAGCCACGGACGCACACGGACAAGGGCGGACAGGATATTAGCGCTGATAAAATCTGATAGGGTCTGATGTTGAGATCCCCTACAGAATAAATGATCCACTGACTTGACCGGCACCCTTTGTTGGCATATTGTGCCATTAGACGATAGGGGAGGAAATAGCCATGCCTACACGAAATGTTGTGTTAACCGACCATCAAAATACACTTGTGGAACAACTAGTATCTTCCGGGCGTTACCAGAATGCCAGTGAAGTGCTACGCGAAGGGTTGCGACTTGTTGAGCGGATTGAACAAGAGAATGCTGCCCGGCTGAGTGCGCTGAAGGAGGCGATTCGTGTTGGAGAAATGGATTTAGAAGCGGGTCGCTACGCTACATTTGAGACTGCGGGTGAACTCATAGACCACCTCGATACATTGTCGGATCAATTGATAAGTGCATCGTGAACCCAGTCTGGAACATTCGACTTACCCGAGCCGCCGAGGATGATTTTCAGCATATCCTGCGCTGGACCACTACTCATTTCGGTCGGCGGCAAGGCAAAACCTACGCTAGAACTGTTACGCTGGCTTTAAGCGATTTGTCTAATGGGCCTGACATCCTCGGAGTTAAGCAACGTGAAGATATCGGCCTCGGCATTTATACCCTCCATGTGGCACGCAAGGGACGTCGAGGCAGTCATTTTGTGGTTTTTAGAGTTAGTCATTCTTCTGCTACACCCACTATTGATGTCCTGCGAATTCTCCATGAAGCAATGGACTTAGTGCGACATTTGTCCGAATCAGAAAATTGATCGTTTCTGGAATAATGAAAAAGATTCCTTCTTTAGCCATTGACGCGAGCGGACAAGAGCGGACAGGGGCTTCTGAAATTGTAAGGCTGAATTGACAGGGATATTCAGGATAGACAGGATGAAAGGCTTTTGTTTTTCAGGTTCTTAATCCTGAGCATCCTGTGCATCCCTGTTAAAATTCGGTTTTGCTTTGAGGCTGGATCCATACGGACAAAATTGAAAGATAGTCAGAACAAAGGCGTATTAGCCGCGATGAAAATCTATCAAAATCTGTAGTTAAAGGTTTAAACCAAAAGCATACAGCTTTTGAAGTAATCGCTTTTGATAGATCCTGATCGCGGCTAAATAAGATTGTTTCGTCCGAATTTGTCTGAATTCGCCCGTCGCTGATAAATAATTACCACAGGAAGTGTATTGTGAAAATATGAAAAAAATGACTTGTTTCAAAGCCTATGACATTCGTGGCAAGCTGGGCGAAGAGTTGAATGATGATGTGGCCTATCGTATCGGTCGTGCCTATGCGGCGTACCTGAAACCAAAATCCGTGGTGGTTGGTGGTGATGTGCGTGAAAGCAGTGAACCTTTGAAGCAGGCCTTGGCACGTGGCTTGATGGATTCCGGTGTGGATGTCATTGATATCGGTATGGTGGGTACCGAGGAGATTTACTTTGCCACCAAGCATCTGGGTGTCGATGGTGGCATTGAGGTGACGGCCAGTCATAATCCCATCGATTATAATGGCATGAAGCTGGTGCGGGAAGAGAGTAAACCGATCAGTGGTGATACCGGTCTGGCTGAGATTCAGTGCCTGGCGGAACAAAATGATTTTTCTGCGGTGAAAGAGAAGCTGCGGGGCAGCTACCGTAAAACATCAATTCTTGATGATTACGTTGAGCATATGGTGTCCTATGTCAACCTAGACCAGTTTAAGTCGCTGAAGTTGGTGGTGAATGCCGGTAACGGCGCTGCTGGTCATGTTGTCGATGCCATGGAGGATTACTTCAAAAAGGCCGGCGTACCGATTGAGTTTATCAAGGTGCACAACGAACCGGATGCCACCTTTCCCAACGGTATCCCCAATCCCCTGTTGTTGGAAAACCGTCATTCAACCATCGATGCCGTCAGGGCTAATAATGCCGATATGGGTATCGCCTGGGATGGCGACTTTGATCGCTGTTTTCTGTTTGATGAAAACGGCGACTTTATCGAGGGCTATTACATCGTTGGGCTTTTGGCCGAGGCCTTTCTGTCCAAGACGCCGGGAGCTAAAATTATCCATGATCCCCGTTTGACCTGGAACACCATCGACCTTGTCGAAGCTGCTGGTGGGATCCCGATTCAATCAAAAACCGGTCATGCTTTTATCAAGGAGCGGATGCGCCTGGAAGATGCCGTCTATGGTGGGGAGATGAGTGCGCACCACTATTTCAGGGATTTTTCCTACTGTGATAGTGGCATGATCCCGTGGTTGCTGGTGGCCGAGTTGTTGTGTGTCAAGGAGCGTAGTTTGTCGCAGCTGGTGGCTGAACGGATTGCCGCTTATCCCTCTTCGGGGGAGATTAATAGTACGATTGAAAATCCGAAAGTTGCCATTGAGCGGGTTTTGAAGGCCTGGCAAGGGGAAGCTCTCAATGTTGATCATACCGACGGAGTTGCATTGGAATTTGAAAACTGGCGGTTTAGTCTGCGTTGTTCCAATACGGAACCGGTGGTGCGGCTGAATGTTGAATCGAGAGGTGATGTTGGCCTTATGAAGCAGAAAACGGCAGAGGTGCTGGCAGTATTGCTGGAGCAGTGATCAAAGGTCAAAGGCATATTTGGCCACGGACCCACACGGACAAGAGCGGACAAAGGCGATTTACTACTGAGAACACAGAGAAAAACATGAGGAAATGCTTTAGGTTCTAAAACAAAAAAATAACGATCTTCTCAGCTTTTACTCGGTGTCCTCAGTGGTTAAAGGTTTTGACTTTACAAATCTTTGTTCTAAAAAGATCAAGGGCAGAATTAACAGGGATATTCAGGATAGGCAGGATAAGAATCTTAAATTCTTTTGTTTTTTGGTTCTCAATCCTGAGCATCCTGTGAATCCCTGTTAAAATTTGGTCTTGGTTTGGAGCTTTGGATTGGTGTTGTCAGAATTTATCTGCATTTGTCCGAGATGCACCACCCGTTCGTTGCACTCACTAGAGAACACAGAGAAAGGCATGAGGAAAAGCTATTTTTGGTTAAGAACAAAGGTCAATGATTTTCTCAGATTTACCTCGGTGATCTCAGTGGTGCAAGCTTTTGACTTTACCGATCTTTTTCGTGGCCAAATAAAAAAAGGTTTCCCCTGACGCATGCACACCAATTCTTCCCCAATTATTCTTCATCATGGTGGCGCCGCCCAAGTGACGGGATCATGTCATGAACTTTTTTGTCATGATGGCGAAAGTATTCTGGTCGATTGCGGGTTGTTTCAGGGAGCGCAGGTTGTATCGCCGCAGATTGATTTTTCCATCAAGGCGGTACGTGCTCTGATTGTGACCCATGTTCACCTGGATCATGTCGGACGCATCCCCTATCTGTTGGCGGCGGGGTTCAGCGGGCCGATCTATTGTTCTCGCGCCTCGGCAGCCTTGTTGCCGGTGGTTCTTGAAGATGCCTTGAAGGTTGGGGTGACGCGCAACAGACAGCTGATCTCCAAGGCATTGAAGCGGTTACAATGTCAGATTGTTGCCGTGGAGATGGGGCGCTGGTTGTCGCTGGACGGGTTGTTTTCTTCTTCCGTTTCGATCAAGTTTCAACCTGCCGGTCATATTCTTGGTTCGGCCTATATTCAGATCCGGCTTGGTTCGGGAGAACGTGGGGGAACCCACACGGGAGACCATCGGCAAGTTGTGGTTTTTTCCGGTGATCTGGGTGCACCTTATGCGCCGTTACTTTCCGCGCCAAAATCTCCCTGGCGCGCGGATACCTTGATTCTCGAAAGTACCTACGGTGATCGCTTGCATGAACAGCGTCGTTTCCGGCGACGTCATTTGCAGCAGGCGATTGAACGGGCGTTGGAAAACCGCGGGGTCATTCTGATTCCGGCCTTCAGTATCGGTCGCACTCAGGAGTTGCTCTACGAACTGGAGACGTTGATTCATGGTCAGCGCAACAGATCTCTGACGAATGGGATGGCATGGGATGATCTGGAGGTGGTTGTCGATTCACCGTTGGCGGCGCGTTTTACGGAATTGTATCAGCAGCTGCGTTCATGCTGGGATCGGGAAGGTCATGCCCGTTTGCGTCAGGGTCGTCATCCACTGTCCTTTCAGCAAATCACCACCATTGACAGTCATGAGGAACATCTGCAAACGGTTCGCTACCTGAAGAAAAAGGCGCGGCCCTGCATTGTGATTGCGGCCAGCGGCATGTGCACGGGGGGCCGAATTGTGGATTATCTCAAAGCCCTGTTGGGGGATGAGCGTACCGACATCCTGTTTGTCGGCTATCAAGGGGAAGGTACTGCTGGTCGAGAGATTCAGACTTATGGTCCGCGGGGCGGCTATGTTATGATCGATGGCCATCGTTATACGATCAAGGCCGGTGTCACTACCTTGTCCGGTTATTCGGCCCATGCTGATCAGAGCAATCTATTGAATTTTATCCGCCGCATGCGTCATCGCCCCCGCCGGGTGTTGCTGGTGCATGGTGAAAAATCAGGGCGTGAAGGATTACGCGAAAAAATTAACGGGGAATTCCCCGAGATTGATGTGATCCTGCCAAGGAGACTATCCGATAATAGAAGAACCTACTGCGAAACCGTCTGATCGGTCCATATTCCCGTAGATTTTCGACAAATAGCGGTGCTATTCGCTCTCAAATCTATGGAAATCTGTCCTCGACCAACCGATCTCTCGCTACGGCTCCTATTGTCGGACAGCCTCCTAGTCGGACGTAAAATCGTAATTGAGCGGGAACTATTCAGCACGTCGGCAAAAAGATCACGCGACGGAGTAAACTCGGGACTGTCCCCAGGGTCATCGGGGGCTGTCCCAGATGTTTACGGGCTATGGAACAGCGGTGGTTCGCGCCGCAAAAGCCTGGGACAGCCCCCTCTAAAACTTCAAGAGCGCGGGGACAGTCCCGGTTTTGCTGCTTCCGTATCAACGACAGGTGAATAGTTACATTGACGGTAGATAACAGCGTATAGGCTATCCCTGATCTTTATAGTGAAGAGACTAAAATAAATGAAAGTTTTTTTTGAAAAACGTCTGCCTTTAAATATTGCAATAAATATTGCTATTATTGTTCTGAGTTTGTTATTTGCACTGGCCATACGCCATGATTTTAAACTGGCTCCCAGTACGTTGCAGGCCTTCTGGCGTTTGCTGCCTGCCGTTGTCGGAATTAAGTTGGTTCTTTTTTGGCGTTACGGCCTGTTCCGGGGCTGGTGGCGCTATGTCTCCATGGCTGATCTGGTCACGATTTTTAAAGCCAATCTCCTTGCCTCGGCTGGTGTTGTCGGTTATGCCGTGTTTGTCTATCGGCTGGAGTCGATTCCGCGCTCGGTTTTGTTTCTCGATGGTCTGTTCTGTTTCATGTTTGTGGCAGGTATCCGCTTTATCATCCGTGCCTGGCGGGAAAATTTTCATCCCATGCCGCTCAACCGCGGTGGAAAAATCAAGCTGTTGATTGTCGGTGCCGGGGATGCCGGACAGATGATTGCCCGTGAATTGCGTCTCAATCACAAGCTTAATTATGAAGCGGTGGGCTTTATCGATGACGACCGGCGTAAGCAGGGTGAGGAATTTCAAGGTCTGCCGGTGTTGGGGCGCTGCTCTGATATCCCGGCGGTGTGCCGTAAAAAACAGGTTGCAGAGGTGGTGATCGCTATACCGTCAGCATCGGGCGGTCAGATTCGCGAGATTGTAGAACAATGTCAGCAGGCTGATGTTCGTTTCAAGACTTTGCCGGGAGTGGGTAATCTGCTGGATGGTTCGGTGTCGGTGCAGCAGCTTAAAGAGGTATCACTGGAGGATCTGCTCGGACGGGAACCGGTTCGTCTCGACAGTCAATCCATCTCCAGTTATCTGCATGGCAAGCGGGTGTTGATCACCGGTGCCGGTGGCAGTATTGGTGGTGAACTGTGCCGACAGATTTCCCGTTTTGCTCCCAGTCAGCTGATCTTGTTTGAAAATGCCGAGACGCCGCTGTTTGCCATTGAAAAAGAGTTGGTGTCTGCCTGTCCTCATCTTTCCATCTTTCCGATTATTGGCGACATCCGCTATCGCGCCCGCGTTGAGGCGATCTTTGATGAATTTATGCCGGAGGTGGTGTTTCACGCTGCGGCCTATAAGCATGTACCGATGATGGAGTATAATCCGGCCGAGGCGGTCAACAACAATATCCGTGGTACTCAGGTGATGGCTGAAACGGCCGATGCTTTCCATGTCGAACGTTTTGTGACCGTATCGACAGATAAAGCGGTGAACCCAACCAATGTGATGGGGGCGACCAAGCGTGCGGCGGAAAAAATTGTCCAATCGCTAGCACGACGGAGTAAGACCCGTTTTGTGACGGTGCGTTTTGGTAATGTCCTCGGCAGTAATGGCAGTGTCATCCCGACCTTTACCGAGCAGATAAAAGCCGGTGGCCCGGTGACGGTGACCCATAAGGAGATCACCCGCTTTTTTATGACCATACCCGAAGCCGCGCAGTTGGTGTTGCAGGCCGGCAGTATGGGGCATGGTGGGGAAATCTACCTGTTGGATATGGGGGAGCCGGTTAAGATTGTCCATCTGGCTGAAGAGTTGATCCGCTTGTCCGGTAAGACGCCGTATGATGAGATTGATATCGAATTTACCGGCTTACGACCGGGTGAAAAGTTGTATGAAGAGTTGCTTCTTGATGGTGAAGGGGTGAAACCGACAACCCATGAAAAAATTTGTGTTGCCGCCGCTGTGAAGGAAGACGAGGGGCTGTTGATTGAACGTGTTGAGCAGCTTTTCTCCGCAGCACGTCGACTCGACCTGACACAGGTCATTGATCAATTACAACTGATTGTCCCCGAATATCAACCAGCGGAACATTCCTCAGCGAGAAAGTTATTGTTGTCCGCAGCGCAGCGCCGTCAAATGTGATCAGGTTGTCTGCAATTGTAACAACAAAGCCCGAGGCTGTATTGCCTCGGGCTTTGTTGTTGGCAGGTTTTTTCTGTGCGGCGGCGCTACGTCAGCTT
>JAGGYC010000122.1 GCA_021162745.1 Desulfuromonas sp. | reverse complement strand
TGCGAGAACTCCTCTGCAAAATTCATAACGAAGCTGCCGAGGACGCAGCGAGCAAGGGCCTTGACCCGCCAGATATCATTGATCTGGACTTTGGTGCCTATGCAAATTCCTAACCGGACACTACTGATTAAATGTAGGTGTATTGATGAAAATACGTTCCAAGATTGCCATTATGGCACTGTCCCTTGTTCTCGTGACGACCATCTCCATCATGTCGGTCATTTTTATACAGCTGTCAAAAATGAGAGATGATGTTGAACAGGAACTCATCACTTTGGGCATTGGAGAAGCAAAAAAAGTTGTCTATAACACTCAGTTGATGATTGAAGCGTTACAGTCCGAAGTGGAGCAGCGGTTGAGATATGATCTCAGTGCAGCGTTTGCCCTTATGGATCACTCCGGGCCATTGCGGGTGGACAAACAACTGCGCAACTGGTTAGCCACAAATCAGTACGATTTATTGAGTCGGCAACTGCAATTGTCGGAACTTGTTCTCGATGGTGTCACCCTCAGGGGGGGGGACGAAGGCAACACCACAGATCTTTTTATCCGTAATCTGTCCGATGTGCTGGGGGTAACCTGTACCCTTTTCCAGCGGATGAATCCGGCCGGTGACATGTTACGGGTGTCGACAACAGTACCAACTACAACGGGAAAGTCGGCCGTTGGTACGTTTATTCCTGCAGTACATCCCGATGGCACCATTGATCCGGTGATCGGTCAAGTCCTCTCTGGCGAAATGTTTATCGGTCGCGCTTATGTCGTTAATGACTGGTACAATACAGCCTATATGCCGTTGTACAGCACGGATAAAAGCGCGATTATCGGCATGCTGTATGTTGGTGAACGTCAGTCTGATCTGGTTGCCTTAATTAAAGCGATTGAGGGCATTGCCGTCGGTGAGAATGGCTATGTGTTTATGCTGGAGTCTTCTGAATTGACCGAGGAGCGACAGCTGATCAATCCGCAGCAAAAGCAGGGTAGTCATTGTGCGTCTGATTCAGGGTATGCGTGCGTGACAAAGGAAATTCTGGATCGGTTGGTTAATGACGGTAAACTTTCGAATTCTGACGGCGTCCAAGTGGTTCGAGGTGGAATGGGGCTGCTTCATGACAATCCGGAAATGGCAGACAAAATTGTTGCTTATAGTTATTTTGAGCCATGGGACTGGGTGATCGGTGTCTGTTATAACCACCAAAACTATGGTTCGACACAGAATCGACTGAACATCGTCATGCGACGCAGTTTAGGTTGGATCTGTGCTGCTGCTTTTCTTTGGTTTAGTCTGGCATTGTTTATTGCCTATCGCCTGGCCTTTGAAATTTCCAGTCCGCTGGAGCGGGCGGTTGTTGCTTTTCAGAATGTCGGCCGCGGGGATTTTGAATTTCAACTTGGCGAAGCCAGTGGCTACGAACTGGAACAACTCTATAAATCATTTAATCACATGCTACAGAATTTGCGTCAGGTGACAACATCACGCGATCAGCTTGATGTTGAAGTGAATGCCCGGCGTAAAGTTGAAGATCAATTGCAGCAAACCGTGGCGACCCTGGAAACCATCATCAATGAGGCACCTCTGTCCATCATCATCCTCTCTGTTGATGGTCGCGTTGTTCGCTGGAATCCGGCTGCCGAGCGGATATTCGGTTGGACGGCCGAAGAGGTGGTGGGCAAGATGTATCCCCTGGTTCATGGAGCGATGGTTGCCGAGTGTGCCGACATCTGTTCTCTTGTCGCCAGTGGGATTACTCTCCGTTCTAAAGAGGTTCAGCGCTATCATAAAAGTGGTCGCAAGCTTGATTTGCTTCTCTCGGCTTCCGGCATGTATGAAAATGCCAAGTTTACTGAAAATATGATTGTAATTCTCGAGGATATTTCAGATCTGAAAAAAGTACAGCGTGAGCTTGAGGAGCGTAAAGAACTCTATAAATTATTATCGTCGGAGTTTAAATCAATCCTCGATAGTATTCAGGATGTTATTTCCGTTATTGGTCCCGATATGAAAATTCGCTGGAGTAATCATGGCCAGCGTCGTTGGAATCTGGGCAATGAAGACCAGCCATCCTCCCCCTATTATGCACAGTGGAACAAGGATAAGAGTCGTTGTAATGATTGTCCGGTAATTGCCTGTTTTGAAAGCGGAAAGATCCAGAGATCTAAAGTGACCTCTCCAGATGGTACCCAGTGGGGCATTAAGGCTTTCCCGCAGTGTGATGAGCAGGGCAAGGTGATCAATGTTATTGAGGTAGCCAGCGACATTACCGAATCAAGCATTCTCAGGGAAGAGGCGATGCGCTCAGCTCGTCTGGCGTCGCTGGGGGAACTTGCGGCCGGGATCGCCCATGAGATTAATAATCCCAATGGAGTGATTGTGCATAATTCACCGATTCTCAAGGAAATCATGAATGCTGTAATACCGATACTCGATGAATATGGGGAAGCCCATGGCGATTTCCCCCTCGGGCGGATGCCCTATAGCCGAATGCGCGAACGGCTGCAGAAATTACCTGATCATATTATTGAAGCCAGCCAGCGCATTAAATGTATTGTCGATGACTTGAAAGATTTTGTCCGTGAAGAGGGCCGTGGTGAGCAACAGCAGGGCGCCGATCTGAATCTGGCCCTTGAGGCTGCAGTACGTTTAACGGCCAATAGTGTTAAGAAGGCGACACATCACTTCCATGTCAGTTATCAACCGGATCTTCCCCTGTTTATCGGCTCTATTCAACGGATCGAACAGGTGATTGTTAATCTGATAATGAATGCATGTCAGGCTCTGCCTGATACGGAAGCCGCCATCGATATCTCGACCCGCTTTGATGAGAAAAACAAGACGGTTGAATTGTCCATTGCCGATCAGGGCACAGGGATAAAATCTGAAGATTTGACGAAGGTGACCAACCCATTTTTTACTACCAAGCGCGAGACCGGTGGAACAGGATTAGGTTTGTCGATTTCATCGCGAATTCTTCAGGAACATAATGGGAGCTTACACATCGAAAGTTTCCCGAACAAAGGGACGACGATTGTTATTACATTGCCCTGTATGCAGGAGGTCTGATGTCAGCAGGTAAAATCTATCCGCAGCTGCCCATATTGCTCGTTGATGATGAGCTGGACTGGTTGGAAAGTTTCAGCTTTATCCTTGAATATAATGCCGGAATCAACAATGTGATCCAATGTAGCCAAAGCTCACAGGTGATGGACGTGTTGCAGCAGCAACCGGTGAGTATGGTCATTTTGGATATGACCATGCCACCACCGACCGGCGAGGATCTGTTGCCACAGATTACCCAGGATTATCCTGATGTGCCCGTCGTCGTATTGAGTGGTCTGGATCAGCTGGATACAGCCGTCAAATGTATGAAACTCGGCGCCTGTGACTACTTTACAAAAACGACGGAGATCAGACATCTGTTAGCCGGTCTGAAACGGATTCTAGAACAACAGGATTTGCGTCGTGAACTGCAGACGCTGAAGAATGGTCTACTCAATAGCGGGCTTGATCATCCTGAAGCGTTTGAGGCCATTGTTACCTGTAGCTCGGCTATGCATTCGCTGTTTAGGTATCTTGAAGCGGTCTCAACCAGTTATGAGCCGGTCTTGATCACCGGGGAGTCCGGGGTCGGAAAAGAACTGATTGCTCAGGCGCTGCACAGGCTTGGTTGTCCCGATGAACCTTGGGTTGCCGTCAATGTCGCCGGCTTAGATGATAGCGCCTTTAGTGATACCCTGTTCGGGCACGTTCGTGGCGCTTTTACCGGCGCCGATCGTGCGCGGGAAGGGATGATTTCTAAAGCAGCCGGGGGGGTACTGTTCCTCGATGAGATTGGTGATCTTCCCCTTCAGGCGCAGATCAAATTGCTCCGTTTGCTACAAGAGCGTGAATACTTCCCCCTTGGTAGCGACACGCCGCGGATCGTAGAGGCACGCATTGTCTGCGCCACGAATTGTGATCTGGCACAAAAGCAGGCCCAGGGGAGCTTCCGCAAAGATCTGTACTATCGGCTGTGCTCCCATCAGGTGGCTCTGCCGCCGCTACGTAACCGCCCTGAGGATATTCCGTTGCTCCTGGATTATTTTCTGCGGATGGCTGCCGAGGAAATGGCCAAGAACGTTCCTGCATACCCGACACAATTGCCCATACTGTTGAATACCTATCATTTCCCGGGAAATATTCGTGAACTTCGGGCGATGGTTTTTGATGCTGCCAGTCAACATCGTCAAGGTATTTTGGCCATGGAGGTGTTCCGTAATGCTGTTGGTTTAAGTGGTGATATGGATAAAGAATCAACTGCGCAACCGCTCGGCGAAGGGGGGAAATTATCTTTTCCGGAAAAGTTGCCGACCCTTGAACGTGTCGCTTCACAATTGATTGATGAAGCCCTGCGGCGAGCGAAGGGGAATCAATCCATTGCGGCTCGTATGCTCGGAATTTCCCAACCTGCATTAAGTCGGCGGCTCAAGAAAGGTCAATAACCCTCTCGTCGATAATCGGTATAACCTTTGTTATAAGTTGCATTTTGTTATATTTGACATAAAGCCCCGGTTCTGGGGCTTTTCTTATTTAGATCAGCCCTCCCTATGTGTATGTGCATACCCTTTGTGTGAATTTTTATCCACAAGGCATTGTTGGAAATAGTTATTAGATCAGTGTCTTGAACTGAACTTGCGGTGTTGGCATGCCTGTTGCTTTAAGTGATCCCAACGGTGATGTGTGTCTGGATTTGAAACTTCAGATGACCATGTCACGGGTTAAGACAGATTTGTGTTGAAATTGAGCCAACATAGATCTGTCGCGTTGATCAGTGGTTTGTACTTTTCATATACTGGAGTCCACAATGAAAAACCTGAAAGTATCGTACAAGATTTTTGTTTTGAGTTTCACCTTAATCATCGCATTCAGTTTGACCATCGGTTGGATCTACACCCATCTCAAGGACAATTTGTACCATGCCAAACATGTTGAACTTGAGCACACCGTCGACGGCGTGTGGGGGGTGATTGATCATTATGCCACGCAACAAAAAAACGGCGCAATGACCCTGGACGAAGCCCAGACCGCAGCTAAAGATGCCGTGCGCCATACCCGTTTTGCCGGCAGCAATTACTTCTGGATTCAAGATACGTCACCAGCCATGGTGATGCATCCGATCAAGCCACAGCTTGATGGCAAGAACCTGAGCGCCAGCGCTGATCCTAACGGCAAGGCACTGTTTGTTGAAATGGCGCGTGTCGCCAAGGCCAGTGGCCAAGGCTATGTTGACTACCAGTGGAGCAAGCCCGGCGTTGCCAAGCCCGTCGATAAGATCTCCTTTGTCAAGCTGCAGCCCGATTGGAACTGGATCGTCGGCGCTGGATTATACCTCGATGATATTCAGGCCGAACTCAACGCTATTTTCTATACAATTCTTTCGGTGGTTGGTGTCGTTATTCTGTTTTCTTTAGTCTTGGTGGTGTTCGTCTCTCGCGGCATCTCCGGTCCGTTGAATCAGGCCGTAACGATGTTGTCCAACCTGGAGAATGGTCGCCTAACTTCGCGGATGAAACTACAGCAAAAAGATGAGATCGGTCAGATGGCCGATA
>JAGGYC010000058.1 GCA_021162745.1 Desulfuromonas sp. | reverse complement strand
CCAACTGCTCAGCCGCAATGACCGTAACGGACTTGTTGCTCAATACAATTATCTTGATGGGCAACTATCCAGCATTGTCGACAAATACGGGCGCACCACCTCATTCAGCTACGACAGTCAAGGGCAATTCGCCGTCATCACTGCTCCCGATGGCCAAACCATGACAGCCGCTTATAACAATGGCCGCATGAGTCAATTAATCAGCGATGACGGTCGGGCATGGGGTTTTGGCTATAACACAACGGGCCAACTCAGTACCGTGACCGACCCGGCTGGAAATCAAAAAAGTTACGCTTACGACGATAACAACCAGCTCATTGCTGGAACCAACCCCGACGGTACCCGCACCATTAGCTACGACAACGCCAACCATCGCACCACCATCACCAACCGAGACGGTAGCACCAGCATTCACAGTTACGATCCCGAACTGTCCACCCCAACACAGGTGGTTGATGCCCAGGGCGGCACCAGCTACACCAGCTACAATAAGCGTCTCCAGCTTGTTGCAACCATTGACCAGCAGGGACGCGAGCAGAATTACGACTACGACGGCAATGGTAATCTGACCAGCACCACCGATGCTGCCGGAGCCACCACCAGCTACACGTATAACAGCTTCGGTGATCCGACCAGCATCACCGCCCCTCTCGGTTACACCACTCAAATCAGCTATGACGATCAGGGCAACCCGACCACTATTACCCTGGCCAACGGCTTACAGATCCACAACAGTTACAATAGTCTCGGCCAGCTGATCAATCGCCAGGAGATCAACGGTGTCATCACCAGCTACAGCTATGACAGCTACGGCTTTTTGAGCCAGGTTGCCGTTGCCGACGGCAGTACCACCCTCTACCAGCACGACATTGCCGGACGGTTGTTGCAAACCACCGACGCTGCCGGTTACATCACCGCGTACAGCTACGACAGTGCCGGGCGGATGATCCAAAGTCGCAACGCTCTGGGCGAAGTCACCAGCTATGCCTATAACACTCTCGACCAGATGATTCAGGTCACCAACCCCGACGGGCATAGCACATACCTCAGCTACGACCATGCTGGACGATTGCTCACCCTGACCCGTGCTGACGGCAGTCAGGTTGATTACCAGTACAACAGCCTTGGACAAACAGTGACCGCCATCGACGGCAACAGTCATGCCACCGGTTTTGAACGCAACTTTATGGATCAGATCACTCGTATTACCGATCCTCTTGGTCATGTTACCGATATGGCTTATGAAAATGACGGCCTCAATTTGGTTCAACTGACCGACGCTCGCGGCAACACCATCAATTACAATTACGATGACGCCGGACGGATCAGCAGCAGCGATATGCAAGGGGTTCTCAGCCATTACAGCTACAATGCGAACGGTCAGCTCAACTGCCGCACCGATGCCCGTGGCGTCATC
Organism: Desulfuromonas sp.; assembly: GCA_021162745.1. Lineage (GTDB taxonomy): Bacteria > Desulfobacterota > Desulfuromonadia > Desulfuromonadales > Desulfuromonadaceae > Desulfuromonas. The sequence goes on along the minus strand of JAGGYC010000058.1, from coordinate 10,935 downwards.
TGTGAATACAGCTACGACAGCCTTGGCCGCCTGACTCAGACTCACTACCCCGCAGGCAGCAGCGAAGACATCTTCTGCGGCTACGATGAAGGGCCATGGGGTGGCGGTCAACTAACCAGTATGCAGGACAGCAGCGGCATCAGCCACTACCATTACGATAGCCAGGGGCACCTTATGGCCGAAACCGATGCCGACGGTACCCTGCAACGCGCCATTATCTGGTATGGGCAACAACCCGTCGCCCTGCTTGACATGATCACTCCTCCGGCACCTCAGCCTGAGCCGCTACGCAGCTTTGTCGCCATTGACAGTAGCAACCCCAGTCTCAATCATCAGATATCCATCAACACCCAGACTCACACCCTTACCATCGACGGCAGCAGCCATGACGGCATATACACCATCGCCGATAAACAATGGAAAGCCCATGCCGATCAAACCCGGTTCAGCTAATAAAAATCACCATTCGTTGTCAGTTCAGTTCTGTGGGGAACGGGGTTTGAGTTCTGGAGAAAATCCTCTTAGTTTGGTGAAAAGGGGAGTTTGATTCCGTCAAAAATCATCAGGCCATATCATGGCAGTATGGATAACTCGAAGGACATAAATAGAATCATCTTTTTGATGATAAGGCAAAATATAGGGAAGACCATCAATAACCAATTCTCTCGTTCCTGAAACCCTGCCAAGCCGGCCAAGGGCGGGCTGAAAGGCCAACATCTGTGAACTATCCCAAATCTGCTGGGCAACTTTCCGAGCAGCTTTCGGGTTGCCTCTGGCAATATACTCAACGGCATCATCAAGATTTGCAAGAGCTTTTCGTGTCCACCTAACGTGCATCTACGCCCCACTTCTTAAAGGCTTCTGACACCTCTTGATCACTGGAAATCTCGCCACGCTCAACCTCCAGCAGAGCACTTTCAACTTCTTTTATATACCACTCTTCATAGTCAACAAAACGCTCAAGTGCCTGTTTAATAATCCACGATCTTGAACGGCGTAGTGATTTCGCTATTCCGTCAACGCGGTCAATAAGCTGGTCGTCCATTCTTACCGTTGTTGCCCTCATTTTATACCCTCCCAACAATTAATGTACTCATAAAGAATACACCTGAATACACGGAGGGGCAATGACCTACTTTGCCAGCCCAAGAAAACAATTTTCTTTGATGGCGTCGCAAAAAGTCCGCTCTCCTGCGATGCAGCGTTTTTTCAAGACCTTGACATACAACATGTATGCCTTCGTCCTTGAAAAACCACTACGCCTTGTAGGACGAAATTTTTGCTTAGCCATCTCATTCGATTTTGCGAGACCATCATCTTTGCATCGGAGAATTCTCGGATAGCCATCAAGCTGCAATGCTGAAAAGTTGGGGTATGCTGAGTAGGAAGGTGTTGCCGAAGTTATTATTCAGTTGAGTGGGAGGTTGTTGTGGATGATGTCTTTAAATTTGCGGATGAACTCGGCCCCTTGAAGGTGATTTATGTCCATGAACCCTCCATTGGTTTGAAGGGGATTCTGGTGGTGGATAACGTGGCGACGGGGCCGTCGATCGGTGGCTTGCGGATGGCTCCTGATGTCAGTGTTGAAGAATGTTTTCGCTTGGCGCGGGCCATGACGCTGAAAAATGCTGCCGCCGGTTTACCCCATGGCGGTGGTAAGTCGGTGTTGTTTGGCGATCCGAAAATGCCCAAGGCGGAGAAGGAGCGGTTGATTCGCGGCTTTGCCTGTGCGTTGCGCAGCGAAACCCAGTATATCTTTGGCCCCGATATGGGCACCGATGAGGAGTGTATGGCCTGGGTCAAGGCGGAGATCGGCCGTTCGGTAGGATTGCCGCCGGAGTTGGGAGGTATTCCACTGGATGAACTGGGTGCCACGGGCTGGGGTGTTTACCACGCTGCCGAGGTGGCGCAGGAGTTTTGCGATGTACGTTTGGAGGGGGCGCGGGTTGCCGTGCAGGGTTTTGGCTCGGTGGGGATGCATGCCGCCCGTTTTCTCAGCGAAAATGGAGCGATATTGGTGGCGGCAGCCGACAGCGGCGGTACCCTGATCCATGAAAACGGTCTGGATGTTCAGGCGCTGATTGCGCTGAAAAAAAGTGGCAAAAGCGTGACCTGCTACGAAAAAGGGGAGAGCGCAGCGGCCGATGCCATTGTCGATGTGCCCTGTGATATCTGGATTCCGGCGGCTCGACCCGATGTGATCCATGCCGACAATGTGGCGCGATTGAACACCAAGCTGGTGATTCAGGGTGCCAATATTCCCATCACCTACGAGGCGGAAAAGGTGCTCCATGATCGGGGTGTGCTGTGTGTCCCCGATTTTATTGCCAATGCCGGCGGTGTGATCTGCGCCGCTATGGAATATCGCGGCGCTGGGCAGATGGAGGCGTTTGAGATCATCCAGGAAAAGTTGCGTACTAATACTCGCCAGGTGTTGGAGATAGCCCGCGCCGGTAACCTGCTGCCGCGCGATGCTGCCGTTGATATGGCCCGGCAGCGGCTACACAACGCCATGGGCTATGCCCGCTGGTCGCTGTTTTAACCGACAGACTCCTGGGAGGGGCGATGTTTCGAATTCGATTTCACGGTCGTGGCGGTCAGGGGATCAAGGTGGCGAGCCGGATTCTCGGCACGGCATTTTTTCTCGAAGGTTATCAGGTCCAGGATGCGCCACGCTATGGTGCAGAACGGCGTGGGGCACCGATTTTTGCCTATGTACGCGCCGATCGTCGGTCGATCCATGAACGGGGGGTGGTGACCCGGCCCGACTTGGTGGTGGTGGCCGATGACAGTCTTGTTGCCCTGCCGGCCGCCGAGGTGCAGCAGGGCTGGCAGTCCCATACTCTGGTGCTGATCCGCAGTGGACAAGCGGCGGCCTGGTGGCAACGTCAACTGCCCAGACCGAGTAAGTTACTGATTTTGCCCACAACTGTTCCGCTACGCGATGCGCTGCATCGGCTGCCGGTGGGAACCCTGTGCGCCGCAGCTGCCGCGCAGCTGTGTGGTGTGATTAGTCGCCAGGCATTGATGGAGGCGGTCAATGAAGAGTTGGCCGATCTGGCTCCGGCGGAGCTGGACGACACCCTGCGCCAGGTGGTGGAGGTGTTTGATCATTTTGCCAAAGATGCCGCTGCCGTACAGGTCTCTGAGCCTCGTCAGGCTGAGGGTACTGCAGCAAAAATCTGGATTGAGTTGCCCCTGGACGGGGTTGAGCGGGCGGCACCGGTGATCCGCAAGCCCGCCAGCAGCGAGGCGATGGCCACGGGGTTGTGGCGTACCGAGCGACCGCAGCTGGCCCGGCAGCGTTGTCGCCGCTGTGGCCAGTGCGCCATTCTCTGTCCCGAAGGGGTGATCACCATGGCGCAGGACGGTTATCCACAGTTTGACTACGACCACTGCAAGGGTTGCATGATCTGCGTCGAACAGTGCCCGGTACAGGCGATTGATGTGGTTGATGAACGGCAGGAAGGTGGGGAGGTGGGCCGATGAAACAGCAACTGTTAACCGGCAATAAAGCGGCAGCCTGGGGCGCGCGATTGGCAGCCGTCGACTATATACCGGCCTTTCCCATCACGCCGCAGACGGAGATTATCGAAACCCTGTCGGGCTGGATTGAACAGCAGTCCATGCCCGGTCGGATGGTGATTGTGGATTCCGAGCATTCGATGCTGACTGCCGCTGGGGGCGCAGCCGCCACCGGTGTACGGGTGTTCAGCGCCACCTCCAGCCAGGGGCTGCTCTATGCTATGGAGATGCTCTATAGCGTGGCCGGTTGGCGGGTGCCGCTGGTGCTGGTCAATGTGTCGCGCGGTCTGTCGGCTCCCATCACCCTGGAGCCGGATCATAACGATATCCTGGCTGCCCGCGACAGTGGTTTTCTCCAGTTGCACTGTGCATCCTGTCAGGAGGTGCTCGACATGGTGCTCATCGCTTATCGTCTGGCCGAAGATCACCAGATACGCTTGCCGGTGATCGTCAACCTCGATGGTTTTTATCTCTCCTTTACCCGCGAGCCGGTGACGATTCCCACCGCAGAGATGGTTGAACATTTTTTACCCCCCTTTGATCCCCTGTCGATCCTGTTTCGTGCCGACCAGCCGCAAAGTCAGGCGGTGGCGGTGCTGGGTGGAGGGCTCTACTCCTACTTCCGTTATCAGGCCCACCTGGCGGCCCAGGCTGCATTGCCGGTGTATGACCAGATCGCGACCCACTTTGGCGAGTTGTTCGGCCGCCACTATCCAGCTGTGGATTGCTACCGCTGTGATGATGCCGAGTGGGTGCTGGTGATGATCGGTTCCTTTGCCACCAAGGCGCTAGGGGCGGTGGACCGGCTGCGTGAGCAGGGCTGCGCCGTGGGGGTGGTACGACCCAGGGTGGTGCGGCCGTTTCCGGCTGAAGCCTTGCGCCGTGCTTTGCGCGGGAAAAAAGGGGTGGCGGTGATCGATCAGAACCTGTCGCCGGGCCAGGGCGGGGTGCTGCACAGTGAGTTGTTGGCGGCGCTGTACAATGAGCCGCAACGGCCGGCGGTGGTGGCCGACTTTGTTGGCGGTCTCGGTGGACGGGATATTTGTGATGAGGAGTTCTTTGCCATGGTCAGCATGCTGCAGGACGCGGTGAAGCGAGGTGAGACTCCGGCACCGCGGCTGATGTTTACCCAGCACGAGTTGGACGAGGTCAACCGGCTGCACCAGCTGGCCCAACCGGCAGGAGGGGATAATGGTCACTAAATATCATAGCGCTTCACCGGCGTCGCTGGGGCGGGGGACCGTCACCTGTGCCGGTTGCGGCGGCATGCAGGCGATCCGCCAGACTTGTCGGGTGCTGGGAGAAAAGACAGTGTTCGTCAATGCCGCCGGTTGCATGTCTCTGCTGGCGGTGTATCCGTTCACTCCGTTTCACGGCTCCTGGCTGTACACCGCCATGGCCTCGGCTCCTGCCGGAGCGCAAGGAGTGCGCGATGCGCTGGATATTTTGCGGGATAAAGGGGAGATTGCGCCGGACAATGATCTGCAGGTGGTGGTGCTGACGGGTGATGGTTCCGCCTACGGCATGGGGTTGTCGGCCACCTCGGGGGCGCTGGATCGTCAGCTCGATTTTCTCTATCTGTGCTACGATAACGAAGGCTATGGCAACACCGGCCAACAAACTTCCGCCGCCACCCCCCATGCGGCGCACACCGCCACCTGCCGGGGACTGGAAGGACTGGCTGGAGTTAAGAAGGATCTGTTTGCCATCTGGGCCGCCCATGATCCGGTCTATCTGGCTACCGTCATTGCCTCGTACCCCAATGACCTGGCACGTAAGATTGAAAAGGCCAAGCAGCTGCGTGGGCCGCGACTGATCATCGCCCTGGCACCCTGTCCCACCGGCTGGGGCTTTGATCCACGTTATACGACCACTATCGGCAAGCTGGCGGTTGATACCGGTATCTGGCCGCTGAAAGAGTATCGTGATGGCCAGGTGGTGCATACCCATATCCCGGCTCAGCGGTTGCCGGTGGAACAGTATCTGAAGCGGCAACAGCGTTTCGCTCATCTGTTTGAACCGCAACGCAATGATGTCGTGTTGGGCGAACTGCAGGCGGAGGTGGATCATTACTGGGACGGGGTGACGCCATGAAGCAGAACCGTTAGTTCGTGGGAAATGGCGTAAGCAGGCGATCGGCAGGGATATGGGGTTCCTGTTCATCAAGCCAGGCGTTAATCTCGCTCACGCGGTAGGGTTTGCGAAAAACCTTGCAGCCCAATTGGTTGGCCTGCGACAGTTCGGCGGACGTCCAGCTGCCGGAAAGAACGGCTTTGTTCATCATCGCTCCTTTGCAATCGCGCCGCTCTTGGCTGGCGATAAAATCAAGTCCCGTCATGTGGGGCATATGCTGATCCGTCAGCAGAAAATCACCGCAGGCGTTGTTTGAGGCGCACTGGCCATGGTGGCTGGCATAAGCAGGACAGATGGTCGGGTCCGCAGATGAGATCACCTCGTAACCCCGTTTTTCTAAAATCAGGCACAATAGCTGCCGACAGTTGTCGTCATCCTCAAATACAATAGCGCGATACTTCATGTTCCCCCCCTCTAAACCTGCATGGACGGCCACGTTATAAAACAAATAGATCTTGAATTCAACGTGTAAGTGCAACTCTACCTATTGCCTAAGAGGGTAGGCAAAAATTGTGTTATTTCGGATAGAATAAACGGTCGTTGGTTAATCGTGACGTATAATTTTGTACTGTCAAGGCGGGGTTCGCAGGGTTAGCGCATGGATCCCAGTTTGCGTAGCACCCAGTCCATGGCGCGATGGGGTAACAGACGACGCAGGGTGGCCAGCACATAGGTGGGCACGGTGACATAATATCGCGGTTGGGGGCGGGATGACTGTAGTGCATGGCGTACCCGTTTCACTACCAGCAGCGGATCGCCGGTGAACGGTGTCGGGTGGTCGCTGGCGGAATAGTAGCCGGTGATGCGTTGGTAGTGCTCGGCATGCGGGCTGTCCTGCCAGTTGACATCGTCGTTAAAGGCATTCAGAGCATTACCGCGAAAGTCGCTGCGGATTGGACCCGGTTCAATGAGGCTGACCTGCACCGGCGAACCATGCAACTCCAGCCGCAGGGTGTCGGTTAACCCTTCCAGAGCGTATTTGCTGGCATTGTAAGCGCCCTGCCACGGAAAGGCCACCAGCCCGAGCACTGAACTGATGTTGATGATGCGCCCACCTTGTCCGGCGCGCAGGGCCGGTAACAGACCGCAGGTGAGTTGATGGCTGCCGAACAGGTTGACGGCAAACTGTTTTTCCAGCGCCGCTCGTGAGATATCTTCCACTGCGCCGGGCTGGCCGTAAGCGGCATTGTTGATCAGGCCGTAGAGTTTATCGCCACACAGGCTGTTGACCTGCTCAATCAAGGCGTTCACCGACTGTTCATCGGCCAGCTCCAACGGCAGAGCTTTCAGACCCAGTTGGCGCAGGTGTTGGAGGTCTTCCTTCTTACGTGCGGTGGCTACAACCCGGTAGCCGTATTGTTGTAACGATAAAGCCAGTTCCCGGCCAATGCCGCTGGAGGCACCGGTGATCAGTAGCCATTTTTCTTGGTCTGTTTCAGACATGGATGAGTCCTGTAACAATTTAGAATTATTGCAAAAGCGCTTGTGAAAGCCTTTGGTAGGTCGGGTTAGCGAAGCGTAACTCGACAGCTCATTGATTGCTTCTGAGTAACTTCAAAAAATATCCTCAATCAGATTACCTTGAGATCACAGATAAAAACACAACACAAAGATTTAGACAGGGATGAACAGGATATCCAGGATGATAAACCGTCTCTAAAAGTCTTTTGTGTTTAGGTGTTATCCTGTTTATCCCTGTAAATAGGTTTATGCGTGGTTAAGTCTGCCGAATTTAGCAGCAGTTACTCTTTGAAAATTCGTCCGAAGGGCGTGGGGCGCTAATCAAGTAGCAAGATGAGAAATGCGGATTAGCCGAAGCGGTAGACCCGTCGGCCATTTTCCAACAATTCAACGGGGCCATCTTCGGAGACCTTGATCACCCGGCCATAGTGGGAAGCGGCTGCCGCCGCCGTGGTGCGCCCGCCGCCGCTGACCAGATCACCGGCCTTGGAGGTGTCGATAATCAGCCCGGTATCGAGCAGTTCTCCCTTGCGGTTGATCACCGTCAAGCCGTCCGATGACAGGATGCGCATTAGTTCTCCCGAGCGTTTCAGTTCGCCGATACGGGTACCACAGACGTGGCGGATTAACGCCCGGCTCAGCGGGTCACGTCCGCCGACCGAGCCTTTGCTCAGCGCCTGGAGATCCGTTTTGCCGTTGCTGATCAGGATCACCGTGCCGTGGCGCGATTTTGACAGGGCGTAGACCGACCAGATCAAGGCATCGATGGAGCGTTTATCGAGGGCGCCATGCAGGAAGACGCGGAAGATGTCGGGGTCGTAGATCCCCCAATCGCCCTTGCGCCACACCAGCAGTTTGCCGCTGTCGAGAACAACTTCTACTTCCGATGCCTCGTTGACAAAGATGGCAAAGGCACCAGCGCCGGATTTTTGCAACAGCGACACGGTCTCGCGGTTGGAGAGCTGGTCGATGGCGTCGCGTGGACCGAGACTGTTGGTACGCATGATCCCCTTAACGTTCATGCGGATATCACAGATGTAAAGGGCGCGCAGGCCATCGACAAAGCGGTAGGAGAGCGGGTTGATAAAGAAGTTGTCGCTGATCCGTCTGCGGTCATCGCCGAGATCCAGCCAGTTATAGCGGGATTTTTGTAACGATGGCAGCAACTCTTCCAGTTGATTACGGTAGATCAGAAAACCGGTGGTGGCCGGAGCGCCTTCGTAACGCTGGTAGGAGAGCTTTTTCAGCAGTTGAATCAGGTTTTGTGTGGTCCAGAACACCCCCTTACGGTCACCACGGATGTAGCGGGCTACGGCGATGTCCATCAATGAGGTAAGCAGGGCGGTGCGAAAGTGGGCGGCGTAGCCCTCGGCGGTGAAGCCGGAGAACAACCCCTCCATCGCTGTCAGTAGTTCCTGGACAAAGCTTATTTCCGTGGCGGTAAATGCCAGCGAACCACGGCTGGCACAGAATTGGTAGGGGATGTCGTTGATCTCGATCTGCATCGCCAAGTCACAGATGGTTCCCGCTTGCGGCAGGTCACACTCCTCCACCTCGCTAAAGGATACTTTAGCGCCACCGAGAAAAGAGCAGACACTGTTGCGGATGGCATTGAAGGCTGATTTTGGCATAGGTGTCAGAATGCACTATCTGGACTAATAGGTGCAACTAAAAATGGGCAGGGCACAATCATTGGTGTAGGGGTGCCGCTTGCGACGCCCCTACACCTACAAAACCCTGCTGTCTCTGTTTGTAAATATTTGAGATACCATGTAGGTCGGGTTAGCGGAGCGTAACCCGACAGCTCTTTGTTATGCGTCGTGCCCATCTGTTTTAAATCCAAGGTCAAGTTCGCGGGTTTCGTCCCGCAGCCGACGTACTTTCTTTGAATAGGCCCCAAAGAAAGTAAGCAAAGAAATGGCCTTTAAGATCGGAACCAAAGCAACCAACTGTGGTGTGTAACGGTTTAATTGTGCGGATTGCGTAGCTAGCTGAACTGCGGGGCGGGCCTGATCTTTTGCGGCCCGCACATATTTGATTGATGATATTTCATCATGAACAGCAGTGCATGTTGCTTGATGGCGGACAGTGCGCGCCCCGCCTGTCTGCTGCTAGAAGGACGGCCTTCCTGGATCAACAGGGGATGATCCCCTCAATTTCGGCTGAAATCTGAATGGCATAGTTGTCCGTCAGGCCGGAAACATAATCGAACACCTGTCGCAGCCACCATTCATAGTCGGCATCAATATTTTCACAGACATACTCCTTGCCCCACGCCAGATCAAAACAGCGCTGCGCCACAAATTCGATGTCGTCGTAATCACGCTTTTCACACAGTGACCGCACTGCCAGGACGAAGGCTTTGATGATGCGTCCCACTATTTTATACGAACCGATCTCGTAGCTGAGTTTGCTGCGATGGGAAAAAATTTCAGCGTAACGGGTTTTTATCTGGGCAAAGCAGTCATCGAATCGGTCGTCAAAGCTGCTTTTGAGGTCCGCCGTTCGTTTTCCGGCCATGATGGCGGGGTAGTCATCGATAAACACCCGCAGTGATTCATCGATCATTGCCTTGATCGCCTTGCCACGGGCCGCTGCCAGGGGGACTTTGGCGCGATAGGGGGAGCCTGCCACGGCAAAAAAGAGTTCTTTGATGGGGGCTTCAGGGAAAATTCTCATAGCAACCGCATCCTCCATGTCCAGCATGCGGTAGCAGATATCATCGGCGGCCTCAGTGAGAAAAGACAACGGATGACGGGCGATCCGGCCATCGGCAACAGTCAGTCCCATCTCTTCGGCCATGGTCTGGAACATGGTTTGTTCGCTTGCAAACACGTTGAATTTTTGCATCTGGGTTGCCCGAGGATCGTCACTGGTCCAAGGATATTTGATCATTGCTCCCAGTGCTGCGTAGGTAAGGGCCATGTAGCCGCATTTTGGATTGTCGGCGCGGGCGGCCAGACGAAACCCCTGAGCATTGCCCTCAAACAGCAGCAGGTCGGAGCGGATGGCGTCATCAAGCGGTTGATTAAACACCAGCTGTTGATGTTTGGCCAGCCATTCACGAATGGCGTATTCACCGGCATGGCCGAAGGGGGGATTGCCGATATCATGGACCAGGCAGCCGACCTGAACAATCTGGGGAATATCGTCGAACAGAGCTGCCTGCTCCGGGTGGTGCTGGCGTAAAAAGTGCTGCACCTTCTTCCCCAGCGAGCGGCCGACACTGCCTACCTCAATGGAGTGGATCAGGCGATTATGGATGTGATCATTCGGTGCCAGCGGGTGTACCTGGGTCTTCTTGGCCAGGCGGCGAAACGGTTCGCAGAACACCACCCGGTCGTAATCGGCTTCAAAGGCACTGCGTTCAGCTTGATCCCCGTCGCCATGTGGTGTTGATTTTTGACCGACTCGCTGCTGTGAAAGCAGGGCCGTCCATTGCAAGGTGTTTGACATAACTTGCCCTCGTGGTTGAATTACAGTTGCAGGCAGGATAGAAGGTTTTAGACTGGGATGCAAAAAATTATGTTGATAAGGCGTGAAAAATAAACTTCGAGGGAGATTTACGGAGTTATGGGAACATTGCTGCTACAATGGGACGAAGATAAGGTTTTTATCCCGCAAATATGGAGTTAACTGCATGACCGAAACTGCCAAAAAAGAAGTTTTTATCTCTCTCGTTGTTCCTGCTTATAATGAGGAAGAGGTTATCGATAGTTTCTATGCCAGAACACGAGCTGTCCTCGAAAAAGTAAGCGACCGCTATGAAATTATCTTTGTCAACGACGGCAGTAAAGACGGAACTGCCGATAAAAT
>JAGGYC010000138.1 GCA_021162745.1 Desulfuromonas sp. | reverse complement strand
TGCTTGGAACTGTATTTTATTTGTTTTCACAGCATTTCTCCTTAGGATAGATGCTGTAATGATAAATCACCATTATGACAAAAAGTGTCACCCCAACTGTATTAGCGGAAGAATAGTGCTAATCAGGAAGTTTTATGGGTGCTCTTTAGACGGTCGATTCATTTGACTTTTGCTCTCTTCTATATTGACAGGAACTAAAACCCTGCTAGGATTATGACTGATTTTGTCGTCAATAGAATGAGGAGATTGCCCATGGTAAAGAAAAGAACTGGTGTTATCACGTTTAAAGGTAATCCTGTAACGTTGTTGGGTCCCGATGTTGCTGTCGGTGATGTTGCTCCCGATTTTAAGGTTATCGACAATGGCTTACAGCCTGTCGTGCTGGCAGATGGTGCTGGTAAAGTTCAGTTGATTACTGTTGTCCCTTCGATTGACACGGATGTTTGTGACATAATGACCCGGAGATTCAATCAGGATGCCGCGGCTCTTCCCGAAAACGTTGTGGTCTACACGATCAGTGTCGATCTCCCTTTTGCCCAGAGCCGTTGGAGCGGAAACGCAGGCATTGACCGGGTGCAGACACTTTCTGATTATCAGGAGCGTTCCTTCGGGCTCGCTTATGGTCTGGTGATCGACGAACTTAAGTTGTTGGCGCGTGCTGTATTTGTTATCGATGCGGATGGCAAAGTGGCGTATCGTGAAATTGTTGCTGAAGTTACCGATGAACCGAATTATCAGGCCGCTCTCGATGCGGTTAATTCTCTTTTGTAGGGGAAGGCACTACTGTCCAAAATTAATGGTTGACAGCACTGCATGAAATTGATAAAAAAAGCATCACGTTTGGGCGAATAGCTCAGCTGGGAGAGCATCGGTCTTACACACCGAGGGTCACAGGTTCGAGCCCTGTTTCGCCTACCAAACTATTACGGGAGTCAGCAAGTGCTGGCTCCCGTTTCTTGTTTTTTCAACTTGGATCCGTGAGTAAACGGTGGATGGAGATCTATTCGCCGCCGGGTAGTCACGGATTCAAGTTCAGGAGGAGTGATGGCACGAATCTACTGTCAGCAATGTGGAACACCATTAGCCCGGCGAACGACGGTTTGTCTTCAGTGTGACACTGTCGTCGATGTCGAAGCGAGAGTAAAAGCTCGATCAAAGCCACTTGTCGAATGGTTGGCGATCTGTTGTGTGGCCGTGCTGTGTCTCGCCTTTGTTGTTGCTCTGGGTATTACCAATCTGTTTCGTGACGGTGGCCAAATCGTCGGAGCTGCCCTGTTTGTCGGTATCGCTTTAAGTGTGCGATGGGTGAGCTACCTTGAGCGTATTAACGGTCAAAACGAGACAGCCAACGACTGACAGCCGTATCTTCTCTGATAAAAAAACGCCCAACCGGCCACAGAGTGATCAAAACAAAGAGGACGCCAAATGTCACCCGGTTGAAATTGAAGACAACGGCGATGGTGAGACTTAAAATGACCAGCAGGTAGACGGCTATAATCAGCCACAACATTCGGTTTCGTGAAAGTCGGATATTCATTTTAGTTTGGCCAGCGTTCAGCATAGGTTAAATTCTTTAGTGTTGTTTCGTGGTCTGGGATCAGCTCCAATGCCTGCTTAAATAGCGATATGGCGTGCTCCTTGTGGCGTTGCAGGGCGTCCATATCACCATTCCTTCGGGCATTTACCGCTTTTTCAAAAACAATTTTTGCCAAGTTATTGTAGGCCTGTACCGCTTGATCCTGCCAGGTTCCTCCCATGACAATCGATTTCTTATCTCTTTTCACCATCTCCAGGCCTAAACTGGTTTCATCCCACGCTTTATCAAATTTATCGGTTCTCAGGTAGACAAAACCGAGACTGATGTGCGCTTCGACAATGGATGGATCTTTTTCCAATGCAGCCTTGAACATTTTTTCTGCATACTCGTAATTGTTTTCACGTAACGCATCGGTCCCTTTATTGTATTCATCTTCACCGGGGTTATTACAGCCGGTAAGGGTGATGGTCAGCAGGGTGATGGTTAGTAGACGTAGTAAAAAAAGTTTCATTGAAATAGGATCCCTTTGTAGATTAGAAATTGAACTCAAGACTTTGTGGTGTTTTTTTTGTTTCATCTTTTGTTTTACGCAGGCGGGCGTCAATTTGCTTCTTTAGCTCCTGTAGTTGAGCTTCAACAACCTGTTTTTCATCATCGTCGTTGAAACCCATTTCATAGACCAGATCAATTTTTCTCGTGAGCTGCTTAATGGCACTCTGGATGGCGACGCCCGGTGCCGTTGTGCGTGGTTTACGTGCTACCTTTCTCACTTCACCGCGCGTCAGCCCACGTTCTTTGTACTTGTTGTACAGGGCGAGCATGGTCTGAGGTTTCCTCTTTTTTGCAACTTCGACCAGGATGCCGCGAGGAACAAGATTATTGCTCCGGCAGTCGTCTTTTATCTCTTCGGGGAGTCGGTTGAGCGAGAGCATCTCACTGATGGTCGATTTTGCTTTTCCCAGTTTTTCAGGTAAATCTTTTTGTCGGCAGATTTTCTCATCGAGCAAGCGTTGAATCGCTTCCGATTCTTCAATGGGGGAGAGGTTTTCGCGCATGATGTTTTCGATGATGGCGATCTCAAGACTTGGTTGATTTTTGAAAATCGCCGGGATGTGTGTTAGCCCTGCAAGTTTTGCGGCACGAAAGCGTCGTTCACCGGAGATTAATGTCAGTTTTGCATCCCCTGACATGGTAAACAGTATTGGCTGCAGAACACCATGGTTCTGAATGGTTTCCTTTAGTTCTTCCAGAGCGTCTGCTGCAAAATGTTTTCTTGGTTGGTTTGGGTCAGGGCGAAGCTGGGCCAAGGCAATTTCGTACAACTGGTCTTCAACGTAATCAGTTCCATTTGCCGGGGCTGTCGATGTCGTCATTGTTAACCTTTGATTGATCTAAAAAAGCGTGTAGCCGTTTATGAGTAGATATGATGCAAGTAAGCCATTACAGGTTACATGCGCTACTATACAGCAGCGTAAATTTTTCTGCCAGACTAACAGCAAGCAGAACAGTAGTGAATTGAGAAATGGCAGTACAATGTAATTGGATGGCAAGGCGGAAAGTCCGATGACGGCAACAAATGAAAATAGTTGGAAGGTGCCTAATGGAATGGAACGGAAGTCAGGGGTAATGAAATAGCGTAACATAAAGGAGCGCCAGAATAATTCGTTGAGAATTGGAAAAATAACAACAAAACCGATAGTCGTGAAAATGCTGACGAAAAAAAACAATGCTTTTGGCCAGTTATCCATTGGCTGTGCGCTGGTCAGCGTAACGATGTCAAACGAAACGGCCGCCGGCCAGAGCGCAAAGGCAGCTATGCCGACAAGCAATGAACTGTACAGCTTTGGCTGTGGTGTTGGGATTATTAAATCCTGAAGAAAATGCTTTTTCCACATCCACAACAATCCACCACAAAGAAGCACTTGGGCCAAGTTGAGATGGTGATGCCAGTGGGGGATATATGTTTTCGCTTCGTCTAATGCTAAAAAAATAAGGAATGGAGTAACATAAGGGAACCAGGCTGATTGATAAAAACGAGACATAGGGACGTTGCCATTTGTTGATGGGTTGTTGATGGGAACATTGATGGCCAATGGAATAAGTTTTTAACGCGTCTATTGAATGTTGGTCAAGGGGAATTGCAGCATCGATGTTAGGCATTGCTCTGATGTGAGGTTCTGCTACACTCTTTTTTTCTGGATAAACTTCATTGTAGAATAACGTATAGGATGAATTGATTCAATGGAGCGATTTGAGATTGTCGACGAGTATGATCGTGTTATCGG
>JAGGYC010000129.1 GCA_021162745.1 Desulfuromonas sp. | reverse complement strand
GCTGTTCGAGAACAGATTTTCGGACATTTGAGAGCGAATAGCTAGCCTATTTGTCGAAAATGTCCGGGAATATGGGCCGATCAGATGATTTCGCAGTAGATTCTTGCTAAGTCCGACAGTCTCCTGGCAGACTACCCGAGGATACAGAGGTGGTCCCGGCCCTCATTCTGCCCTGAAACGCTCGAATAACGACACAATCTGCTCGCGCAATTCATCACTGAATTCACTCAAGTCAGACTCTACAATGAGTTTGTGACGAAACATCACAAGCATGTATGTAAACATTGACGATCTCGAATGTCCATCAAGGCAATCCTTGAGTATTTGTGCCTCTGTTTCCATCCTCTCCTTCGCGTCCCAGAACTGCTCAGTCGGTGTGCGACTCTCATCTGTAAGGATGGCAACAATCTCTGTATTCTTCCCGCTCAGATAGCGCTCACGCCACTCGGGAACACGTTTGCGAAATTTCTTCCAGTCAGATTCCAATGGTTTCATATCTATTCCTCCGAACATATCTTGATGGCAACGCAACAGAAGCACGAATCTTCCGCTCTGGTTTTAATCCCCGCATCCGTCATGCCCGCAGAGGCGGGTATCCAGGGTTTTACGAAGGATTCTGGACTCCCGCCTTCGCGGAAGAGACGAGCCTTAGGAAACCTTTCGAGCGTAGCCGAAGGTTGATACTAATCAGTAAAGAGTTTACATCTAGCACATGGTGGGCCGTGTCCGCCCTACCGCTCAATCCGTTACGGAGTCCTGCTCCTTGAGATTCAGGACAATTTTATAAACGTCACTGCCGCTCAGGTCATGCAGCTTGGCCACCTGCTTGGCAATGGCCTTCATTGGCAAATCGGTTTCGGCCCGTAGCCGCTCAATGGCTTCAACCACCGTCTCCTGCGGCGCTTGTTTTTGTGCCGGTGCCAGCAGCAGCACAATCTCACCACGTACCCGCCCTTGGGAGAAATGCTCCAACGCCTCGGCAGCACTGCCACGAAACATCTCTTCATGCAGTTTGGTCAACTCACGAGCCACGGCGATCTGTCGATCGTTACCCAACACCTCACACAGATCACACAGACAGGCCAGCAGACGATGGGGCGCTTCGTAGAGCACCGTCGTCCGCGCCTCTTCGAGATAACGCTCCAACGCCCGACGACGAGCCTGAGTTTTCGGCGGCAAAAAGCCGTCGAAACAAAACCGTTCGGTGGGCAGTCCAGCTGTAGACAGCGCCGAGATGCAGGCACTGGCTCCGGGAACCGGCGATACGTTTACTCCGGCCTCGCGACAACGCTGCACCAACAGACTGCCGGGATCGGAGATGGCCGGGGTACCGGCATCGCTGATCAACGCCAACGATTTCCCCTGTTGCAACAAGCCGAGCAGGTAATCCCCCTTTTGCGCTTCGTTGTGTTCAAAGCAGGAGGTTAACGACGTGGTGATACCGAAATGATTAAACAACTTACGGCTGTGGCGGGTGTCTTCAGCCGCGACCATCGACACCTCTTTGAGAATCCGCAGCGCCCGCATGGTGATATCTTCGAGATTACCGATGGGGGTGGCCACCACATACAGGGTTCCTGTTGTGACCGGCTCAGTCATCCTTCCCCTCCGACTTCTCTATATCCTCCATCGGCTCCATCATCTCCAGTTCATTCAGCCACAACTGCACACAGGCATCGCTGGGCATCCGCCAGTCGCCACGCGGCGACAGAGCAACGCTACCCACCTTGGGACCGTCGGGCAAACAGGAACGCTTGAACTGCTGAGAGAAGAAACGACTGTAAAACACCCGCAGCCAGCGCAGCAGTGTTTCATCATCATAATCACCGGCAAAGGCTTGTTGGGCCAGAAACAACACCTTTTTCGGCGTAAATTGATTACGCACCACCTGGAACAAATAGAAATCGTGCAACTCATAGGGACCGACATGATGTTCCGTCACCTGACTGATCTCGCCGCTGTCGTCGGGCGGCAACAGTTCAGGCGACACGGGGGTGGCACAGATATCCTCCAGCACCTGCCGCGTCTCACCGCAATAGCTGGATTCGGCACACCAGGACACCAGATAACGCACCAGAGTCTTGGGCACACTGCAATTAACACCGTACATCGACATATGATCAGCGTTATAGGTACACCAGCCCAACGCCAGCTCGGACAGATCGCCGGTGCCGATGACAATACCATGCACCTGGTTGGCGATATTCATCAGAATCTGGGTGCGCTCGCGGGCCTGGGCATTTTCGTAAGTGATATCCTGCAAAATTTCATCGTGGCCGATATCCTTGAAGTGCTGGCGCACGGCCACATCAATCGGAATCACCCGGCTGGTGGCCCCGAGCAGATCAATCAGCTGTTCGGCATTCCCCCGCGTGCGCTGGGTGGTGCCGAATCCCGGCATTGTCACCGCCACAATCTGCTTGCGATCCATACCAAGCAGATCAAAGACTTTAACAACCACCAGCAGTGCCAGGGTGGAGTCAAGGCCACCGGATATTCCAATGACCACCGCCTTGCTACCGATATGGCGCAACCGCTTGGCCAGGGCAGTGGTCTGAAGCGCAAAGATCTCTTCGCAGTGCTGACTGCGCTGGGCCAGATCGAACGGCACAAAAGGCTGCCGGTTAAGAGGGCGCAACAACGGGGTCACGCCATCAGTGACGATATTGGCGATGGAAAAGTCGATCAGCCGATAAACAGCGTCCGGCTGACTATCGGCAAAGCTGTTATTCTTACGCCGCTCGGCAAGCAAACGGTCAATGTCGATATCGGCACATTCATGCTGGGAGGTAAAGGAGAAGCGCTCGGTCTCAGTCAGGATCTGACCATTTTCGGCAATCAGGGAATGACCAGAGAACACCAGATCGGTGGTCGATTCACCGGGGCCGGCGGAGGCATAGGCATAAGCGGCCAGACAACGGGCCGACTGGGAGCGCACCAACTGGCGGCGGTACTCCTGCTTGCCGAGGATCTCAGGACTGGCCGACAGGTTGAGCAATAGCGTAGCACCGGCAACGGCCATCTGGCCGCTGGGAGGATTGGCGACCCAACCGTCTTCACAGATCTCCACGCCGATGATACAATCCGATCCATTGTGGTGGCGTTGGCGGAACAACAGGTCATCACCAAACGGCACCCGCTCGCCGCACAGCTCAATCACATCGGCGGTGCGCTCGCTGGCCGCCGAAAACCAGCGCTCTTCGTAAAATTCCTGAGTGTTGGGCAAAAAACGTTTCGGTACTACGCCGAGAATTTTACCCTCAGCCAGAACCACAGCGCAGTTGAACAACCGCCCGCCCTGCTCAATGGGCGCCCCAACCACCAGCATCAGCTGCTGCTCGGACGTCAACTGCTTCAACCCGGCCAGTGCCTGACGAGTCTGCTCCAACAGCAGGGTCTGAAAAAACAGATCACCACAGCTGTATCCGGTCAGGCTCAGCTCCGGGAAAACCACACATTGGCAGCCCTGTGCCTTGACCTGACGCACGGCAGCGCTAATCTGTTGACAATTAAAATCGAGGTCGGCCACGCGATGTTCCGGCGAAGCCACCGCTAAACGAAAATAGCCATAATCGGTAATGGGAATCGGTGTCATAGTCAGTTCCTGAATCATTATAGTTAGCAACTATTCTGCGAATGATACTAAATAGCGCCCCACGCCCTTCGGACGAATTTTCATAAAGTAACTGCTGCTGAATTCAGCAGACTTAACCACGAATAAACCTATTTACAGGGATATGCAGGATAGAGAGGATAAGACCTTAAACACTAAGGGCTTTGGGATCCTGAATATCCTGTTCATCCCTGTTTAAACCTTTGTTTTGTATTTTTGTCTGTGATCTCAACGTAATCTAAGTAAGAATATTTTTGAATCGACTCAAAAGTTTACAGCTCAAACGCATTGACCAGATGATCAATACGGGGCTTGTCTCCATCCACATGTATGGCAATCACATCAAAGCGCATCTGATCCCGTTCACCACAATGCTCAATCACGTAATATTGCGCAGTACGGATAATCTGTCGCTGTTTACGGGGCGTAACCGCCTCCTGAGCAGCACCAAATTGTCGACTGCGCCGTGTTTTAACCTCAATAAAGGCCAGCGTTTTACCGCGCCTGGCAATGATATCGATCTCACCGGTCGGGCGCCGATAGTTGGTCGCCACAATGCGATACAGCCGCCGTTTGAGATAGTTCACCGCCTGTTCTTCGCCCCAACGACCAAGACTTAAACGCTGCTCGGTCACAAATATTCCTTCACACCGCGAAAACTTTTGCGATGCAGATCGCACGGACCATGCTCGGCAATCAACGCCCGATGCTTGGCGCTGCCATAGCCCTTATGACCGGCAAAACCATAGGCAGGAAAGCGGCGATCGTAAACCTTCATCATCCGGTCACGCACCACCTTGGCAATCACCGAGGCCGCCGCCACGGATAAAGAACGGGAATCCCCTTTTTTTATGGTCTGCTGGGCCGTGGCAAGGGGCAACGGAGTGATGCCGTCGATCAGTAAATGCTCGGGCTGAACCGACAACCGCTGTACGGCCCGACACATGGATTTAACGGTAGCCTGAAGGATATTGATCTCATCAATTTCAGCGGCATGGGCAAAACCGACACCGACGGCAATCGCCTGCTGACGAATGGGACCAAATAACTGTTCACGTTTTTTTTCACTGAGTTTTTTTGAATCGGTTAAACCGGGAAGATCAAAGGTTTCCGGAAGGATTACCGCAGCAGCAACCACCGGTCCAGCCAACGGGCCACGTCCGGCTTCATCAATACCGGCAATCAGTGTCACACCTTGCAGACGCAATTTTTTTTCAAAACAGGTCGGATCGACGATGGAATCGTCAACGAGATCATCAAACAACGGTAATGAAACGGATAATGGCACGGAACAACTCCCCAGCTCAATAGGCGCAAAACAGCGCTCAGTATAAGCCAGACGAGCTAAAACCGCTAAGGATAAATCGGTGGGGAGGGTAAAACTAAACACCCCGTAACGTGTCATACGTTGCGGGGTGTTTGTACTGCTTAGTTTTGACGCTTTTCGCGGATACGTGCAGCTTTACCCTGCAGCTTACGCAGATAGTAGAGCTTGGCACGACGAACGCGACCAACCATCAGAACCTCAATTTTATCGACCATCGGTGAATGGAGGGGGAAGATACGCTCAACACCCATGCCACCAGAGATCTTACGTACGGTAAAGGTGGAACCAATACCACGGTTTACCCGCTTGATGCAGACACCCTGGTAAACCTGGATACGCTGCTTATCACCTTCAACAATCTTTACATGAACGCGCAGGGTATCTCCGCCTTTAAAATCGGGGAGATCTTGTTTCATCTGCTCGTTGCCAATCTGATCAACAATGTTCATCATTGCCTCCTTGTTTATCTCGGAATAACTTTATCCGTTAGTTTTTATTTGTATGTGGCGGTGAGTCTCACGCAGCCGTTCAAGCTCAAGCAGATCATCATCCGTCAACTGTACGTTTTCCAATAAGTCCGGCCGTCGCTGTAAGGTACGCAACAACTGCTGACTCCGTCGCCAAGCCGCAATCCGGGCATGATTTCCGGAAAGCAACACTTCGGGTACCCGCTGACCTTCAAACTCTGCCGGTCGCGTGTAATGGGGATGTTCCAGCAGGCCATCCGAAAACGAATCGGCCTCGGCACTGCCTTGGTTCCCCAACACCCCGGGCAACAACCGCGCCACAGCATCAATCATCACCATGGCCGGCAATTCCCCTCCGGTGAGAACAAAATCACCGATGGTGTATTCCGCATCAACATAGGATCGAACTCGTTCGTCGAATCCCTCGTAACGACCACACAGAAAAATCAGATTCTCCTGCTGCGAAAGCTGCTGCGCCTGCTGTTGGTCAAAGGGTTTCCCCTGAGGAGACATCAGCAACACTTTAGCTCCCGGTCGTTGCTCTTTCAGGCTCGCTATGGCGCGACAGATCGGTTCCGGCTTCATCACCATCCCGTCACCACCGCCATAGGGGGGATCATCCGTTACCTGATGACGCCCTTCGGCCCAGTCCCGCAAATAGTGCGCGGTGATCTGTACCAAGCCTTTTGATACGGCTTTGCCGATAATACTACCGGCAAACGGAGATTCAAACATCTCCGGGAATAACGTTACAACATCGAAATTCATCCGTTTAACTCAATCAGGCCATCAGGCAGGTTTACCCGCATAACGCCCCGCTCCAGATCAATCTCCTCGATAAAAGCGTCCACAGCCGGAAACATCACCTCACCGCGTGAGCTGCGCGTGATGTAAACATCGTGACCACCTGTTTCGAGAATCGACGAAAGAACTCCAATATCCCCCTGCTGACGATCAATCACCTGTAAACCTTCAAGCTGATGCCAGTAGAGGCTGTCTTCTTCCAGGTCGGCAAGTTCATCCAGCGCCATATAAACCTCGGCACCAGTCAACCCTTCAACCTTATTGATGTGATCATAGCCCTTGAGCAACAGCAGAACCATCTGCTTGTGCATCGAAGCCTTAACCACATCTGCTGTCAACTTGCGACCATCGCTGCATTGCAGCTCAATGGTTGATGCGTCGAGCAACGCCTGAGACCCTGAAGTCTGGGGGCGTATTTTCAGATCCCCACGTAAGCCATGGGTTCCGATAATTGTTCCAACATGGAACAGCTGATTCTCTGTTGTGTTCATGGTTGATCCTGCGCCGCAGTGTTGGCCACCGTGTTAGCTGATGGGGCCAGGCTGCATGCGATTGAATTCTCCATCCGACTCATCGAATCAGTTAATTGGTTTATTTAGGCAGCAGGCTGCTTGAATTTTGCCCACACGCCTTCGTCTTTGAACAGACGCAACATGGTTGCCGAGGGTTGAGCCCCCTTGTTCAACCACGCCAGAGCACGATCCTCATTCAGAGTGATACTCTTCTTGAGTGGGTCGAACTGCCCCAGGTTCTCAATGTAACGACCATCACGAGGACAACGCTCATCCGCAACAACAATCTGGTAAAATGGTTTCTTCTTAGCACCACCACGGGCCAATCTGATTTTTACTGACATCTTTTTCTTCCTCTCTATAAACACACCTGCTCATCAGGTGTCTAAAAACTTATTACTGCTTAAAACGGCATGCCGCCACCGCCGCCCATCAACCCTTTGAGCCCTTTCGGACCCATCTTCTGCATCTTTTTCATCATCTTCTGCGCTTCGGTAAAGCGCTTGAGCAGCTGGTTGACATCCTGAATGCGGGTACCACTACCGTTGGCAATCCGCAACCGGCGCGAGCCGTTGATCATTTTGTGGTTCTGTCGTTCCTTGGGAGTCATCGATGAAATAATCGCCTCGATCTTTTTCAACTCCTTATCCGGCAGCTGCATGCCACCGGCTTTTTTCATCGCCTTGCCGGCACCGGGGATCATCTTCATCAGCGACTCCATCGATCCCATCTTCTTGACCATCTGTAACTGATCACGGAAGGTTTCGAGGGTGAAGCCGCCTTTGCGCATGCTCGATTCCATCCGCGCTGCGTCATCTTTATCAATCGCCGCTTCTGCTTTCTCGATCAGCGACAATACGTCGCCCATGCCGAGAATCCGCTGTGCCATACGGTCGGGATGGAACACCTCCAAGGCGTCCATCTTTTCGCCCATACCGACAAACTTGATCGGCTTACCGGTAACAGCACGGACCGACAAGGCCGCACCACCACGGGCATCACCATCAAGCTTGGTGAGAATCACGCCGGTGATATTGAGCTTTTCGTCAAAGCTCTTAACCACATTGACGGCATCCTGACCGGTCATGGCATCGGCGACAAACAAAGTTTCTCGCGGCTGCAATACGTCATTGATCCGCACCAGCTCATCCATCAACTCATTGTCGATGTGCAAGCGACCGGCGGTATCGAGAATCAGGGTATCATGACCATGGAGTCGGGCATATTCCCGGGCCTTTTCGCAGATCGCCACCGGATCGTCACCGGGTTGGGTATCAAATACCGCCACATCGAGCTGACGTCCAAGGGTCTTTAATTGTTCAATCGCTGCCGGACGGTAAATATCCGCCGGAACGAGTAATGGATCGCGTTTTTCACGCCGCAACTTCAGCGCCAACTTGCCGCAGGTCGTTGTCTTACCAGCCCCTTGCAAACCACAGAGCATGATCGCTACGGGGGGTTGGGCAGCCAGATCAAGTTCGCTATTGTCGCCCTCACCCATCAGGCGGCCTAATTCGTCGCGAACAATCTTGATCACCTGCTGCGCCGGTGTCAGGCTCTTCAGGACATCACTACCGACGGCGCGCGCGCGCACGGCAGCAACAAAATCTTTAACAACTTTGAAATTGACGTCGGCCTCAAGCAAGACCAGACGTACGTCGCGCATCGCCTCGTCAACATGGGCTTCAGTCAGTCGCCCCTTGCCACTGAGCTTCTTAAATACGGCGTCAAATTTGTCTGTCAAGTTATCAAACATAGCTATCCCTGCGGGTAAAGTCGCGAATTTGCAACTATAATGAGCACCATGCCGGTTGTCAAGAAAATTCCCCGACAACGCTGAACCCTTCAGCGGCCGGCGCATAGAGGGTGAACGGCGTTAATCCCTGTTCCGTCAACAGTTCAACCACCGACTGTTGATCATCGCGGTCGAATCGCAGCACCATTCCGCAATCCGCAGACAGGGCACGTGGTACCGGGATAAGGAGGATATCAAAACACTTCTTCAATTGATTTTCTGCCAGCATCACCTTATGAACCGAGTTAAAGATCACCAGCAGGTGATGCCCTTGAACCATTTTCATTTTTATACCTTTTTATGCGTTGATTGACAGTGTTAACTCAAGCAGATATGGTGTCAGATTAACCGCATCACCGTGGGCTGACTTTCAACTACCAATAGGTCATTATGTTTACCGACACCACATTACACTTGTTCGTGCTTATCTCTTTCGCTTTGCTCAGCAACATCCCACTGGGATATCTGCGTCAAGGTGCGGCTAAACGCTCAGCATTGTGGATGCTCTACGTCCACCTGTCTATTCCATTCATCATTGCCCTACGCAGTCACTATGGATTCAGCTGGCGCATGATCCCCGTTACCATCAGCTGTGCCGTCATCGGCCAACTGGTTGGCGGTCGCCTGCGTAAACGAGCCTGATCCTATGGCAAAACGTTCGCGCAGTAAAGACTCCATCAAGACAACCCGCTCCCTGATCGAAGGCCTGTTTACCCACCTTGGCATCGCCGACAAGATCGGACAACACCGTGCCTGGTTAGTTTGGAAGGAATGTGTCGGCAGTCAAATTGCGGCCCATGCCACGCCGATACGGATTCGTGACAATATCCTCGAAGTACGTGTCGACCACCCGGTATGGATGCAGCAACTGCAACTACTTAAACCGCAACTACTTAAAAAGCTTAATGCCGAACTGGCTGATGCGCCCCTGAATGATCTGTTTTTCCGCCGTGGCCGCATGGCCGAAGCAACACCGGCACCAGCACCCCGGCCAAAACTTCCCGACCTTGACAAGGATGAGCGTACCGAGATCCATCAACTCACAGCAGAGATCGAAGACCCGGAGACCCGCGATGCCCTTGAGCATCTGCTCAAAAAGCAACGCCAACTCGACAAACTGCACAGCAAGAAATGACCTGTATTGCAGCGTTAAACAGATACTCCCGCTCATGATGGAATATCATTGATCAAGTTATACGGACCGCAAGGGATCAGGCCCGCCCCGCAGTTCGGGCAGATACGCAATCCGCACACTGAAACAGTTGCTCTCCAAAGTTGATTACTTTGGTTTTAAAAAGCCATTTTTGCTTACTTTTTGGGGCTTTGCAAAAAGTACGTCGCCTGCGGGGCGAGACCCGCGACCCTGAAGTTGATTTCGACTTGAATCAGAAGGCTACTCACAAGAAAAACAATACAACGCCTCAACCTCGGCGCTGTAACGATCCCGTTTGCCCCGCTCCGCCTGCAACATACCGGTGGGACGATAGACGAACAGCGGCGCTTCGGTATATAACCCCGGCCGCCCCCCCTTTCGCCCTTCCACCATCACTAACCGTGCTTCACTGCCGCAACGACTGTGAATATAGCGTAACCGTTTCGGCTCCAGTTTCGCCTCGCGCATAGCAGAAAAGATATCCACCGCCCGTTCAGCGAGATGGATCATAGACAGGGTGCCACCGTGACGCAGCAACACCGCACCGCTGGCAATAAAATCGTCCAGTCCACCCGCCAGTTCATGTCGTGCGCAGGCACGCTCATCACCTGAAGAGCAACGACCACTTTCAGCAGGGCGAAACGGCGGATTACTGACCACCCGGTCAAAACGACCATGGAGCGAGCTGTCAATACTGCGCACATCACCATGGACAATTTCAACCCGCTTATCCAGACCATTGAGTTGAACGCTACGCCTGGCACGTTGCGACTGCTCCATCTGCAGCTCTATCCCCAACACCATCAGCTGTGGATAACGCCGCGCCAATAACATGGCAATGACACCGCTTCCACAGCCCAGATCGACAACACGGTCAGCCGATTGTATCTGGGCAAAGTAGCTGAGCAATACCGGATCGATGGAAAAACGATAGCCACGCTGATGCTGAATAATCTTCAGATCACCACAGCGCAACACGTCCAATGTTTCTCCCGCCTTCAGTTCGACATTCACCGGCCCGCCACTCCTGAGATAATAAAAAAAGGAGAGCGGTAAAACCGCTCTCCCTGGTTAACGATCTGCAGTATCAACTATGCACCATAGGAATGAAGTCCCGCCAGCAACAGATTGACCCCCAGATAACAGAAGATGGTCGCTGCGAAACCGACAATCGACAGAATTGCCGCCTTGCGTCCTGCCCATCCACGGGTAATCCGCGCATGAAGAAACGCTGCATAGATAAACCAGACGATCAGACTCCATGTTTCCTTGGGGTCCCAACTCCAGTAGGTTCCCCAGGCGTAGTTCGCCCAGGCCGCACCGGTAATGATCCCCAGCGACAACAGCGGGAAACCAATCATGATCGCCTTATAATTCAGATCATCGAGGATCTTGGCACTCGGCATGATGCCGACCAATCCGCCAGCCGGAGCATCAGAGGATTTATTTTCCTTGCCAATCTTAATCAGATACATGATCGACACACCACAGGCCACGGCAAAGGCAGCATAACCGAGGAAACAGGTGATAACATGATAGGTCAACCAGTTGCTCTGCAGTGCCGGAACCAGCGGAGAGATGGTCGAATCGAGGCGTAACTGCGCCCAGGTCATGGCCAGAAAAGCGAAAGGAAGGACAAAGGCCCCCACCGATCTCTGCTTGTATTTCAAATCGATCAACAAGTAAATCAGCAGAATTGTCCAGGAAAAAAACACCACCGATTCATATAGATTCGACAACGGTGCGTAACCTGCGCCACCGGGAACCTGATAGGTTTCATACCAGCGTAGACCGATGGCAACGGTCTGGATCGCAAAGCCAAGATAAGCCAAGACTGTTGCCAATGTGGCAATGACCGAACTCCGGGTTGCCAAATAACCGATAAACAGCACCATCGCGGAAAAGTAGCCGATGGTCACCAGATTAAACAACTGACCGCTATTCATAAATTTAACCCTCCTCGTGACACTTAACTGTCAGACAGTTCTTCACGAAATTTATTTTTAAGCTCATCGAAATAGAGTTCAAAAGCGGGCTGGTTACGGTGGGCCGAACCAACCAGGCGCACGCCGACCTTACCATCCTGGCCACTGAGAACCACCCACAGACGACGGTGCGACATGAAAAAGGCGACCAGGCAGCCAATGACCATCAGGGCGCAGCCCAACCAAACAACCCAGACTCCTGGATCCTTGGTCACCTGCAGGCCGGTGTAGTAGCGCTGGTCAAAATTGATCATGGTGAAAATATATGCACCGCCACGTTCATTATCAAAATCGGGGAAGTTTTTAAACACCGTTACGGCACGCGCTTCACCACTGTGAGGCAACACATCAATGCGCGCCGCCGGACCAAAATTGCGGAAGGTCGGGGTAAAGTCAGCCAGACGCAACCGGTCACCATTGGGTAAATCGACCATTTGACCGCGCTGCAGCGAGAAGGCGTCGACCTTATCTTCACCACGCAACTTCACCTTGATCGAAACAACCTCGTCACCGGCAGCACCATAGCTGGACTGGTAGAAAGTGAGTCCTTTGTAAGAGAGTGGATCATTAACAATGGTCGGACGATGGTCAATCATCGTTTGCCCCTGATCGATCACCGTTAAAACGCTGCGATACTCCTTGGGCCGTTGAGAGTTGCCATAGAAGCTGACCGAGAAATCTTCACAACGCAGAGTAAAGTCAAGGGGGAGTGACGCCTGGCTATTACGTAACCAGATCTTATTCGTCTCGCCACCTTCAGGGATATTGACGAAGCCCTTGAAGCCATACACATTGCCGATAATCGCACCAAGAAAAATGATCAGGATAGACAGGTGGGTAATATAGACACCGAAACGGGCATATTTCGATTTTTCCGCATACAGGTAAACACTGCCGTCCTGCTCCGTCACTTGCGGCGCAGAAAACTGGTTGCCGAGAAAACCCTGCATCCGCTGAGTCAAGCCCTTAATCTCACCTGCAACCAGCTGTTCATCAACATTGGAAAATGTTTTCAACACCTGTTCACTCGGTACCAGCATCGGGTTGTGAACCATGCGCCACACACGGGGAAAACGCTTAATTGAACAACAGATCAGGTTGATACAAAACAGAACCAGCAGCCCGATAAACCACCAGGAGTGGTACATATCGAAGAACTGTAGCTGATCCAGCGTCCGATAGGTTTTTTCACTGAATACCCGCAGGTACTCCTGACGAGAAAGATTCTGCTGAATAACCGTGCCGATAATGGACGTCACAGCCAGAGCAATCAAGCTGAAGATCGTCAATTTCAACGAACAGAAAAAGTCCCAGGCACTGTTCAGAAAGCCACGCTGCTTTGCTCTCAAGTCGTGTCTCCTTTATTTGAGGTAATTGATTCGTTTGAGCCGCCATCGAACCGGCGAATAAGACGTACTACAGGCCGTCAGCGGGACTATAGGCCGTCAGCGACTAGGCGTTGCTGCAACTTGTCACTCTTGGCCGCTACCGCCTCCGCCATCTCCTTGCGAGAGAGCTTCATCTTTTCGGCCAACTGGACATCACCTACCGCCAGCAGTTGTACGGCAAAAATGCCGGCATTTTTG
>JAGGYC010000053.1 GCA_021162745.1 Desulfuromonas sp. | reverse complement strand
GTTGCGGCGACCGTTGTGGCTCCGATTGTGGCTCTGGTTGTGGCTCTGGTTGTGGCTCTGGTTGTGGCTCTGGTTGTGGCGTGCTGCTGCTGAAGGACATGCCGACAAGTTCATCCGGATTAAGGCGATAGGCCTCTTCCGTTACTGCCGAGGTTGCCTCAACGCTAAACACCGCCTGACAGCGTGCGCAGCGAACATCCATGCTGCTATTTTGTAAAACTGAGTCGTCAAAATTATAGGCTGTTTGGCACTGTGGACATTGAATGACCATTAAGCATCTCCCTCGGTTGGCAGGTTGTTGGGATCGAGCAGATAGATTGCGTCGAGGTTCCGATAGCGTTCGCCAAGATCGAGCCCATAGCCAATAATAAAACCATCGTCCATAACAATACCGGCATAATCCGCTTCGATCTCAACTTTACGGCGCTTTTTTTTGTCGATCAGCGTACAGATCTTTAATGATGCCGGTTGTTTCTCTTCCAGGTGGTGATAAAGGGCTCTCAGTGTATTGCCGGTGTCAATAATGTCTTCGACGATAATGACATTCTTCCCCTTGATGTCGGTATCAAGGGGTACCTTGAAAACGACATTACCGCTGGACACGGTGGAATCGCCATAACTCGACACCCGAATGAAATCAATGGTAACCGGACAGTTGAGTTCCCGGCATAAATCGGCCGCAAACAGCATGGAGCCTTTCAAGACGACAATGAGCAAAATCTCTTCGTTCTGATAGTCACAATTGATCTGTTGTCCGATAGCCTTGACGTGCTCGGCAATAACTTCTTTGGAGTATAATTGCTTCATGGTAACCTTGGAAAAGCAAGAGGTTTGTAGCGAAATTAAACAATTCATTCTATAGCAATTTCACTGCGGGATGTCAATTTATCCCCTGTTTTAGCGGAGGGTTCCATGCGGTATTTGTCTCTTTTGTTGGCCCTGATCGTATGTTGTGTCTCTTCGGTCCTGGCCGCACCACAATTGGTTGTTGATCATAGCGAGGTCGACTGGGGTGAGATCTGTTCCGGCGAGAAAAAGGAGCACCGCTTTGTGCTGACAAACAGCGGTGATGAGCCGTTGCGGATCATCAAAGTGCGAAGTTCCTGCGGTTGTACCACGGCAATCCCTAGAGATACTCTGGTTGAACCCGGTGGCTCGACGGAACTCACGGTTCGTTTTAATTCGAAGAACTTTCGTGGCAATGTCGTCAAAAAGGTGGTGATCGTCAGTAACGATCCCCGGCAGTCCAAAAAAACACTGTCTCTCAAGTCTCAAGTCAAACCCGAATTGACCCTTGCACCGTCACGCCTGCAGTTGGGCCGTATTCCCGGCGGCAAGCAGTTGCACAAATCCCTGACCCTTCACAATCCATCGGATCATGTGGTTGATATCATGGCGTTACGTTGTACCTCGGCGGCGCTGCGTGTTGTCGAGGTGCCGTCACGGCTTTTAGCTGGTGAATCCGTGTCCCTTGATTTGACGATCAGCACGCCGGACAAAAGTGGGGCGCGGATCAATGGTTACATCCTGATTGAATCACAGGGCAATGCCCGGATGCAATTGCGTATCCCGGTGATGGGACTGGTGAAGTGAGATCCAGAAACAGGATATGAATGGCGACACCAGAGGTGAAATTAAAACCTGCCTCCAGTGTGTCGGGGAGTGTTTGCTGCGAAGCCCCCGGATAAAATCCGGGGGCTTCGCTTTTATTCATAGACAGCTGTTGGTCTTGCCGTTTGTTAAAAATTAATTATCGCGCCTAAGGCAATCGTCTTGGTCTCTTCTTCTGCGCTGCCGATTTCGATTGTGTTGATGTTGTATTCGCCTACCAGTTTCAGATTGTCATTGACGGTGTAGAAGCAGGCACCGGTAATCGTTTCATTTTCCCAGTCTGTATCAGATTCCAATTCGTTTTTGCCGTAAGATGCAACCAGGCGAGCCGGTCCAAAGGTGTAGGAACCTTGCAACAGGTAGCCATCACTGTCGACCTCGTCCCCCGATGCGTCAACAATGGGCAGACCTAGTGTCGCATCGGCTCCAGCGCCGAGTTCGAAACCCAACCCGCTGGCGTCAAAGCCTGAAGCATGAAGACTGAAGCCGGCAAATTTTGCCTGCAGGCCATAGGAAACACCATTGGTGTCGACATCTCCTGTTGCGCTTTCAGATTTCTGGGTCAAAAAGCCTGTCCATGCCGTAATAGAACCCTTTTTAAAGCTGTGATTATAGGTCAGTTCACCCTCAAATCGAGGTGCGTTTTCCTCGCCGCCGGCACCAGTTGTCCTTGAGGGGTCAACCACGCCGATAGCAAGTTTGAAGCCGGCGATCTCTGGCGAACGATAGGTGATCTGAGCGGAAGGAAATGGGTAGGTGTAGCCGGTGCCGATATTACCAAATGAGACGCCAGCACCATCGATCAGCCCCATGGTGTCACTGACATTTCCGTAGCCGAGCAGGATCTCGTCCATAAAGATATTGGAGCGGTTGAACAGGGTGAAATCTTTACCGACAAGGACTTGGCCCCAGTCACCATCAACCGTGCCGTAGAATTGACGAACATCAATGCCCGTTTCCGTGAGATTATTGTCACTGTCGTTAATGGTTACCCAGAATGAAGAACGGCCACCAACTTTTAGATCGCCGATCTGTTTGCTGAAGTTAAAACCGATCCAGTTGGGTAAAAATCCCATTTTAACGCGTGATTGCTCACGGTCCGCTATTCCCGTAAGGGCTTCCATTTCCGCGTCTTTGTCACTTTCGCTATAGACGTAAAAGGTATTGAACGAACCGTCGGCGCTAAAGGTTGTATCATCTTTGTCGTAGAGGGTGATGGCGGCAGAAGCGGGGATGCTGACAGCTAAAATGATCAGCCAGGGCAGCAATGGTTTTAAGAGTGGCAGGATAGATTTCATTGTTGTTTCCTTTTCTTCGGGAACTGCCAGAGGAGTTCTTCCTCTGGCAGCGAACGTAAAAGTTATTTGGATAGCGTCTTGATTCTCCCTTAAGTGCTGTCCTGCATGTTTTTGTCCTCTGAATAGAAAAGCGTATCGTCAGACTTGTCAGGCCGCACCGATCAAAGGGAGCTTCTAGGGCTTAAAATGGAAGTTTGCCAAATCCCATCAAGCCGATAGCCGGCACGAACAGGCAGGTGAAGCTCAGGGTGATAAACATCCATGCGGCAAGTTTTGCACTTAATTTTCCGTAAGTCACACCGACAACTGTTAAGCAGATCACCACAAAGGTAATGTTCATAAAGCCGAGATAGGGAACGACGGAGATAATCGTTTTACCGTCGGCGTTCATGGCACCACCGGTGAGGTAAAGATAGGCGTAAGCTGCACAAACCATCGCAACCACAAAGGCTCCATTGCCGACGGCACGCATATCTTCCAGTCCTGTCCAAAGGGCATGAGCTGTTTGTAGATAAAGAACTCCAAACACAAAAAGCAGTCCGGCGGTAAAAGGATCTTTAAAGACTGCGGCCTGGAGGATGGCGCCTATACATACGAGGCTGCCGACTACGGCAGTGACAAAGGCTGTGCTTTTGGCCTCACCGTAGCCCAGGAAAAACATTCCGACGGGTACCCACATCATGCAAATCAAAAGTAGTAAAGCGAGAGTCATTTTCTTCTGTTCCTTCCTCTTTTTGCTCTTTAGTTAGAGGTTGTGTGAGGGGGGGCTGACTTAAATTGTAGGATTCGATTTATTGCCGCTTCATTGAGAACCTTTTTTTGAAGCGACAATGCCATTCTAAGCTCAATCAAATCGGAAATAGCTTACTGTTTTACTTTAATTATCATGTTGTTGTGTCTTGTGATACTTGACGTTCTTAGCCAATTTTGAAGCTTGAAAGTAGGGTTCAGTGATGTTCCTGATGGTGACGACGAAAAAGTTCTCAAACCGCTTTCTTTTTGTTGCCTGGTGACGAGGTGGCTTTTTGCAAGCAGGGTGCCAATATTTAAAACAGTGTTAGTCCGGTCGCTTACAGCTTCTTTTGCCGATTCAAGTCGATCTCGAATTCTGGTTTGTAGAAAAAATCATCATCAAGGCCGTCTTCGCAAGGGGGGGAGAACTTGGGTGTTTTTTAAAAAATGCCGACAAAAGATGTTAAGGACTAAGGGTTTTGGGTTATAATTAATAGAGATTTCAAGCTGTTAATGAAACTGGTGGTTTTGTTGTGCCGGATTTCGGACGATTTTTTTTGATGCGTTATTTTTCATTTTTTAGCTGTGGTGCAAAATTCTACATTGTGGCGATTTTCCAGTG
The DNA here is from genome assembly GCA_021162745.1 of Desulfuromonas sp. Classification (GTDB taxonomy): domain Bacteria; phylum Desulfobacterota; class Desulfuromonadia; order Desulfuromonadales; family Desulfuromonadaceae; genus Desulfuromonas. The sequence continues at coordinate 5,171 of JAGGYC010000053.1, read as the reverse complement.
GTTTTGTGGAGTGTGTCTGGGGGGGGGGCTTGGCACTTTCTGTATGTGCTTGCAGAAATAGGCCCTGAATTTAACCTTCATGTGGCTTTTTTAGAACACCGTTACTCTTTATGGCGCGAAAATTGCATTTAATGTCATGGTTTCATGTTGAAGTGGCAAAAGATGTAGCGCAAGCGTGGAAAGATTTGTGATGAATAATAAATGTAGTCAGCAGAATAATAAATGTAGTCAGCAGTATAAATTTGATGTTCCGGAAATTATTTTTGGTCGTGGGAGCCTGTCTCAGGTGGGTTCCTGTGCCAAGAGACTTGGTGGGAAAAAAGTTTTTCTTGTCAGTGATGAGGGCTTATTGAACGCTGGCTGGGTTGACTATGTTATGCGTTCATTGACGGAAGCAGGATTGTCATTTGTATTTTATGGACAGGTGACATCAAATCCAAAAGATTATGAAATTGAAGATGGTTTCAAGGAATATGTGCGCCATAGAGCTGATGTCATTGTTGGAGTTGGTGGCGGCAGTGCGATGGATGCAGCGAAAGGCATTGCGATTCTCGGTTCGAATGGCGGCCGAATTCAAGATTTTTGCGGAAACAATATGATCAATCGTCCTTTGCCGCCCCTCGTATTATGTCCAACGACCTGTGGGACAGGTTCAGATGTGTCGCAATTTGTCATAGTCAATGATTCCGCGGAAAAGTGTAAATTTACCATCATGAGCCGTTGTGTTGCTCCTGATATAAGTCTGACTGACCCCGACACGTTGAAAACACTTCCAGAAGAATATCTTGGCAGCTCGGCTATTGATGCCCTTTCTCATGCTGTAGAGGCGTATTTTTCGGTGGCCTCATCCACATTGACGGACGTGAATGCACTCGAAGCACTGCGGTTGCTGGAAAAAAGTCTCCGGCCGGCGGTCAAAGAGCATCGTCGTGATGATATGGAAAACTTATGCCGGGCAAGCTTGCACGCCGGGATGGCTTTTTCAAATGCACTTTTGGGGGTCGGACATGCTCTCGCTCATCCCATTGGCGGTCTTTATGATGCCAATCACGGCCATGTTAATGCGATATTGTTGCCGGAGGTTCTTCGTTTCAATTTTCCCGTTGCAGGAAATAAACTCGCTGTTCTGGCCAGAACCCTGGGCTATGAAAACTTCGGTGCTAAAAAGTTTTCTGAAGAAATTGCCTTTGAGGCTGTCGGCAAACTGATTGAGGCAGGTGGTGGGCCAACGGGGCTTAAGGCGCTGGGGGTTTGCAAAGAAGATTTTGCTGTGCTTGCTGAGAGGGCACTGCGAGATGTTTGTCTGTTGACTTCGCCCCGCCAGACTGATTCTGACGATTTACAGGATATTCTGAGCAAGGTTTACTGATGAAAGACATTATACCCACTCGTGTTGACGGGCATTTGTTGGACGACTTGCTTGGCCTCGAAAGCTCGAAGATGGGCTATTACAGCGAGGTTAAGCAGAAAATCCAGGAATTGGAAGCGGCAAACCTCGGTCTGCACACCAAAAAAAAAGAATTACAGGCAGTTTTTGATGCCATCACCGACGGCGTCATTATCTATGACCATCAAGGCCATGTTCAATATCGTAACCATGTTTGTCTTAAGTTGTTTCCGACAGAGACGCTCATCGGAACAAGTTTTAAAGGCCTGTTTGGTGATGAGTTTGGGGTTTCTTCAAGTGATTGCTCGGTAGAAAAAGCGATCAATGGCGAGAGCTGCCAATTTTCATTTGCGATTGTGCAAAGTGAACAGAGACATAAAGGTTACTACGATGCCGTTGCAACGCCTATTCCTGCTCAGGCAGAAAATCCAAACAGTGGGAACCGGGCGCTGGTTCTTATTCGAGATGTGACGGATCGACGTCTTCGTGAGTTGCAGCTGGTGCAGGCGGAAAAGATGTCCAGTATCGGTCTCTTGGCCGCCGGCGTCGCCCACGAAATCAATAATCCGATGACCTCTGTTGCGGGTTATGCTGAAGCGTTGCAGCGACGCTTCCGAGAAGATCAGACCCTCGCCGGCGATCAGAGACTTCGTGATTTCCCCAAATATCTGGATGTTATTATCCGGGAAGTGTATCGCTGTAAAGCGATCATTAACAGCCTGCAGAGTTTTAGTCGCAAGTCCGATGGCGAAACCAGTAGGATTGATCTCAATGACATCATTAACGAGGTGCTGGAACTGGTATGTCATACGTGGAGTGATAGAGAAATTTCACTGAAGAAAAATTTATCGGCAGTACCTCTGGTCATTCAAGGTGATTCCAGCGCGTTGCGACAGGTTTTTTTGAATCTGGTGTTAAATGGGCTGCAGTCTATTCAACAAGCTGGAATTGTGAGTATTGAGAGTCGGATTGTTGAATCAGAAGTTGTTGTCACGGTTACGGATACCGGATGTGGGATTTCTCCAGAAGATCTGGATCAGATATGGACCCCATTTTTCACGACAAAAACTGTAGGGAGTGGCCAGGGGCTTGGTCTGGCGGTTACTTACGATATCGTTGAAAAGCATCACGGTACAATATCTGTTAGTAGCGTTCTTGGTAAAGGAACTGAATTTACTTTAAAATTTCCAAAGCATTAAGGTCTGAAAATGGAAAAAAAAGCAAAAATTCTCATTATTGAAGATGAAACGCCTTTGCGCGAACTTCTCGATGCGGAACTTTCTCGAAGTGGTTATCAGGTTCAGGTGGCTGCGGATGGCACGTCAGGGTTGTCACGATATAGTGAAGAGTGTTTCAGTGTCGTTTTGCTCGATGTCAAACTTCCGGGGATGAATGGAGTTGATGTTCTTCAAAAAATGCGTGAATTTTCAACTGTTCCTGAAATTATCATGTTTACCGGGCACGGTGACATAGGGACTGCGGTTAGGTGTATCAAGTTCGGAGCCTATGATTATCTGACTAAGCCTGTCAAGTTGGACGAGCTGGAGCTTGTTATAGATAAGGCTCATGATAAGAATAGACTGCATCGGGAAAACATAAATCTCAGGATTGAAATCAATAAACTTAATAACCATCAAGTGATTGGTCGCAGTCGTGAAATCGAGGACGTTCTGAAGATTGCCGCTCGCTGGGGGGCAACGGATGAGCACGTTTTGATTTATGGTGAGAGCGGAACAGGTAAGGAATTGATTGCCAGGGTTGTCCATGATTCAAGCTCTCGTGCAGAAAAGCCCTTTGTTACCGTCAATTGCGGGCGTCTCAATGTGAATACGGCAGAAAGTGAACTCTTTGGTCATATGCAGGGAGCGTTTACCAGTGCCAATAAGGCCCGGGCTGGTTTGTTCGAACTGGCGGACAATGGTACCTTGTTTATGGATGAAGTTTCAGAGATGCCACTGGATGTTCAGGTGAAGTTGCTTCGTGTTCTTGAGACGGGGCAGTTCAGGCGCCTGGGGGGAAGCAAGGATATTCGTGTTGATGTACGCTTTGTTTTTGCCGCGAACAAAAAATTACAGGAATGCGTTGAGAGCGGAAAGTTCAGAGACGACCTATACTATCGAATCAATCTGTTGCCGATCGCATTGCCGCCGCTGCGCGAGCGGACGGAAGATCTCTTGCCATTGGTTGTCCATTTTCTGGAAAATAATGATGATCGTTTCGGCGTTCCATGGGTCATTACAGATGAAGCGATGGCGGCATTGACTGTTCATCCGTGGCCCGGCAATGTCCGCGAGTTGAAGAATATGATTCGTCGTGCATGTATTTTGGCATCGGAACCTGTTCTTTCCTTGGATCTTTTGCCTTTTTGTCCCACTAAAATATCTTTACCGATTGAGCAGAGTGAAGAGAGCGATGGCCCGTTGTCGCCGTTATGGGTTATCGAGCGCGAACATATCGGCAAGGTCCTCACCCAGGTTGATGGGAATAAAAGTCAGGCGGCTCGCATTCTCGGTGTTGATCGGAAAACGCTTTACACCAAGCTCGAAAAGTATGAGCTGGAGTCTGATTAGCTTACGGTTGCTGCGTCTACGGTAACGTGTTGTGTATTTTTTTTGCGGAGAAGTGCCACAGTGTGGAGAGAGTCCACATGTTTTTTTGTGGAAGAGTTTTCCGGTTGGTCAGACAGCTCCGGTCTGGAACTATTTTCGGTCAGGGCAACGACAGAAAAGGTTTTTTCTTGATAGGTTGTGGAGAGTATAAATTTTAGAGATGTTAAAGCAAGAGGGTTTGTGCTTGCCTGAAACCCTGACCCTTGCGATTACCGGCCAATGTAACCTTCGCTGTTCTCATTGCTGGGTTGATGCTGGAGCTTCTCTTTCGGCATCATGGGTGCCGAAAGATATTCTTCAGCAGGTGATGGAAAATTTTTCGCAGATTGGTGGTAAGGCTGTCCGGTTGACCGGAGGAGAGCCGCTTCTCCATCCTCATTGGCTCGAGCTCGTAGAGATCGCCGATAGCTATGGTTTGAAGGTTTTGCTTCAAACGAACGCTATGCTTCTTTCGGAAGATGATCTGCAGGCCTTAAAAAAACTTTCCCTGAAGTCTTTAACTGTTCAGATCAGCTTTGACGGTGCCACGGCAGCTGTTCATGATCTGGTCCGCGGTGCGGGAGCCTTTGATCAGACGTTAAGGGCTGTAGAGCGGTTGGTCGACTATGGTTTTGGCCGCTCGGTGACACTTTTTTTCACTGAAATGCATCACAACTTGCACGAACTTCCCGGTCTGGTTGTGCTGGCAAAAACACTCGGGGTTGGCGAGGTCTGTAGTGGTTCAATCGTCCTCTGTGGAAGAGCTGTAGGGGCGAGAAATATTTTACCACCGAGTCCGGATCAGTACTTATCCCTGTTGCAGCGTTATGTCGACGATCATGCGTTTCAGCTCTTATACAATGAGATGGGAAATATTTCAGCTTTGGAATGGTATCGTTCCGGAATGTCTCAGCATCAATGTGATTTTATCCGAAATCCCTACCTTACCCCGAAGGGGGTGCTTTATCCCTGTCTCATGTGTCATGCCGACAACTATTCTGTTTCGGGAGTTTTTGAAATAGGGCTTTTCGCTGCGCTTGACGAAGGGGCTTCCCGTTGGGCGGCGCTGCAGAAGATCAGTCGTGAGCGGAGCTCTTTGATCCCCGCGTGTCGGGCGTGTTCTTTGCGTCAGGGTTGTGCTGGTGGTTGTCTGGGGCGAACTTGGGGATCTTTTGGCGATTTTTTTGTTCCTGAGG
>JAGGYC010000075.1 GCA_021162745.1 Desulfuromonas sp. | reverse complement strand
GCTGTTCGAGAACAGATTTTCGGACATTTGAGAGCGAATAGCTAGCCTATTTGTCGAAAATGTCCGGGAATATGGGCCGATCAGATGATTTCGCAGTAGATTCTTGCTAAGTCCGACAGTCTCCTGGGCGCTAAAATGCCGCGTGACCCGGTGTACGCGGAAACGGTATAACGTCGCGGATGTTCTCCATGCCGCTCATATACATCAGCAAGCGTTCAAAGCCGAGCCCGAACCCGGCATGGGGACAGCTGCCCCAGCGGCGGATATCGAGATACCATTGCAGCGATTCCGGCTCCATCCCCAGCTCAAGCATCCGCGCCAGTAACACATCGTGGCGCTCTTCACGCTGACTGCCACCGATAATCTCACCGACGCGCGGCACCAGCAGATCCATGGCCGCCACGGTTTTATCATCTTCATTGGCCCGCATGTAAAAAGCTTTGATCTGTTTCGGATAATCGACCACGAACAGCGGCCCGCCCACCACCTGCTCACACAGATAGCGCTCATGCTCCGATTGCAAATCGGCCCCCCACTCAACGGGAAACTCGAAACTCCGGCCACTGCGTTGCAACTGATTGACAGCCTCAGTGTAGGTCATGGTCTCAAAACGCGCCGTGGCCAAGCTGCCGAGCTTGTCGAGTAAGCCCTTTTCAATGCGATCATTGAAAAATTGCAGATCTTCGCTGCAATGCTCCAGGGCATAGGTGACAAGATAACGGAGAAAATCCTCGGCCAGTCGGCAGTCAGCTGCCAGGTCGGCAAAGGCGATCTCCGGCTCGATCATCCAGAATTCGGAAGCGTGACGGCTGGTATTGGAGTTTTCGGCCCGGAAGGTGGGGCCAAAGGTGTAGATATCACTGAAGGCGCTGGCAAACAACTCCCCCTGCAACTGTCCGCTGACGGTCAAACCGGTTTTGGCACCGAAAAAGTCCTGCTCCCAGTCGATAACATCATCTGTTTTTGGCGGACGTTGCGGATCAAGGGTGGTGACACGAAACAGCTCTCCGGCCCCTTCGCAGTCGCTGGCGGTGATGATCGGTGTATGAACGTAGAGAAAATCGCGCTGCTGAAAAAACTGGTGAACAGCAAAAGACAGGGCACTGCGCAACCGGAACACGGCACCAAAGGTATTGGAGCGTGGCCGCAGATGAGCGATGGAGCGCAGATACTCAAAGCTGTGCCGTTTTTTCTGCAACGGATAGTTCTGGTCGGCATGGCCGACCACCCGCAGCTCGCTGACCTGTAGTTCCCACTGTTGCCCCTTGGCCGGGGACGGCACCAGAGTGCCCATGGCTTTAACACAGGCTCCCGTCGCCAGCTTGGCGATGGTGGCATAGTTATCCAGCGAGCAATCAGCGACCATTTGCAATGAGCTGAAACAGGAGCCGTCGTTGAGCTCGATAAAACTGACCTCTTTACCCGCCCTGAGGGTTCGCACCCAACCACGCACCTCGACATCGGCAACAGGCTCATGGCCTGAAAGTAATGTTTTTATTCGCATAAATCTCTCCAGCACGAATAGCAAATCAATTATAGAACTATGTCTTATTCCAAATCAACCCGCTAACTAGCGGTTGACAGAGGTTTTTATCCAAAAGACCATTAAAACGCTTTTGTCTTTCCCGAAGAGGATGATAAACTGTTCTGGTTTTCCATCAAGACTCCCCCGACCCCTGGAGACGCCCATGCCTGACATCAAGCAACTGCGCGATACCGAGCCATTCTGTCACCTGCCGGAAGCGCTGTTTGAAAAAATCAGTGCGGCAGCCAGTATAAAAAAATTTCCTCAACACTACCATGTTTTCAATCAGAATGACCCCTTTACCGGCCATTTGTATGTGATCAAAGAGGGACTGGTCGAGATCACCCTGTTGACACCGGGGGGCGAAGAGATTGTTATCGATTACCGCCATGCCGGTAACACATTCGGCTGCACCCCCATTTTCACCGGCGAACCCTATACCGGTGGCGCCAAAACCGTCAAAGCCACCGAATGCTTCCTGATCCCCCAGCAAATTCTGATCGAAACCGCCAGCATAGAACCAGAGTTCAAGACCTACTTCAACCACATGGTAGTGGATCGGGTGCGTCATCTGTATGCCAACATTGTCTCCGAGCACAGTCAAAAAGCACTGACAACGGTTGAATCCTACCCGTTCAAGAAACGGTTATCTGAAATCATGTCAACGCCGGTGGCCACCTGTCCGCCCCATACCTCGGCCCGCAAAATCGCCCAACAGATGGCGCAACAGCAGATCCGTGCAGTGGTCGTCACCACAGGCGACAAAAAAATGTCCGGCCTTGTCACCTGCAGGGATCTGATCGGTCGCGTCATGGCCATTGAAGGTGCCGATGCCGAGCAGATCTCCGCCGAGCAGTTGATGGACACTGAGCCGCGGTCAATGACGCCGGAAACGTTCATGTATGAAGCAATGGCCTACATGGTTGGCCACCGTCTCAAATATTTGCCGATACTTGATGAAGACGAACCGGTCGGCATGGTCTCCATGAGCGACCTGTTGCGCTACCGCAGTCAGAAAGCGATGTTGATGATCGGCAGCATCAAAGAAACCAACAGCTTTGACGATCTGGCAATGATCCACCGCACCCTGGTGCGGGTAGCGGCAACGTTATTGTCGGAAACACGTAGCGTCTCCGAGGTGATGGAAGTCCTCTCCTACATCCACCATGCCTTGATCAAACGCACCTTTGATCTGTGTTGGCAACAGATGCTCGACGAAGGACACAGACCGCCCGATATCCGCTTCTGCTTTTTGATTATGGGCAGTGGCGGTCGCCGCGAGATGCTGCTCGGCCCCGACCAAGATAACGGCTTTATTTTTGAGGATTTTCCCGACTGGCAGCAAGCCGAGGTCGATGCTTTTTTCATCCCGCTGGCCGACAAGCTGGTGCATGCCCTCGACACCGTGGGCTATCCTCTGTGCGAAGGGGATGTCATGGCGAGTAATGAAGCCTGGCGCGGCCGACTGACCGACTGGAGCGACCGGATCGACGACTGGGCCTCCAATCCTGAACCACACAAGGTGCGCTACGCTTCCATTTTCTTCGACTTTACACCGATGGCCGGTGACCCGACCCTGGCCCATTCACTACAAAGTATCGTCTTTCAATCGGTACGTGAATATCCCGGATTCTTATACCATGTCATGCAGCTCAACCTGACCCACAAGGTGCCGACGGGGCTATGGGGACGTTTCACCACCGAAAAAAGCGGCGAGCACAAAGGCAAGTTATCGTTAAAAAAAGGGGGGCTGATTTACATCGTCGATTGCTTGCGAATGTTTGCCCTGGAACACGAGATCCGCGCGTTGACCACCCTCGACCGGCTCAAGCAGTTAACCAACGAGAATGTCTTTGCCCATGAAACGGCTGAGCACATCCGTGTCGCCTTTGAAGCGTTGTCGTTTTTACGCCTGCGTAATGAGATCGCCCTGCTACAAAACGGTCAGTCCGCCGACAATTACATCGACCCCAACAATCTGAGCAACAGCGAGCAAGAGCTGCTGCGTAGCGCCTTTCATGCTGTCAGCAAATTACAGTCTGCCACCCGCTGCCACTTCGGTAAGGGGGTGTCGTAACCACATGCTGAAAAAACTGACCAGGCGCTGGAAACAACAGGATCTCTTACGTGCAAAAGATGTTGCCGACTGTGACACCTTCTTCTTTTACGGCAGTCTGATGGAGCGGTTCAGCAATTTCAACCGCTTCATCAAAAAGCGGGTCAGCTCCATCGACATCGGCTATTGTCGCGGTTATCTCTACAATCTGCCCCCCGGCTTCCCCGGCTTGATCGTTCCTGAAGATCACTGTTCGACTCTGGTCGCCGGTGAGATCATGCGTTTTGACACTCCGCTCAAGGTGATGAAACTACTCGACAGGTTGGAAGATTACATCCCCGGTAACGAACAAAAAAGTATCTATCTGCGCCGCAAACTGCCGCTGATCTGCCAAACGGCGGGTCAACCGGATCAGTTACGCAAGATCGAAGCCTGGGTCTACGTCTATCCTGAACATCATTTAAGTAATGAGCATCACCGCGAAGTACGGATCGAATGCGGACAGTGGAAGGCATTTAACGGCCCGACCCAAGCGGAGACGGAACTGGACGTAATGTTTGAGCGCCTGAGTTACTGCGACAGTCAACAACAGGTGATGGTCGATCCGCTGCTGGGTCGGGAGAAACTACTCGACAACGCCCCAGGCATCCAGCCCTGCTACCATTTTTGTGAAAACCGTGATCGCTGCGGCTGGAGCAAATCGTATCACTCCGGCGAATCATAACAGGTAAGTGGCAACATATCGTTCCGCCCCTCTCCTCCTACCTGTCCATGATGAAATATCATCGACCAAGTATATGCGGGCCGCAAAAGATCAGGCCCGCCCCGCAGTTCGGGCAGATACGCAATCCGCACACTGAAACCGTTGGCAACATTGTTAGTTGCATTGGTTCTCAAGGCCATTTTTGCTTACTTTTTGGGGCCTGGCAAAAAGTACGTCGCCAGCGGGGCGAGTCCCGCGAACTTGATCTTGAATTAAACCGGGGCAAAAAGAATAAGGGCTGTCGGCTTACGCTTCGCTAACCCGACCTACGGGGCTAACGCAATCGCGCGTTCTGCCGTTGCAGCCAGTGGCGGATCCGTTGCAGGTGGCAGTCCACCACCGTTTGATCCAACGACGGGTCGGCTTGAATCCCCCGCTCAACCTTGGCCACAAAAGCCTCAATCTCATCAGCGGCCAACGGCTGCGGGTGGTGTGCCCAATGTAACAACTCCCCCTGCGCCTCCAGGCAATAGCGTTCAAAATCTGTCACGCGGTTAAATCCAATCAGGGCGATAATCAGGCTCAGCCAGTCATCGTGGTGACGTTGATCTACCAGGCGTAAAAAGGCGAACTCACTCACCTGATGGCGGCGATGATCAAACAATGACATATGACGGCGCTGCTGAACCATTTTGATCAGTTCATTGCGAAAAAATCGCTGTTCGCGCAATACGCCATCCTCATCGGCAACCAGATCACCGCCAAGCAGCAGCAGACAAAGATAATCGGAGAACTGTGCCGGCTGCAACTCGTTACGCGCCACGCATTCAACATTGAGATGCAGGCTGTGCGGTGCCACGCGGTGATTAAAGGTGATCACACTCTGAATGTAACGGGCCAAGAAACCGGGATCACGCGTCAGCGGCAGTGAATAACGGCGCGGGTAATCAATTCGCACCAGATTGTATTCAAAAAAGCCGCCGATCCACGGCACCGGCAGGTAGCGCCGCAAGCGGACATGGTGATCCAGATAACCGCCGAGACGCCAAGTGACATCTTCGAGGAAGAAATGGTGAAAATAGATAAAATTACAAAAGGGCTGATCCTGAGCATGATGACCAAATGAGTGCTCAAATGAGGCGCGATAGCCAAGGTTACTGAATTCCAGTTCGGCTCCCAACGGCACCTGTCCACCCGTCGAATAGCTCTGACTACGCAGCACGGCAACCTGCACCTGTGCCTCATCGTACAATTGACGAGTAATCTCAAATGCCCGTAAACAATAGAGATAGAGATGACGGTCGCCCCCAGCCAGCACCTGATCAATTTCGTCGCCAATCAGCACACTCAGTTCAGCTTCATGCTCGGCAAACCATTCCAGCGCCGCCAGCACCAGTGGCCCATCGGGATAACAACCCGGTTCGGGCTTCAACTCCCTGCCGTGACGTTTGCGAAGACGTTGCACAACAAAACCGAGCACATAATGACGAAAGATCAATTCCAGATAAGTGGGAAGCTGCTGTTTTTTGCGCCACATGCGCCGACTGATACAGAAGCGTTTATCCTGGCGCTTGGCCGCCAGTTGCAGGTTGTGTTTAAACGCGGAGTGCGGATGGTGAAAATGGTATTTCTTGAAAAATTGAAACCGGCGCCGATAGGTGACACCGATAAACTCGCGCAGGATCATTCCCCGCTCAACAGCGCTCAGGCTGTCATACAGTGTGCGATAAAAAGGGCGTTGAGCATTTTTCGGAAAAAAATATGCCATCGGGCTCTCCCATCATCTTGAGTCCGTGAATACACGGGTGGATTCATAGTGCATTATCTTGGGAATAAAGTATTGTTCACCAAAGATTGCATATGCGGACGCTGCTGAATCACGATTAGTTAGATGAACAGACGAATAATGATGTCACACCAACAGGGTACACTGCATAACGATGTCACGGAAAAAGTTGAGAGCGATAAAGCTAACAAGTTAATCAATGCCGTAGCTTAGAAAAAGAACCCACTCAGTCGGTCGTAAGATCCGACTTGCCGCCAAGGTAAAGCTTAACGGAAAACGACTCATCGCAAGTGGGTCTGCGACCCCCGGAGGGCATGTTTTCAAAGCCATTTCTTTGCTCACTTTCTTTGGGGCTTTGCAAAGAAAGTGTGTCGGCTGCGGGACGAAACCCGCGAACTTGGCCTTGGGTTCAAGGGGGTTCGGATCTGTAGTTGTCGGGTTACGCTTCGCTAACCCGACCTACAAAACCTCTTGTCTTTCCCGCGAAGGCGAGAATCCAGTGCTGTAAACAATGGGAAAACTTCTGGTTCCCCGCCTTCGCGGGGATGACATAAAGGTGATCACCCTAAAATTTCAGATCCCCTCCATCTGCAGGGCAATCTCCTTGAGCAGGTCGCGATTGATCCGGTTATCCGGGGTTTTCGGCAAGTACTTGGTAAAACGGATTTTATCGGGCAGGTTAAGTTCACCGATCTCTTCGATTATATGTTCACGAATCTCGTGCAGAGTCTTTTCACGATAGCTCTCATCGCGATAATCCTGCAACACACAGTAGGTGACCAACATGTAGCCCTGACTCGGATGATCGATAACAATGGCCGCACACTCGCGTACCCGCTTCATGGTCATCACCGTCGCCTCAATCTCATCGAGGCTGCGTCGCCCGGTACCGGTGCTGACAATATCATCCAGTCGACCGGTCAGGTTAAGATTGCCCTGAGCATCGAAAAAGGCCCCATCACCAGTGTAGAAATAGGTGCGTTCCGGGAATTTTTTCCAAAACGTCTGCTCAAAGCCAACCTCGTCCTTGTACAGATCCTGCAACATCGACGGCAACGGCGAAGCCAGAACCAACCGTCCCGGTTCAACAACCCCCTTCAAGATTTTACCATGGCTGTTAATGACCCGTGCGTTAACCCCCGGCAATGGATTCATCATGGTGTCGTCATCAAAACCCAGTACGCCGGGGACACCGGCAATCAGGCAACCACCGGTTTCGGTCTGACCCCAGATCTGGGTAATGGGCAAATTGCGTTTATTGGTCAATTCATACTGGGTCCAATCGTAAAGATCCTCGCTGATCTTTTCACCACCGCAACCAATCAGCCGTAACGAATTACTGGAGCGATTTATATAACGCTTGCTGCTTTTTGCCCGCATCACACTGCGCAAGAGGGCGGGATTAGTGTACATGACCGTGACATGAAACTTATCGAGATAATCAAAAAAGCATTGGGTGTTTTCATAGGAGATACTGCCTTCGTAAAGAAACAGTGTCGCCCCCAGTGACAAAGGGCCATAGACAGCGTAAGTGTGGCCATTGATCCAGGCCAAATCAGCGGTATTCCAGAAGATATCCATCTCGTCGAGGTCAAACAGCACCTCGGTCGTAAACTGTGCCCACATCAGATAACCAGCCAGACCATGCACTACGCCGCGCGGTGTTTTCGTTTTAGTGGAGGTGTAAACCATGAACAACGGCTCATTGGCCCTACGAACCAGATCCACCTCCGCCTCGCGGGAAAACTCCGGGTCGGTGATCAGATCGTTGTACCAGATATCACGTTTAGGTCGCATCATCACCTGCTGCCCGGTATGCTGGACAACAACACAGTGATTGATCTCATAATCGATCCGCTCCAGCGCCTCATTGACCACCCCTTTGAGGGAGCGGCTGCGCAATGGGGCGCCATCACAGGTGATAATATACTTCGCCCGACAATGACTCAGACGCCGGGCCAACGATTCAGCCGAATAGGCCATGTGATAGGCAACGTGGATCGCGCCGATGCTGGCGCAGGCGATCATGGCAACAACCGTTTCGGGGATATCCGGCATGAACAACAGCACCCGATCCCCTTTTTTCACGCCCAGGTGCACCAGACCATTGATCAGGCTACGCACTTCATAGGCCAAAGCCTGGTAGGTATAGGTTCGCTCTTCAAAATTAACCCCACGCCAGACCACCGCCGCCTTGTTACGCCGCGGTGTCTCCAGATGTTTACCAAGGATATTGTGATAAACATTGAGCTTACCGCCACTGTACCAGCGATAATAGGGGGGAGCCATATCATCAAGCACCTTGCGATACGGTTCATCCCAGTGCAAATATTTACCCGCCAACTCGTCAAACAATGTGTCGGCTGACATGCTTTTGTACTCTTCATATTGTTGAGCCGAAATCTGTCGGCGCTGATAACTGAGTTTGGGGTGAATCATTACATATTATCCTTGCGTGACATGTCCTTCTGGGCCAGAAACAGTTCGCCAAGCGTCCGGTAGGAGGTGGACAGTTCGTGAAGTATTCGTAAAAAAACCTTGGCCGTAGCAATGGAATCTCCCAAGGCACGGTGGCGTTGTTCACAGTCGATACAATAAAGATTAAGCAAATCATCGAGCTCGGTGCTGGTATTGTTCTCCATCACCAGCTTATGCAGCAACATGGTATCAAGCCACGGAGTTCCCTCAAGGTTGCAGTCGTAATTTTCCTGCACATGCCGATCAAGCATTTTAAGATCGAAATTGATATGGTGACCGGTGATCATACTGTCACCAATAAAGCTCATAAATTCAGGAAGCACCTCACCGATGCTCGGTTTGTCCACAAGCATTTCGTCGGTAATGCCATGCCACTGGATCGATTCCGGGGGGATGGGAAAAGGTGGCTTAATATAACTTTCGTAAATCTTGGTAATACGGCCACTTTTGATCTTAACGGCCGCAGCATTGATAATAACATCCTCAACCAGATCAAGGCCGGTGGTTTCAAGATCAACGATACAGAAGGTGGCCTCACGCAGATCACGTTTCAAACCGGCATGAGAACGAACCGTCTCGCACAAACGCTCCATGTAATCACCCACAACATCAACACTGGCTTCTTTTTTACGCGGTGTAATATTTTTAAGCAGAGATCGCCACATTAACTTATTCCTTACCTCTATCCGTATCTATTCACCAAAATAAACTAGTGTTTCACCCGCTGAAAGTCTATACTCAGCTCCATTATTTTATCAATAGCAATGGGAGTTGCATATACAATGAATTTAAAACCAATTTTTGTTCTTGTCATTATAATTTCTCTAATTATGCTCTTAAAAGACTGCCATTACGGTGCCGAGCATCAGAAAGTCGATCCCAAATTCCAAAATGCTCATCTTACCGCCGTTAGTGCCCAGAACCTGCTGAAAGAGAAAAAACCGGCAGAAGCACTGAAATTGTACGAGGCGGCCCGCGCTGAAATGGAACATCCCAATGTCCGTGCTGATGAAGGAACTGATGTCTATATCAACTACGGTTTTGTCACCAACGATATCGGCGTCATCCATCTGAGTTGGGCGATGTATGGTAAGGATCTCAATACTGAGCACAGTCATGTTGACATGGCACTCATTGATCGCGACGAGCTGGCGCTGGCAACAGAGGCACTCAACAGCAGTATCGCCTTCTACGAGCGCTGGTACAAAAACAACCCGAAGGATTACGAGCGCTTTTCCAAGGCTGTTTCCGAAAGCTATGCCAACCTCGGTGTCGCTTTGAAATACGCTGAGAAAATGGACGAGGCCCAGGAAGCCTTTCGCATGTCGCTGCTGCTCAACCCGGACAACGGCAATGCCGAACGTTCATTGACCATGCTTGAGATCAATCCAGAGCCTTACATCGAAGCAGGAAAACAAGAGCGGGAGAAACACGAATAAGCGCCAAGGAGTAAAGCATGGCACACTGGTACCTGAGCTACGATGGTCAGCAAAATGGCCCTTACGATGAGGCAAAAGCTCAACAGCTGGCGCAAAACAACGTCAATGGCTATGCCTGGCGTGAAGGGTTTACCACCTGGTTGCCCATTGCCCACATTGCTGAACTGGCGGGGAGCACATCCCCGCTGCAACCGCCTCCGGTTCCGGTCGCGCATACAGGGCGTCGCGCTGATGAGATCGATTTCATCATCCACGGCACCGAGATGCAGTTCGTCGAGATCGAACTCGATCCCGGTGAAAGTGCCGTCGCTGAGGCCGGAGCGATGATGTATAAGGCCAACAGCATCGGCATGGAGACCGTCTTCGGTGACGGTTCTGCACAGACCAGTGGCTTTATGAGCAAGCTCCTCGGTGCCGGAAAACGACTGGTTACCGGTGAAAGTCTCTTTACCACCGTCTTTACTCATCAGGGCCAGGGCAAAGCACAGGTCGCTTTCGGTGCTCCGTATCCCGGCAATATTATCCCCATCGCCCTCGACGCCGTCGGTGGCACCCTGATCTGCCAGAAGGATGCTTTTCTCTGCGCAGCACGCGGTGTTTCCATCGGGCTGCACTTTCAACGCCGCATCCTTACCGGCCTGTTCGGTGGCGATGGCTTTGTCATGCAAAAACTTGAGGGGGACGGCATGGCCTTTCTCCACGCCGGCGGCACCATCGTTGAGCGCCAACTGAAAGCCGGTGAAGAATTGCACGTTGATACCGGTTGTATCGTCGCCTATGAACCACAGGTTGATTTCAATATCCAGCAGGCCGGCGGCATCAAGACCTCTCTGTTCGGCGGTGAAGGACTGTTCTTCGCCCGTCTGCACGGCCCCGGAAAAATCTGGCTGCAATCTCTCCCCTTCTCTCGTCTGGCAGGTCGCATGCTCCAAGCGGCACCACAGCGTGGCGGCAGCAAAGGGGAGGGGTCGGTTCTGGGGACGCTGGGCAACCTGATTGACGGCGATTGATGCCGGGAGTAAATCCATGACTACGCCACTGCGCCCCTTTGCCCTGTCAGATCTGTTCACCAGCAGTTATGAACTGTGGAAACAACATCTGGGCAACTTGCTGTTGTTAAGTGCCCTGTTCCTGCTGCTGTGCTGGATTCCTCTCCTCAATCTGGCCCTGAGCGCCGGCTATATCCGTTACATCCTGCGGCTGTGTCGTAATGAGCAGGTGGAGATCGGAGAATTGTTCCGCGCCTGGGACTGTTTTATCCCCCTGCTGCTCTACGCTTTGCTGCAGCTTGTCATCCATTTCTTCCTTGGTGTGCTTCCCCTCATCGGCGTTCCCCTGGCCGCTGCCGCGCTGATCGTCACCGTCCCCGGCACTATCGCCGTGATCGAAAACCGCATGGATACCATCACCGCATTCAAGTGGAGTTTGAACACCGTGCGCCATGATCCCGTGGGTTGGAGTGTTACTCTGGTTGCCGCTGCGCTGCTGTTCAGTCTTGGTACGTTGTTTTTCGGCCTTGGTGCCTTGCTTACCCTCCCCTTGGCAACAATTCTCTTCCTCAATCAATACTTGCGTCACCAGCCTCACTGGCAATAGCAGTCTGTGGCTCACTGGAGCCATCTCTAAGATCAAAAAAAAAGTCATACCCGCGGGTCTCGCCCCGCAGCCGACCCACTTTCTTTACAGGCCCCAAAGAAAGTGGGCAAAGAAATCGCCTAAAAGACTGCCCTCCGGGGGTCGCAAATCCACCTACAATGAGTTGTTTTCCGTCGTGCTTCACCGTGGCGGCAAGTCGGATCTTACGACCGACTGATTTGATTGTTTTTCATGGCTGAGGCGTTGAATAATTTGGTTGCTTGGTCGGGATCTACTTTTTTCGTGGCACCATTATTCAACACCTCGTTGGCGTTAAACTTTCCCTCCCTGCTCCTTCGTTAAGAACGGTAGGTCGGGTTAGCGGAGCGTAACCCGACAACGATTCTTATGCACCATGCCCCCCGTTTATTGCCGCCGAACGCAACGAGCGTCAACAGGGCCGGTTGTTCCAAGTTTCATCCCGTAACCAACACACTTTCTGATTAGCATCAATCCTTTCGCTACACCAAAAGCCATCCTCAAGTTCGTCTCTCCAGCGAAGGCGGGAGTCCAGAATTCGCTGTACAACCTCTGGATACCCCCCTTCGCTGGTATGACGTACGGTAGACAAAACAAAAAAAGCCCCCCTTCGCAAGGAGCGAAGGGGGGGCAAGTGTCTTACAGTTCGTAACGACTACTCGTCGTTGTGAACCCGGTAAAGCAGTTCCTTGATTTCCTGAGAAGGCTCAGGAGTCATGTATGATACAACGATCATAGTGATGAGAACTGCCGGCACACCAACAACCGCACTTGAAGTAAACGGAATGTAGAAGGCCAGGATGGAAGTCTTAGGAATCAGCATGGAACCGAAGGTCACAGCCAGACCAACGATCATACCGGCAATAGCCGCTTCCTTGGTGGTACGGCTCCACCACAGACCCAAGAGGAACAGTGGAAAGAAGGTGTTTGCACCGAGGGCAAACGCAACCGCTGTAATCTGGGCGATCAACGCCGGTGGGTTCAGAGCAACGATGATGATGGAAACACCGAGAATGACGGTACCGATACGGGCAACCTTCATCTTGTTGTCTTCACTCGCATTAGGATACATTACGCGGAAGTAGATATCGTGAGCGAAAGCCGAAGATCCAGCCATCAGCAAACCACCAACGGTGGAGAACGCTGCGGATACACCACCGGCAGCCAGGAAGCCGGCGAACCACTCAGGCAGACCAGCGAGCTCAGCCGCGTTAACAACGATGGCGTCAGGAGTAATGGTGGTACCAGTAGTACCGAGCAGGTTGGAGAACTTGGCGAAAGCAGCGTATGCCGGAGCAGTCCAGTATACCAATGCGATGCAGAACAGACCCCAAACAACCTGCCAGCGAGCATCGCTAACACGAGGTACAACATAGAAGCGACCGATAACGTGAGGCAGACCGGCAGTACCGAGCATCAAGGTCATGCACAATGCGAACCAGTGGTACATGGTGTACTTGGCGAATGGCAAATAGTAGCTTGGATCAGACGCTGCGGCAACGATACCGTTACCACCATGACCGATGTCATAGACAGCTGCGCCGTAACCAATTTGAGGTACAGCCGAGAAGTAACCCAGCTTTGAAGCGATAAAGAACAGGGGCAGGAAGAAGGTGATAACGATAACCACATACTGAACCTGCATGTTTTTGGTCGCACCCAGCATACCGGAGATCAGTACATAGGTCAAAACAACACCGGTACCAACAACAACGGATGTCTTGTAGTCGATGCCGAAGATCCAGTTGAACATCATACCAATACCTTTGTACTGACCAACAGCGTAGACAAAGGAGATGGTGATAACGATCAGAGCAGACATCAGACGGGCGGTAGTGGAGTAGTAACGGTCACCGACAAAGTCGGGAGCCGTGTACTTACCGTAGCGACGTACCTGACCAGCCATCAAGACCAGCAACAGCACGTAACCACCTGTCCAACCGAGGACGTAGGAGATAGCGAAGTAGCCTTTGAGGTAGATCAGACCAGCCATACCGAGGTATGACGCTGCTGACATCCAGTTAGAGGCAATCGCCATACCGCCACCGATCTGACCAACGCCACGACCAGCTGCCCAGTAATCTTCAGTATTCTGCGCCTTGGAGAATACACCGACCATGATGAACAGGATCAGCAGCGAGATCATCAGGATAGCAGGAATTACTTTAAACTTACCTTCAGGGTTGAGGTTCGTCACCGCAAATGCGTTGGTTGACATCAACACGAAGAACAGGGACAAGCCCCAATGCATCATTCTTTTCATATCAGAAGTCTCCCTTTCTTATTTCTCGTATTCGGACTCAAGCTTGTCAATAAACTTGCAGTACCAGTAGCACAGGCCGATAAACAGTGCGATCAGGAACTGCGAGGAATACCAGTAATGGAAAGGGAAGCCCAGGAACTGAGTTTCAGTCAGGAAGCTCATCCCTGAAACCTGAGTAATCACCTCACCGGTATTCAGCGTCAACTGAACAGTCTCATCCGGGTTTGCAACGAGTTTTAAAAGAAAGAGAAATCCGTAAACAGCCAAAAACCAAATCACGATGATCTTCTTTTTTATAGCCACGTCTTTTTTCATAAAGTCGCCGACCGGCTTGAAAAAGTTAATATTAATATCTTTTTCCATACCCATACCTCCTTGGTGTAATAGTTTGCTGAGCACCACCCCGGCAAACCACATAAGCTTTAAACCATACAATCTAAAATACCCAGTAGTCTTTCCCTTTACCCTCCTTTCGGAAATATGTGTTTATTGAAAAAATTATTCCGCGAACAGCGCCAAAGTCGATTAATGGTCGAGTCGATTAATGATCGAATACAGCGTCCGCCTTTTGCGGGAACTCTGCTCGCGACAATCCTGAAAATAAGAAAACATAAAACAGATCAAGGCACCACCTGTTATGATACCGCCAAGAATGTAATACAGTGTGTCATCCATTGTCACACATCCTTTCCCAAACCAAAATCACAAGTAATTCAAAAGGTGTTTCGTGTTTCATATTTTATGCCACAGCGCTAAATTATCCGTCAAGTAAAATGTTGTTATAAAAATAGAGCATAAGGTGTTCACTATCAACATTTCAGTCAAGAAAACAATCCTGCACTCCACACAGACAACGCTCAAATGCCTTAATTACCGAATAGTTACAACTGCAAAACATAAAAAAAAACATTATCACAGAAATAAAACCATAAAATACTTGCAAGCACGCAATGAAAAAACAAGGATTTTATTCGCCGACAAATCTCCCCCATTGGCTACAGACATAAAACAGTGCCACCAAACATCGTTACCAAGTATGGCATAAAATATTAGACCTGCAACAGTGACCCCTCCGGCAAATGATTGCTCACTGAGATAAACAAAGACAGAAAGGACACAACCAATCCTCAGCGCAGCCGTTAAGACGCAGATGAAGCAGACAAAGGATCAGTGCAAATTACGGACAGCAGTGAGGCGGGAAACAACAAGTTAAACGAACCAGGAAAGTGGCAACATGATTAAAGCTGGGTTGTTGAGAGCACATGGTGCATCAGTAGCCAAAAAACCATAGCGCACGGACAATCTGGCATAGTCCGTCCTGCCGCAGCCCAATAAAGATTCAGCCATCTCCATGAACACGCCTTAGTATAACAAACAGAAGCACATCAAATATTTGGATCAACCGCAGAAAAAAACAGCCCTATCAAGAATGAAAGGTCTGTCAATTTACACAGTATCAGCGGAGCTTATGCTCAGGAAACGAGGTGAATATCGATCACCACGGCATCAACCTCACCCTCGGCACTAAAATGGGGAGCACAGCAAATATCACACGAGGACTGTGGATGCCCGGAAAGATCGACCAGGGCCCGGTCCTTCACTCGCTCACCACACAGGGCTTGATCGATTAGAGGCTTAAACGTCTTGGTAAAAAGATCTTTACCGATCACCTCTTCAACTGTTTTTTCGATAATCTCTGACTCCGGACGAGCAACGCAACGACCGTATTCATGATTAATTTTCCGATAGACATAGTTTGGATCGATAACCGCAATCGGGCTCTGGACACTGTCAATAATCATCTCGGCATAGGCACATCCCCGCTCAGAGCGGGCACAACCGACAATAACGCCCAACGCAGAGCACAGACCATCGAGAAAGCGGATATCATCACCGGTAAACAAATTATTCCGGGGATCGTTAATACGGACAACGCCGACAACCTTACCCTGATAATTAACCGGC
The DNA here is from genome assembly GCA_021162745.1 of Desulfuromonas sp. Classification (GTDB taxonomy): domain Bacteria; phylum Desulfobacterota; class Desulfuromonadia; order Desulfuromonadales; family Desulfuromonadaceae; genus Desulfuromonas. The sequence goes on along the minus strand of JAGGYC010000075.1, from coordinate 8,106 downwards.
AACAAGACCAGGGATCCCACAGTTTGCTCAGGACAACAGGTGTTGATACAGGCATTCAATCCTGCGGCGACTTTCGGCGACAGGGTGGTTCGATCGTTAGTCCAATAGATACCCGTCGAGGTTCCCTGCAATGTCTCATCGAGAACTTCGCCGTTAAAAATATGGCCACACAAGCAATCAAGTTTGCCGGGGATACGTGCCTCGGTGACCTCACTGCCATGACAACCGACCATCTCCTGACACAGGTGATTGTCGCCATCAAGGATGTAGAGGGTGATGTCATTAACAGCACAAAAGTTGCACAGCATCAGGATAAAATCGTGGAACATGTTTCGCGCCGGAGGATTGCTCTCCAACAGTCCCAGCACCTGCAAACTCAATTCCTGACGAGACAGTAGCTGATAATGGCGCTCCTGCCCTGTCGCCAGCCCTATAACGGGAAAGGACTCCTCTTTACTGAGCTGCTTGTCGATCACCTCATCAGCACGAAAGACATTCTGATAGATGGTACAGGCCTCATAATCACCACTGCAAAAATCGAACGCTTTTTCGATATTTTCACTGCTCAAACTACGGCAGTAGCAGTCCGCCATCGGCGCTTTCATAAAGGGGCAAACACCCGCTCTTGTATTTTTCACCTCTGTCACCTGTTACCTCTCTCATGCGTGACCTGCCATTGAAAGCCGATGCAGGTTGTTTTTAATCCTGATTATCAATCCCTTTACGCACGGGCCACAATACATCCTCATTGAGGCCATGACGTGCCAGATAATCATTTTCCAACTCCTCGACATAAAAACGATCCAATCCGCTATTGATCAAAAAATCTTCTCTCAACTCAAGATTGCTATCAGCAATAATTTGTGGAAGTAAATCCTGAAGATAGAACAACTCTTTTTCAACGTTGATCATGACATCGCGGAAAAGATCTTCGGGAAACGGACCCGGCAATTTCCCATGTCTTAGCAAAATACCGGCCACTTCCTTCTGGAGAACGACATGGTCTTCCCAATTCACCGCACGGGAATACTTATTCCGCAGCTGCTCTTTAACAACTACCAACATGGAATCACACAGGTCTTCGTTTGCGCTAATCACCTGCAACTCGGTGAGCAGCGGTGCAACGGCTCGGCCTTCATGCAATGAATTCTGTAAACATTGAATTTTACGGCGGCCATAAAAACCGAGAAATTTATTAACCAGCAGATCTTCGAACAACAACCGGTCAAACAACCCCTCTTCCAGACGCTCAAGAGCCTTATAGCTGCGTTGAACAGTCCGCAACATCTGCTCCTCAATGCGCACGCCAACCATAAATGCCAGATTATTGATCTCGGTGGCACTGTTTTCATAGTGCTCAAAATAGTCGATAATCGCCGTCATCTTTTCCAATAATGCGACATCAGCGCCCGAATAGACCCGCTCGTCACAGGACTTGCTGGTTTCAAGCATGATTTGATCGAACAGATAATCGCGATTATTCATCGACTGCCGTTTGCCATGCAACAGCCGCACAATATCTTCACGGTTGATCGCCACATCCAAGCGCAGATTATTCGCCAACAGACCGGAGAGGATTTCCCGTGTTTCGGCAATATAGTCCTGCTCCTGATCGACCATTTTGTCGTACTTGAGATTATCATCGAGTGGCGCAAATAAGGCGGCGGGAATCTTATTGCGCGTTGCCAGGGTTTTCAGGCGGGTCAAACGGGCGTTTTCCCGACAGCTGATGGTTCCGCGGTGATGACAGGCGGTCAGAATATCACGATACTCATCGACAACAGCGCGATTATCGCGATGGGCGTACATGGCCGCGATACGGATACGTTGCTGTTGATGTCCATCAATTCCCAACCGCTGCGCCAACACCTTTAAGTTTTCATATTCCTCATCGGGGATTGCACGATAAGAAAAATACAGTTTCCGAAACAACTCATAGTAGGCGAGATGTTTTTTGTTAATCAAACGGATCAGGTACAGATGACTTTTGTGACCGAGCAGTCCGAACAGCTCATCAGCCAAGCGAGCATCATCGGCGGCGGCAACATAAGCTGTTCGCTTGATCACCTTACCGAGCAAACACAACAGACCCTCCTGCTGTGTCTCCAATGCGCCATAGATAGAGCCGGTAACAAAAAAGAAGCAATTACTGATCGCATGCCCCTCGTCAAAAATCGTATCGTAGGGAATGCGATCCATGGTGTCGTCACTAAAGGACAGTTCACCATTATCGCGATAACTGGCGCCGTATAAAACCAGACGGTTTTTCACCTCGGGTTTAAGCAAATCCGCCAAGGGCTGATCAATGCCATACATATATTCGCAGAAACTGCCGCCATTTCCCCAATGGCTTAAGCCGGTTCGATCAAGACGGACCTCGTTGCCCGGAGAAAAAACCCGCAAATCATCGCCATCGCGATCATAAAAATGACATCGCTCTGCATTGCGCGCCGCCACCGTCACATAATATTCGATGGTATCGTCAATATGTCCGTGAAGCCGTAATTCCTGATGCATGAACACTCACTATCGACAAAGAAATACCTGATTAGAATCAATATTCCACTACACTCGAAAAGAATCCTCGGATTCGTCTCTCCCGCCTTCGCGGGCATGACGGATGCGGAGAGCAGAACCAAAACGGAACATTCGTGCTAATCAGAAAAAGACAACTTACAACGTAACAGACAGGCCATCATAGGCAAATTCAACATGTTCCGGCAGTTTATCACTATCGCGACCATAATCCACATCGTGGCTCAGGTGGGTCAGAATCACCCGTTTGGCTTGCAATTGCTCTGCCACGGCAATCGCCTGGTCGATGGTAAAATGGGTCGGATGGTCACGAAATCTGAGTCCATCAATCACCAGCACATCGAGATGCTGCAATTGCTCCATCGCTTTAACGGGAATCCGATTACAATCGGTCAAATAAGCCAAAGTACCCACTCGGTAGCCCACCACCTCTTCGCAGCCATGGTGCAAAAAAATCGGCTGCACCTGCCGCCCAAACAACTCAAACGGCTCACTCACCACGACCGGCGTCAGCTTGGGACGAAAACTACTACTGCTGTACTGATCACTGAACACATAAGGGAAACTGGTCAACAAGCGTTCGATCATCCACGAGGCACCATGGACGGGGATATCCCTGCCGGACAGAGCATTAAAGCAGCGCAGATCGTCAATACCATGAACGTGATCGGCATGGCTGTGGGTGTACAACACGGCATCCACACGCCGTAAGTTACAAGTTAACGCCTGTTGACGCAAATCGGTGGCCGTATCAATGAGGATGCGGTACTCCCCCCACGCCAACAGGGCACTGCAACGCATACGCCGGTTTTTCGGATTGATTGATGCACAAACCGGGCAATCACAGCCGATCACCGGCACACCGGTACTGGTCCCGGAGCCAAGGATGGTCAAACTCAGCGTCACAACTCTCTCCCGCAACAGCCCACAGAGTTATTCATTTTCAGCAACCATCCGGTTACGCCCCAACTCCTTGGCCCGATAGAGCGCCTTGTCCGCCCGGCGGAAGGTATCACCCTGATCGTCTCCATCACGCACCGTCGCCACACCAAAACTCGCCGTCTGCTGCGAAAGGGGGGTTAAATCGATCCGGGCAATGGCAACACGCAGCGCTTCGGCCAAGATCCGCGCCTCGTACAACGAGGTGGCCGGACAGACAACCATAAACTCTTCGCCGCCCCAGCGACCGACAACGTCGGTCTCACGTATGCGTCGACGCAGAGAACCCGCCACAGCACAGAGCACCCGATCCCCCTGTTGATGACCGTAACGATCATTCACAGCCTTGAAATGATCGAGATCAAGCAGTATCAGTGACAACGGCTGATCATAGCGTTTTTCGCGAGTCCACTCGTAATTGAACGCCTCTTCAATTTTGAAGCGATTAGCCAGCCCCGTCAGGCGATCGGTAATCGACAGATGTTCAAGTTCGCGCGATTTTTCCTCCAGCAGGCGATGAGCATCGAGAATTTCCTGATTTAACTGCGAAAGCCGACGATTGCGCCCCACCATCAACACAATCAGGACACCAGCCATCAGCGCCGCAGCCAGCACTAGTTCCAGATTGACCCCCTGACGATAGGACACCGTCACCCACTTGTTGTACAGCCGCTGCCCCTCTCCGGGAGCCAGTGCCGCCACCGCCCGATCCATAATATCCAGCAACAGCGGGTCATCCTTGCGCACGCCGACACACAGCTGTAGCGCCATATCGACCTGACCTGATATCTTCACATCATCCAGCCCCTGATCGCGGATCGCCTGGCCGATGGCGGCAACGGTACCGACAAAACCGTAGATGTCACCACGCTGCACCATCCTCACCCCTTCGGCCACGGTATCGGTCTCAACCAGATCAATGGCCGGATACTGACGGCGAAACCGCTCGGTAATCGCATAGCCCTTGGTACAGCCGAGACGGCGACCGATCACCTGCTGAATGTTTTCAATAAAGATCTCCTCGTCACGCGTTGCAACCACGATGGGCAGGTTCAGATAGGGACGGGTGAAATTGAGAAATTTGCTGCGATCTTCCGTCACACTCACCAGCGACAACAGATCACAGTCCCCGGCCTGGGCCTTGTCAAGAGTATCGAGCCAGGAGGTGGTCGGCACCAGGCGAATCGGCACAGGCAACTGCTGTTGCAACAATTCAAAGTAATCCGCCGTCAGCCCCGCATAGCGTCCCTGTTCATCGACACCTTCCAGCGGCAACCAGGCCGGATCAATACACAGGCGCAGTTCCCCCAGTGCGGCAAGATGTTGCCGTTCTTTCGAGCTCAGCACCAAAGACCGGGGAGCAACCACATCATCAATCAGCCAGCGCCGCCGCAGTTCGTTGAACTCTGTTTCGGAAACCGAATCCAGGGCCTTTTGCAAGGCAGACGCCAACAACGGATAGTCGAGACGAATACCATAGCCCTCTTTAGTGCTGCGAAAATGGACCGAGCCTAAAACCGGTCGCGTTTCCAGCCCCAGCATATAACTACGGCGAATCTGGTAGGCCAGCACCGGGTTACTGGATAAAACACCGTCCACCTCGCCGGTGGCCAACGCTTCAAGACAGGAAACATTATCGGAATAAGAAACCGAGACAATCTGCGGATAGTGTTGCCGCAATACATCGTAGTGCCAATAACCGTCAACCGTGGCAACACGACGACCGTAAAAATTGGCCAACGTCTTGCCACCCGGATCATCTTTACGCGTTGCCAGGCCGGTATAAGTGGTCAGGATAGGGTCGGTAAAATGAGCAAAGGTTCGCCGTTTCGGCGTGTTGACCATGGCCAGGACCAGATCGATCTGGCGCTGTTTGAGCTTCGCCATGGCCTCATCCCAGCTCTCATCGACCACATAATCGATATGGATAGCGAGCCGCTCAGCGAGCAGGTTGGTCAGATCAACAGCGAATCCCCGCGCCTGACCATCTTCGACATAGACAAAAGGTCGATAATCCGTCTCGGCATGGGCAAGAAAACGGGAGTGTTGCTTGAGGAACAGCTGCTCTTGCGGCGTCAATGGAATCAACACCTCGGCCCGATGCGCCCGAGTCGGGCCGACCAACAGCAAAAAGAACACCAGCAGGCTGAACAATACAACTCTACAGCCGTAAAACAACTGCGATGAGGAACCTTGAATTGTTCGGGGAATAAAGAGATTTTTCATCATTCTCCGCCGCTTGATCTTTATTGGAAAGCGAACCAACCCTGGCCAAAATAGGCACAATGCCGATTATTAGATTTTCATCTATATCCACCTTACCATTAGAGAGCTGAATCAACAACTTTTTCGCATGCTGTTTTCCCCAACACACCACTAGCGTCGCCGTTTACGCCCACTCTTATTCCCGGCCGGTTTGGAGGGCTGGCGTGACGAGGTGCCGAGCAAAACAGCTCCGTCCTTCTCGCGGCCACAAGCCTGTAACGCTTCACGAATCGCCTTACGCTGCTGCGGTTGATGATAAAGCAGCAACGCCTTTTGCAACCGCCGCTCCCGCTCCGAATAACTACTTTTAACCCGCTGTCCCGTCATTGGATCAATGCCGGTGTGGTATATGCACGTTGCCAGGGTTCCCGGTGTGGGGGTAAATTCCTGCACCTGCTCCACCTCAAGATGGTAGCGCTGCAAGAACAAGGCGGTATCCACCATGTCACTCAGTGTTGAGCCCGGATGCCCCGCCATGAGATAGGGGACAATCCCCCGCCGTTTCCCCCGCCGCCGGTTATGGTCCCGGAAGCTGTCGACAAAGCGACCAAACAACGCCGCCTTTGGCTTTCGCATCACCTGCAGCAAGGGATCGCTCAACGCCTCGGGCGCCACCTTGAGCAGACCTCCGACATGATGATCGAACAACTCCTGCGTATAGTCGCTCTGTTTTTCCAACAGATCGTAACGGACCCCGGAGGCAACAAACACATGCTTGACACCTTGCAATTGACGCACCTTCCGTAACAATCGTGCCCCACGGCCGGTATTCACCCGCAGATTTTCACAGATGCCCGGATGGAGACAACTGCTGCGCCGACAACGGCGACAGCGTTGCCGATCCCTGACCTCGATGCCATACATATTGGCCGTTGGTCCGCCGACATCGCTGATGGTACCACGAAACTGAGGATCGGCACTGAGCCGCTGCACTTCATCGACAACGGAACCTTCGGAGCGCGATTGCACAAAACGGCCCTGATGACGGGCGATAGCACAAAAGGCACAGCCACCCTGACAACCACGATGACTGGTCACCGACCAGCGAATCTGCTCAAATGCCGGAATTTTTTCCTGATATGAAAAATGGGGACGCCGAACAAACGGCAACCGGTAAACGGCATCCAGTTCCGCTTCGGCCAGCGGCTGCGCTGGGGGATTTACCACCACATAGCGGCCGGCATGCCCCTGCACCAGCGCGTTATGCCCCTCTTTTTCAACCAGAGCAAAGGCTTCGGCATAGCGCTCAACATCGTGCTCAACGGCGGCAAAATCGGGCAGCATGACTCCCGGCGGCGGAAACGAACTCAGCCACACCGTTCCCGGCACATCGGTGATCTCGCCAACGGTTTCACCTTGCTGCAAACGGTAGACAATCTCCTGCAACGGTCGTTCACCCATGCCGTACACCAGCAGGTCGGCTTTGCTGTCGACCAGAATCGAGCGCCGCACGCTATCGCTCCAGTAATCGTAGTGGGCCAAGCGTCGCAAGCTGGCCTCAATGCCGCCGATGATCACCGGCAACCCTTTAAATGCCCCTTTAACCGCCGCCGTGTAGGCAATAATCGCCCGATTCGGTCGCGCCCCGCTCTGACCACCGGGGGTGTAGGCATCGTCACGACGCTTCTTTTTCGCCGCCGTGTAATGGTTGACCATCGAATCCATGGCCCCGGAGGAGATCGCCGCACACAAACGTGGCCGCCCCATCACCTTGAACGCATCGGGATTACGCCAATCGGGCTGGGCGATAATACCCACCCGTAGTCCCTGCGCCTCCAGCACACGCGCCAACAGGGCAACCGCAAACGACGGGTGATCAACATAGGCATCGCCGGAGATAAACAGCACATCCAGCTCATCCCAGCCACGGGCGTCCATCTCGGCACGACTGGTGGGGATAAAGCGGTGCAACTCTGCTTTTTTTTCGCTTTTATTCATGATGGTCTCGCAAACACAAAATAAGATGTTTAGCACTGATCTTCCGCTGGGATTTTGGTAGGTCGGGTTAGCGGAGCGTAACCCGACAGCTCGACGGAAATGAACCGCTGCCTCACCTGCTAACGTCCTTACAATCAATCCAAATGACGCCGTTCAGCAACGAGAAAATGTTGATCAAGATGCCATAAACCAAGATCAAGTTCGCGGGTTTCGTCCCGCAGCCGACGTACTTTTTTGACAGGCCCCAAAAAAAGTGTGCAAAGAAATGGCTTTAAAAACCGCCCTCCGGGGGTCGCAGACCTACTTACGATGTGTCGTTTTCCGTTATGCTTCACCTTGGCGGCAAGTCGGATCTTACGACCGACTGAGTTTTCTATTTTTCTGAGCTACGGCATTAAATAACTTGTTAGCTTATCGTTCTCTACTTTT